>DATLYT010000001.1:0-2793 GCA_035574455.1 Bacteroidota bacterium
CATGTCGACTCCCTTAATGAAACAATACCAGCAGGTGAAGGCCAAATATCCGGGCACGATCCTGCTCTTTCGCATGGGAGATTTTTACGAGACGTTCGACGAAGATGCAAAGATCACCTCGAAAGTTCTCGGCATTACCCTCACCAAACGCGGCAGCGGTTCAGCGGGCGATGTGCCGTTAGCCGGATTCCCCTACCATGCCCTCGAATCCTACCTCCCGAAACTCCTGAAAGCCGGCTACCGCGTCGCCGTTTGCGAGCAACTCGAAGACCCGAAGTTCGCAAAGGGCATCGTGAAGCGCGACGTAATCGAAGTCGTCACTCCGGGCGTTGCGTTTTCCGAAAAAGTCCTCGAGCAGAAACAGAATAACTATCTCGCCGCGATCGCCCTCCCTTCCGCCCTGGCAACGGCGAGCGAGAAGGTTGGCTTTGCGTTCATCGACGTCTCGACGGGAGAATACGTCGTGAGTGAATTTCCGCTCCGCAATCTCGCCGAACAGGTGGAGACGCTGCAGCCCGCGGAGATTCTCGTGCAGAAGCGAGACGCCGAGACCATCAAGGGTTTACTCAAAGAGAGGTTTCGCGGATTGTACTCGAAGCTCGATGACTGGGTTTTCCATGTTGACTACGGCTACGAACTACTCGTGAACCATTTCAAGACGCACTCGTTGAAGGGGTTCGGTGTGGAAGAGATGCGTATCGGGATCGTGGCCGCGGGAGCGGTGATGAACTACCTGCAGGAGACGCAAAAAGCCAATCTCCCGCACATTAGGAAGATTACACCGCACGACATCTCCGAATTCATGGCGCTCGACGAATCGACGAAGCGCAATCTCGAAATCTCCTCTTCACTCGCCGGCCAAGCTGGTGGAACGCTCTTTTCGGTCATCGACAGAACGCAGACGCCGATGGGCGGACGACTGCTCAAACGATGGGTGAACCAGCCGCTCAAGAAGTTAGCGCCGATTCAAGAACGCCTCGATGCGGTACAGGAGCTCGTGACGCAGAAGCCTACGCGCGACAAAATCCGGAACGAGCTGGCTTCGATTGGGGACCTTGAGCGACTCATCGCAAAAATATCGACGGGCAGAGCCAACCCTCGCGAGCTCAACTACCTGCGCGATGCGTTAAGTCAAATCCCCCACCTGAAATCATTCCTCGGCCAATCAAAGTCGACCTTACTGGTACAACTCCGAGAGCAACTGGACCCGCTGTCCGAGCTTGTGGTGCAAATTCGTTCAGCGATCGCAGACGACCCGCCGTTGGCACTTGCAGATGGCGGTGTGATACGTCCGGGATACAACAACGAGTTAGACGATCTACGGAATCTTGCCTTCCACGGCAAGGATTGGATTGCCAGGCTCCAGCAGCAGGAACGTCAACGCACGGGGATCCCCTCGTTGAAGGTCGGCTACAACAACGTCTTCGGTTATTATATTGAGATTACCAACGCGCATAAGGAGAAAGTCCCCGCCGACTACATCCGCAAGCAGACCCTCACCAATGCCGAACGTTATATCACCCCCGAACTCAAGGAATACGAGGAAAAAATCCTCCATGCCGAGGAGAAGATTCTTGCGCTGGAGATGCAGCTGTTCAACGAGCTCCGTCTGCGTGTGGCGGAACATACTGCAGCGATCCAGCAAAATGCGCACGCCATCGCGATGCTCGATTGTTTCCAATCGCTAGCGTCGGTTGCCGTCGAGTATGAGTATGTTTGCCCCACGGTTGACGATTCGCTCATAATCGAAATCAAAGACGGCCGCCATCCGGTCATCGAGCGCCTGTTGCCGCCCGGCGAGCGGTATACGCCCAACGATGTGTATCTCGATACCGAACGCGACCAGATTCTCGTGATTACCGGACCGAATATGAGTGGCAAGTCGAGCTACTTACGCCAAACAGGTTTGATTGTCCTCTTGGCGCAGATCGGGAGCTTCGTCCCCGCCTCGTCTGCACGAATCGGCATCGTGGACAAAATCTTCACCCGCGTGGGGGCGAGCGACAACATTGCATCGGGTGAGAGCACCTTTCTGGTCGAGATGCACGAAGCGGCACACATCGTCAACACAGCGACGAAGCGGAGTCTGATCCTGCTCGACGAGGTCGGCCGCGGCACCAGCACCTTCGACGGCATCAGCATTGCCTGGGCATTAACGGAATATCTGCACGAGCGAATCGGGGCAAAGACACTGTTCGCCACACACTACCATGAACTGAACGAGCTTGCCGAGCTGTATCCGCGCATCAAGAACTACAAGGTCGACGTGCGGGAATACGGTGACAAGGTGATCTTCCTCCACAAAGTGATGCCGGGCTTTGCTGACCATTCGTACGGCATTCAGGTCGCCCAAATGGCGGGACTACCAGAAGAGGTGACGGACCGAGCCAAGCAGATACTGAAGAACTTAGAAGGAAGCGAATTGACGGTCAGTGGCAATGCGGGCCCGACTGCTGGACAGACAGGAGAGAAAGTGGGCAAAGGAGAAAAGCATCATGGAAGAATGCACGCCCGCGAAATCCAGATGACGCTTTTTGAGATGAAGGATGACGCTCTCCGAGAAGAGCTGCGGAAACTCGACCTCGAGAAGATGACGCCACTGGAAGCGCTGCAAAAGTTGGCGGAGTTGAAGAAGAAAGCAGAGAAGTAAACACATAACGCATTGAAAAAATTCACGCCCTGCTGAAGTTACCAAATAACACTTCTGTAAAATTCAACAGTAGGCCTCTCGCAAAGATAGCAAAGTCCGCAAAGTTTTTTTCAATAATAATCTGATGCTACGCAGGACAAGGT
>DATLYT010000002.1:0-5666 GCA_035574455.1 Bacteroidota bacterium
ACAAGGGGACTTTGCGGAAATCGGTCGATCACCTGCCGGTACGCTTTCTCCGCTTCGGCGTATTGCTGAAGGTTGTAATGCGAATCGCCAATACTGTAGAGTGCGCGTGGAACCAGCTCGCTCGACGGGAATGCTGTAACGACTTTTTGAAACTCTTTGATCGCATCGGCGTACGACTTGCGCTGGAATAGAATCCAGCCTAACGCGTATTGCGCGTCGTCCGCAAGCGATGACGTGGGGTAGGATCGGATCAGCGTCGAGAATTGCTGAGAAGCAGACGCTGCATCACCATCGCGGAAGTACGTTTGGCCGAGCTGGTAGACGGCGTAGTCCACGCCTTCGCGTTGTGCATACTGTCGGGTGACAGTGCGGTAGGCAGCCGCAGCACTCTTGTAGTCTTTTGAGAAGTAATAACAATCACCCAGCCGGATGCGCGCATCGAAGACGAACTTTCCATTGGGAAACGCTCCCAGCAGCCGATCAAACGCCTGCCGCGCTTTCGCAAAATCATTGAGCTTGTAGTATGACCAGGCAATGCCGTACAACGCCTCTTCCTTCCGTTCGTGGTTCGCAAGGTTCGCGACCGCCTGATAAGCCGCTATGGCGTCGTTGTAATTCCCCGTCTGATAGAGCGCCTCACCTCGCCAGAATGAGGCGTCCGCAGCCTGTGGATGGCTTGGATAGTTTTGCACAAACGCCGAAAACCGATCTACTGCCTCTCCATATCTCCTTAGTTTATAAAGGCACCACGCTGCCTGGTATGAAGCGCTGCTTTTTACATCTTGAGAAGCATTTGGTTGCTTGAGGGCAGTGTCGAACATCTCCAATGCCCGATCAAAGTTCGACTCAGCCACCCAGCACTCTCCCGCCATTCGATAAGCATCGGGAAGTATTTCGCTGGAGGGATACTGTTGGTACACTTGTTCGAAAAACTTTCGTGCGGCCGGATAATCTTTCTCCTCATACAAGATCACACCAGCATCGTAGAGCGCGTTATCGGAAAACTCTCCTTTGGGCGACCGAGTCGCGACTTCCTGAAAGATTTGTAAAGCACTCTTTCGATCGCCTGCGAGTTTTGTCGCAGCTCCGCGACGATAGAGTCCTGCATGAGCCAACGCATCGTTGCCCGTCGTTAATCTGCCGAACACTTCGGCGGCCTGAGGAAATTTTTTCTGCTTCAACAAGCTCCAGCCCAGCGCGTAGATCACTTCGCGCTCTAACTTGTTCCCGGGATGGGCTACGAGGAACTCCTCATAACGCTGCTGAGCGGTAGCATACTGCTCAAGGTGATAATACGCTTCAGCAATCAGATAATCCGCCTCGGCTTGCTCTTGAGCTTCCTTGATGTTCGGCTTTGCAGACGTCAGATAGTTGATGGCTTTTTGATACTCTTTTACATAGTAGTAGCATTCTCCTACACGAACGATCGATGCTGAGACGAGGCTACTTTGTGAAAATTCTTTCATTAATCGTTCGTACCACTCCACTGCCTTGGCATATTCTTTCTTTTGCTGATGCGTCCATGCCACGGAGTATACCGCATAGTCCCGTAGCCGGTTGTTGGGGAAATGCTCGTACGAGAGCGTGTAGTATTTCAGAGCGTTATCATAATCTTCCACCCGGACCGATGCTTCCCCAATCCAGAACGCGGCCTCGCCTGCAAGCTCACGGTCGCCAAAATTGTCCAGCACGGTTTTGAACGCCGCGATAGCTTCGGGAATATTCTTGAGCTTCAGCCGCGCTTCGCCGAGACGAAAGTAGGCATCATCGGTGAGTTGCGTGGCGGGATAGTGGTTCACGTAGAGCGTTAACAAGCGAACAACGTCGGCGTACTGCTGGAGCTGGTAGCGGCAATCTATAGCGAGGAACTCCGCTTCACCGCGTCGCAGACTGTTCGGATATTTTTCAACGAACGCGTTGAACTGTTCCAACGCTTGCTGATACAGATTATCCTTATACAATCCGTACGCAAATGCAAAATCTTGTTCCTCGGCGACGCTTGGAGAAACTATTGGGGAGGAAACTTGCGCGTGAAGTGGTCGAGCAACAACGAAGAAGATCAGCAGGAATAGAGAGAATAACGCAACGAGGCCTCTCTGGGTCTCTTGGTACAACAGGCAGATATGCCGTAAGTAACGCACTAAGCTTAAAGTAGAGAATGAGGCAACTGAACTGACGACTTTAATTTACGGGAATACGCTTTGGAAGTCAAGGATTTCCGACGAGATCGTCCAAAGGGTGCGTTCAAGAGTGCGACGGAGCACTCAATCGACCTACAGTATTAGACACCGAGACAGTACAGTTCGTTCCGCAAGGGACGCTTTGCGTCCAGCGAACAAAACAGACACATTACCAAGCGATCTCTTTGTGGTACTCTTGGAGGCTTTTGACTTGGAGGGATTCCTCTTTCTGCTTCTCAATCCCCTTCACAGCAGTGGCCGCGGCGGATAGGGTCGTGATAAAGGCAACTTTGTGTTCGATCGCCGCCCAACCGATGGCATACTCATCGTAGCGCGATTCTTCTCCGAGCGGCGTATTAATGACAAGTTGAATCTTTCCATTCTTGATGAGGTCGACGACGTTGGGACGACCTTCATTGACTTTATACACATGGCCTGCCGCGATGCCATTCTGGAGCAAGAACTTCTGTGTGCCTTCCGTTGCGACAATCGAAAAGCCCAACTTCACAAAGTCGCGCACAATGTTCAGCGTGATGGTGTTCTTGTCGCTATCGTTGACGCTGATGAAAACAGTACCTTCCGTCGGCAGGGTGTTGCCTGCCGCAATTTGCGACTTCGCAACAGCGCCGCCGAACGTTGGTGAGATGCCCATGACCTCGCCCGTCGAGCGCATTTCGGGACCGAGGAAGACGGGAACGCGTGGGAACTTGGAAAACGGAAAGACGGCTTCTTTGACCGAGATGTGTTTGAGTGCCTGGAAATCGATATCCTTGACCCCGAGCTCTTCGAGCGTTCTGCCCACCATGACCTTTGCCGCGACCTTGGCTAACGGCACACCGATTGCCTTGCTCACGAAAGGTACAGTTCGAGAAGCTCGTGGGTTCGCCTCGATGACGTACACTTCCCCGTCCTTCATCGCATACTGAACGTTAATCAACCCTACGACTTTGAGCGCCTTCGCGAGCTTGACTGTGTAGGAGCGGATCTGTTCAAGTTTCTCTTTGGAGATCATGTATGGCGGAATGACGCAGGCGCTGTCTCCAGAGTGAATACCCGCTTCTTCAATATGTTCCATAATCCCACCAATAAAGACCTCTTTCCCGTCGCTGACGGCATCCGCATCAAACTCGAAGGCATCCTCAAGGAATCTGTCGATCAGCACGGGATGTTCGGGCGAGACGTCCACCGCTTTTTTCATGTACTCACGAACCGCATCGCTGTTATAGCAGATCTCCATTGCTCGCCCGCCCAATACGTACGATGGCCGGACTAACACCGGATAACCGATCTGCTCTGCCACAAGTACCGCGCCGTTGATCGAGTACGCCGTGCCATATTTCGGATGAGCGATCTTCAGTTTCTTCAGCAATGCACCGAACCGTTCACGATCTTCTGCAATGTCGATACCGTCTGGAGATGTGCCGAGAATCTTCACCCCGTGCTCTTCCAAGCCCTTCGCGAGCTTCAGCGGCGTTTGTCCACCGAAGCTCACAATCACACCGTCCGGTTGCTCATGGTCGCAGATGTTCAGGACATCCTCGAGCGTGAGCGGCTCGAAGTAGAGTTTATCGGTGGTATCGTAATCTGTCGAGACAGTTTCCGGGTTGCAGTTGATCATGATCGTCTCGACTCCCTCCTCCTTCAACGCGTAGACGCCGTGCACACAGCAATAGTCGAACTCAATCCCCTGGCCGATGCGATTCGGTCCACCGCCAAGGATGACCACCTTCTTCCTCTCGTGCCGGACTGATTCGTTCTCTTCGTCGTACGTTGAGTAGTAGTACGGCGTATAGGCTTCGAACTCGGCCGCGCACGTGTCGACCACCTTGAACGACGGAATTACGCCCAAACTCTTTCTTAACTGCCTTACTGACTTCTCCGTTGTTCCCCAAATGTGTGCGAGCTGTCGGTCGGAGAAGCCGTACTGCTTCGCCTTGAGCATGATTTCCTTCGTCACCGGCGAGGGAACACGTTCTTTGCCGGATTTCGCCTGCTTATCGACGATCGGTCTGTATGAGGAGAGTTCTTTTTCGAGACTGACGATTTGCTGGATGTTATACAGGAACCACGGGTCGATTTTCGTGATTCGATGAATCTCATCCAGCTCGATGCCTAATTGGAACGCGTAGCGCAAATAAAAGACATTTTGCGGCTTCGGCATCTTGAGCTGGTCGAGAACTTTCTTCTTCAGGCCGGCCTTTTTCTGCGGCGTTAACTCACGCCACTCGAACAGATCCTTGCCATCCGCACCCAGACCAAACCGACCCTGCTCGAGCGACCTCAAGGCCTTCTGCAACGCTTCTTTGAACGTTCTGCCAATCGCCATCGCTTCACCGACGGATTTCATCTGCACACCAAGCGTCTCATCGACACCTTTGAATTTCTCAAAATCCCAACGCGGAATCTTTACGACGCAATAGTCGATCGTCGGCTCGAACGAGGCCGGTGTTTCTTTGGTGATGTCGTTCGGAATTTCATCCAACGTGTATCCGACCGCCAGCTTCGCCGCCATCTTGGCGATGGGAAATCCCGTGGCTTTCGAGGCAAGCGCCGAAGACCGCGAGACGCGCGGGTTCATCTCAATGACCAGCATTCGACCGTTCTCGGGATTGACGGCAAACTGGATGTTCGAACCACCTGTCTCCACACCGATTTCGCGGATGATCTTCTTCGCCGCATCACGCATCGCCTGGTATTCTTTGTCCGTCAACGTCTGTGCTGGAGCCACGGTGATCGAATCGCCCGTGTGCACACCCATCGGGTCGAAATTCTCAATCGAGCAGATGATGACGACGTTGTCTTTCAAGTCGCGCATCACCTCAAGCTCATACTCCTTCCAGCCGATAACGGATTCCTCAATGAGGACTTCGTGGATAGGACTACTTTGCAAGCCGTGTTCGACTTTTTCGCGGAACTCTTCGCGATTGTATGCAATCCCCCCTCCTGTTCCTCCGAGCGTAAAGGAAGGTCGGATGATGGCCGGGAAGCCGGTCATCTCCGCGATCTTCATCGCCTCGTCGAGCGATCTCACAAAGCCACCGCGCGGTGTCTCAAGGCCGATGTTCTTCATCGCCTTCTGGAAGAGCTCGCGATCTTCTGCCTTCTTGATCGCCTCTAATTTCGCGCCGATAAGTTCAACGCCGTAGCGTTCCAGTACCCCGTTTTCGGCAAGAGCAACAGCGGTGTTGAGGGCTGTCTGCCCACCCATGGTTGGCAGAATGACATCCGGCCGCTCGCGGTCGATAATCTTCTCGACAAACTCCGGCGTAATCGGCTCGACGTACGTCGCGTCGGCGAGGTCCGGGTCGGTCATGATCGTGGCAGGATTGCTGTTGATGAGGATAACGCGATAACCTTCTTGACGCAGGACTTTGCAGGCTTGTGTTCCCGAGTAATCAAACTCGCAGGCCTGACCGATAACGATCGGTCCCGAGCCGATGATGAGAACAGATTCGATGTCCGTGCGTTTGGGCATTGCGGTTGGTG
>DATLYT010000003.1:0-7357 GCA_035574455.1 Bacteroidota bacterium
GAATGGGATAAGGTTTGCAAGAACGCCATCGAAGCCAATTAGTAAATGTTAAACTGCGAGATTACCCACCGAGAATCCTGACGCGCGAGGGCAACATAGATCTGCACAGATTCCCGCGTTCCTCGATACAGAAATGTATACCGTCCCGTCGCATAGGGTGAAGGAGCGCGTTGGTTCACATTCGAAAACGTAAACGTTATAGACCTTCGTTGAGCAAAAAAACTCTGAAGCAGCGAAGCCGCTTGATTCGATGAAAAGTACCCTCGCTCTGCACCTGCAATATCAATGTAGACCTGTTGACCGATCATGCTGAGAAGAAAACTCATACTACCCGTTGCGATGCCCTTTTCGAGTTCGAGAAAATACCCCTGCACATCGACAGTCTGACGATCGAGAGGAAGCCGCGAAGAGGTATCGGTGCGTTCATTGAGTTTAAGCTTCGAGGCGGGGACTTGAGCCAACAGGGGGATAACCGCTACCAGCCATATGAGCAGAAACATGCTCTTCATGTGCGATAAAAAGTATCAGAAAACGACGCAAAAGTCAAACGTTTACAACAAGAACACTTCAGGCGATACCTTTCATCGTCTGGCCTCTTGTGGGGCTCGTTAAAGGTACCGCCTGAATATGTCCTCCTGCGGTTACTGGTTGACCGACGGCGCTCCCATCTTTCGGATGTCTCGCTTCCCGTCTGGAGGAACCGCACGCTTCAATTCGGGATTTCCCTTTGCTGTCTGGTAAGCCCAATCAAACACAACCTGGCTGGCATTCACTTCCCGCACACGAACTTTGGCATAGTGGTCATCCCACGTCCAGATCACGTACGTGTGACCGACAATCGCTTCGGCAGATTTCGACGGCGACCACCCTTGGGTCGGAGCAACCGAAATTTCATCAAGAGTTCGCGTGTAGCCCATATCCTGGATGTCCGTATCATTCCAGACATTCAGATAATATCGACCGTTGAAGTTCTCAAAAAAGAGATCGGTAAACTCATCATCGTAGCGGCCAACCGAATAGGTCGAAAAATCATACCCTGCTGAGGATGGTGCCGTGCGATAGTTCGAAAGCCGGACACCATATCCCTCAGGACGCGGCGTATCATACACTTCCTCATCGCTCAGCTCACTTTCATTCCCCTCAATGTCATAAGCGCTCAGGGCATAGTAGTATGTCGTTCCATTCCGTGCTCCTCGGTCGACAAACCGCGTATCGCGCGTGTCGCCAATCAGTTGGTATCGGCCGTCATACCGGTCGCTGGTCCATATTTTATATCCCGCAATATCAGGCTCGGTGTTCGGTAACCAGGTAATTTCGACGGCGTTGTCGAGTGAAACGGTGCGAATGCCACGCGGCGCTGCAGGCGGCGTGCGGTCGATTTCTACAAAATTGTCGCACCCCGAAGCGAAGAGTGCAAATACCAATAGAAAAATAAACGATTTCATAAACACTCCCTTTCCGATACTCAACTGCTTCCTCCAAAGTATGTGCCAAGACAGATTACTCCCGTTTTTGCTGATATAAGACCTTCGTGAAGGTCAAAGACGTTTCTGACAAAAGACGTTTCGTTCAGTATTGTGGACGGACTCCCCTACGGCTGCGAGAGACGAAACTTTCCATTATTGATAACGCCAATGGCCTTCCCCTTGAGCCTTCTGCCGTGAAATGGGGAGTTCTTGGACTTAGATTGGAAGCGTTGTGTATCAACCGTCCATTCGACCGTTGGGTCGATCAGGGTAAGATTTGCACGTTCGCCCTCTTTGATCTGGATGGGAGGGAGTGAGAGGATGCGTCGAGGATTTGTGGAAAGTTTTTCGATGAGTTGAACGATGGAGAGAACGTTAGGTTCAACAAGCTCCGTGATCGCAAGTCCAACAGCAGTTTCAAGTCCGACAATACCGAACGGGGCCAACGTATACTCCACTTCTTTTTCGTCAATCGTGTGTGGAGCATGGTCAGTGGCGATGACGTCAATGGTACCGTCGCGCAGCGCTTCTTTCACCGCTTCGACATCTTCTCGAGTACGCAGAGGGGGGTTCATCTTTGTGTTCGTGTCAAAGCCTACCACCGCTTCATCCGTGAGGGTGAAATGGTGGGGAGTTACCTCGCAGGTCACATTGAGCTTTTCCTTTTTGGCAGCACGTACCGCCGCAATGCCCCCCCTTGTGCTGATATGGGCAACATGGTAGCGGGCGCGTGGGATGTACCGAACGAGCGTTACGTCCCGCTCCACCATGAGAGACTCTGCGATGGGTGGAATTCCCGGCATGCCCAGACGTGTCGAGACAAAGCCTTCATGCATACACCCGCCGTGCGTCAGCGTCGAGTCTTCGGCATGTTGGATAATGGGAGTGCCGTACATCGAAGAGTACTCCAACGCGCGTCGCATAATCTCCGCACTCATGATGGGGCTGCCATCGTCGGTAAATGCGACCGCTCCAGCGTCAACCAGCTCCGCCATGGGAGAAAGCTCAGCTCCCTGCCTCCCTTTGGTCGCTGCAGCGATAGGATAAACGTCGACAATCCCCTCGCACACCGACTTTCCTTTTTCTTGAATGTAGCGAGCTACCGACTCATCGTCGATGCACGGGTTGGTGTTCGGCATACAACAAACCGCTGTGAATCCGCCTGCCACTGCCGCGCGGCAACCTGTTTCGATCGTTTCCTTGTGCTCAAATCCCGGCTCACGCAGATGAACATGCATGTCGATGAAACCGGGTGCAACGATCTTACCTTTGAGGGGAATTTCCTGAGCCGCTTTGTCTGCCGAAAGCGATTTGCCCATCTTCTCGATGCGACCGTCGACAATCAGGAGGTCGAACATTTCGTCCTTTCCAGAGACAGGGTCGATGAGGGTACCGTTTTTCAACAGGAGCTTCATGAGAATCCTTTCAGTTGGAAATGCCAAGGAGATACAAGACGGCCATTCGCACCGCCACACCGTTGGTAACCTGCTGGAGAATGACCGAGTGTTCTCCATCGGCAAGGTCGGCAGAGATCTCGACATCCCGATTGATCGGTCCGGGATGCATGATAGTAATAGGCTTTGTCGCTCGTGCCAGTTTTTCTTTTGTAACTCCGAAATAACGGTGATACTCTCGCAGCGACGGGAACAGCCCGCGCTGTTGTCGCTCAAGCTGAATGCGGAGGACATTCAGCGCGTCGACGTCCTGCACAACATCCTCCAGTCTGTGATAAACCTTCACACCCAAATTTTCAATTTCACGCGGAATCAGCGTAGCAGGTCCGCAGACAGAAACCTCTGCCCCCATTGTCTTCAAACCAAAGATGTTCGACCGTGCCACGCGACTATGAGTAATATCACCGACGATGCACACACGCAAGCCGTCGAGCGAGCCGTGCTTTTCTCGTAACGTGAACATATCGAGCAATGCCTGCGTCGGGTGCTCGTGCGACCCATCACCGGCGTTGATGACATTGGCATTCACCACACGGCTCAGGAAGTGTGCAGCGCCCGGAGCAGAATGACGAATGACCACCATGTCAATCTTCATTGCCTCGATATTACGGGCGGTATCTTTCAGCGTCTCCCCTTTGGCCACACTGCTCCCTGCCGTCGTGAAGCTGACCACGTCTGCCGATAATCGACGCTCTGCCAATTCGAACGAGAGCCGTGTCCGTGTTGAGCTCTCGAAAAACATATTGGCAATCGTTTTTCCTTGGAGGGGAGGAACTTTTTTGATCGGCCGCTCGAGTACTTCTTTGAAGGAGACTGCCGTGTCCAGGATAAGCTGAATATCCTCGCGCGGCATTCCGTCCAATCCGAGAAGGTGTCTGCCGTGGAGTTTCATGGTTGTTTCTCCTTGGTTTCCCGCGCGTCCTCATCACGCTCAACGAGGAACACCGCGTCCTCCCCATCTACCTCCGTCATCAACACTTGAATCTCTTGTTTGAGCGAGGTCGGCACGTTTTTTCCGACAATATCTGCCTTCACCGGCAACTCCCGATGCCCGCGATCGACCAAGACCAAGAGCTGAATCTGCGCCGGTCTGCCAATATCCATGAGCGCATTCAGTGCCGCGCGAACTGTCCTGCCCGTGAACAGCACATCGTCAACTAAGACAACGACTTTGTCGGTGAGGTCAAAGAGGATTTCGGTGCTTTTGAGTTGGGGCTGGTCGAGCCGACCGCGCAAATCGTCTCGATAGAGCGTAATGTCCAGGCTACCGACCTGAACATTTTTGCCCTCGATGTCTGCAATCATCGTCGCGAGGCGACGGGCAAGAAAATCACCGCGGGTGCGGATGCCGACCAGTGCAAGATTGTCCGCCCCCTTGTTCCTTTCCAAAACCTCATGCGCCAGTCGACTGACCGTTCGACGAAAACCGACTGCATCAATCAATTTTGTTCGTTTCATAGAGTCCTCTCAAAAACAACATTGCCTCCAGTCCGGCATCGGAAAGGAGGCAACTTGCGGAGTAACTCCGTACAACAAACACACTCGTGGGATGTTCCTTCCCTGCCTCGCTGGACAGGAATTAAAGGAAACTGCTCAAAGAACAAGAGACGACCTGGGTTGATATCCCAGCGGATACCTTCGTCCGAAGTGGGCGCTGCTGGGATCGAACCAGCGACCTTACGCGTGTGAGGCGTACGCTCTGAACCAGCTGAGCTAAGCGCCCTATGCCTTTCCAATATACAAAACCGTGCAAGTTGAAACAAGAAAGATTTTCAAGCTTCGGGCCGTGGCGCACTTTCAGGATTGTTCATCAATTGCTCAGATCCCCGATAGGTCCCCAATGGAAGTATTCGGGGAGGCGGGAGTTCCAAGTGGCTTCTTTTTGTCATGCCCGTTCTTTTTTATTGTCACCCCTGCGGATTTTAAGCAGGGGTCTTATGTCAGTGATGTTACGCAAATTGAGATGTCTGCCTTTCTTTGCACTTCTTCGCGCCCTTTGCGGTTATTTCATTAACCGCTAAGAACGCCAAGTTGAAGAACAGCCACAAGATGTTTTAGGAAACCACCAAAAACGCTTTGCGGTTACTTCGTCATGCCAGCGGATTTTTCCGCCAGAGGCGGATCCGCCTTTGGCGGAAAGCGGGCATCTCCAAATGCACCGCTACCAAGCCTTGCTCAACGTTGCTTCTCTCGACTCTTTGCCGTACACTCGCCATACCTAATACCCCGATGAAACCTTCTGCCGAGCATTCGCCCCGCCCTCAAGCTGTCGACTCATTCTCTCGTTTCATCTTTTGGACCTGCGCTATCGTGGTCGGCTTGCATGCAGTCGGGGCCTTTTTCCCAAATGCCTTGACGTGGGGATTTCACCATCTCGGTTTTTTCCCTCTCGAAGCCCAACTTGCGCTTCTCGCGCTTATGGCATTTTCCGCCTCCGCCAAAGGTCAATCGCTTCTCTCCCGTACAGCACAATGGATTGCTCAATCGAGACTCAGCCTAAAGCTTCCCTCGTTAAGCGCGCTGGTTGTCCTCGCTCTGTGTGGTGGGCTCTTCTGGCTCTTGAGGGAACGTCTCTACTTCCTCGGGGATGGATTCCTCGTCGTGCGAACATTGCCGAATATTTCGCAACTCAACGAGGTCGTTATTGCTTACCGGAACGAGCCGTTTGTTGGATGGATCGTTTGGAAGACGTATCACCTTCTGACATGGCTTAAGGTCGAATCGAGTGCGGAACGCACATTTCAGTACCTCAGCGTGTTGTTCGGGGTTGGAACAGTAGCGATCTTTCCCCTCTTTCTGAAGCAACTCAGTTCTTCCAAAATCGACCAACTTCTCATCGGCCTTGTTGTCATCGGGTCTGGATTCATCCAGCTCTTCTTCGGATATGTCGAGCTGTACGCTCAAACCGTTTTGGCACTACTTCTTTATCTCCTGCTGTCCTTGATGCATCTTCGAGGGAAAGCAACTTTTTTCTTCCCATCGCTCGCCTATGCGCTCCTCGCATCTTGTCACCTCGGGATGCTGAGTTTAGCTCCATCCTACGCTTATCTTGCGTATCTCGACCTTCGTAAGCGCTCATGGGAAAAGACGTTGGCCTCAGTAATGAGTGCCGTGCTGCTGTTTGCCGGATTGGTCATGCTGAGCGGTTACACACCAGCTACCTTCTGGAACAATCTGACGGGTGGAGAAAAAATCCATTTCCTTTCCCCCGTCATGACCGGAAACATCTGGCAGCCCTACACACTCTTCTCCATCTGGCATATAATTGATTTCTTGAATTTAATCATCCTGATCTCGCCGTTCACGCTGCTGTTGATTCCTCTTGCGATAGGCGCTTTCTGGCGTACGGAACGGTGGAGCAACAACCAATGGGTATTTCACCTGCTGACAACATTCTGCGGAGCTGGATTTGTCTTCGTGGCAAACCCGGATCTTGGAATGAGCCGCGATTGGGATGTGCTTGGCCTTTACATCATCCCAGCGGTTGTCTTCGTCGCGGTGACGATCGCGCAATGGCTCCAGAACTATCCAGCCCTCCGCACCGCTGTGGTGTCGATTGTTGCCATCACCATGGTGCATACCCTTGCTTGGGTTGGAATAAATGCCAGTAGCGAGCGCTCACTGGCACGTTTTCAATCGCTGCAGGACGAGCGATTCTGGAGCACAGGAGCCCTCGGCAATGCTTACGAAGAGCTGGCAATTTATTTTCGGAACCAGAGAGACTACACCCGCGCACAAGAATACTTTGAGAAGTATCTCACGCTTTATCCAACGAACGGGCGTGTCTGGACGAGCTTAGCCAACTTGCATCAACTTCAAAATAACATTGATGGCGCAATTCGCGCCTGGGAAAAAGCTATCGAACACGGACAAGCAAAAGAAGAGATTTACGTTGAACTCGGCAGGCTCTACATTCAACGAGAACGATTTGAGGAAGGCCGAAAACTCACGGAAACGGCATTGAAGCGATTCCCGAGATCAGCAAAGCTGTACAACAATATGGGTGTGATCATCGCCAAAGAACAAAACCAGTGTTTGGAAGCGTTACCCTATTTCCTCGAAGCGATCAAGACTGATTCGACGACAGCGGAGCCATTCTTGAACGCTGGCTTGTGTTTTCAGCAGGTCAATGAGAAAACGAAGATGCGATACTACTGGGAGAAATTCTTGCAGCTTGCTCCGGACGCTCCGCAGGCGCAACAGATTCGAGAGGCACTGAGTAAACTCAAGTAGTGCTGCCAAGAGGTTCTTCGCCCTCTGCGGCAAAATGCTCTTTGATTTTTCTTGCCACGGACTGCCCAACGATCTCTGCCAACTGCTCCTCTGTCGCAAACTTTACCCCCTGCACCGACCCAAACGCCTCCAACAGCTCTTTTGCCCTCTTCTTCCCGATTCCCTTCACAAGGTCAAGCTCTGTCTGCAGGATACGACGTGACC
>DATLYT010000004.1:0-13108 GCA_035574455.1 Bacteroidota bacterium
ACACATCCCGCACAGGACACGACGATTGTGTTGACACAAGAGAATCAGCCGATTCTTACATTACAGGAGGAACACACACCGAGTTCAGGAAAGTTCGAGCCAATGATCAGCTGGGAGCCGAGTGAGACGATCACCACGGCAGAGTATTTTGAGCAAATCCAGGACAGTTTGGTCATTACCGTGAAGGTACGGGCGCGGAACATTGCCGAGATGGAGGCGGTAGATAGCGTACGGATAACGTTGAAGAAGAATGTGCTGGATCATTTTGCGGTGAGGGTAGAGAGAGATACGGTGGCATTTACGGAGACCTCGAAGATTTTTGTGCAGGGAAAGGACGCGAGGGATAACGACATAGACCCGCCGGCCGATACAAAAGTGAACATCGTGTTGCGGGTGGATGAACGCTATGGTAACTTAGCATATAAGAGTACTGTCGGCAAAGAGGTCATCGATGTTCCCTATAGTGACGCCAAGAGTGGGCAGGTGGTGTTTGCGGCGACGGGGGAGAATCCGATTGGTCTGGAGCCGCAGAAGGTGGATGTCGGTGTAACGGGTTTAGGCAAAGAAGGGGTGGGGAGCGTGTGGGTGAAGTCAAACTTTGTGAAGTATTGCCAGACGAATTCAGCGTGGGCTAATCTGCCTTACGACTCTTACAAGGAATTAGATGAGAAAGGAAATGTGAAACAACCGGAACGACAGTATACCATAAAAGACAAAGGATGTGCATTAACAGCGATGGCAATGGTCTTGAAGGCGGTAGGGTTAGACTATGATCCTAAGAAGCTAAATGAAGAGATGACGAAAGACGGCCTATTTGGCAAACATCCAAAAACTGGGAACTGGGACGGTGGAGTGGAGTGGACGGCAGTTACTGAATATGGTTCGGCTAAGCTAAAGCCTGATCCAGTTCCTATTGGAACTCAACAGAATTGGAACTCCAAAACACCTATTGCACTTTCATCACTGGACAGCTACTTGCGTTCAGGAGCTTTTGTGATAGTATTGGTTGGGAACCCAGACCGAAGGGATCCCACGCAGCTTCGTAACCACTGGGTGCTTGTAACGGGGAACGAGGGTGGGAAGTACAAGATTTTGGACCCTGGTTGTTACCAGGGAAGAACTACATTAGACAGCTATGGCAATGTTATTTACAGAGCGATCATCTATGAAAGGAAGTGAATCATGAGAACGATGAGTGTTATTCGTTTTTTGGTGTTTCGTTGGGGGGTTGCCCTTCTAATCATCCAAAGTTTGCTATTATCAAGTATACAAGCCCAATTCCGATATCTTACAATCTACGCGAACGGCGACGTAAGATTACTTGTTATCGATCCACAGGGCCGGAGGCTTGGGTACGATCCAAGCTCAAATCAATACTTCGAGGAGATTCCAAGGGGAAATATCGGGGCTGCGGGTATTGACATCGTCACCGAGGAAGGTGGGGAAGCAGACCCTTCACAAGTAAATCCGATTGAGGCAATGATTGGTGATGCAACAGATGGTAACTACGCGATTACGGTTTTCGGACAATCGTTACGATTCTACTACTTAAGTATCCGAGCCAGACATGTTTCGAAACCGATTACTAATACAGGCAGCTGGGGCATTATAGACTCGGGGCAAACAGCAACATTTGTGTTTACCTATGATTTCAATGATCGTACCAAAAGCAGCATCCGAAGAGAGGTCACACCTGGCATCCTTCTCCAAGACCTTGACAACTGCTTCAAGCTCGGCCTGATCAAGAACCAAGGTCTCTACACCAGCCTGAAACAAAAAGCAGACAATGCCACGAGCCAGCACGAGAAGGGACAAGACCGATCTGCGGTGAATCTTCTGCAAGCCTTTCTCAATGAAGTCAAAGCGCAAACCGGTAAAGGTGTTGACAACGATGCTGCGGCGATCTTAACAGAAGATGCTCAAGCCTTGATTCAGCAGTGGAGTAAGTGAACGAAGCAAGGGGCATACCATGCGACATTTACTGTTTGTAGTGCTGTGTCCAGCTTTCTTGATTGCCCAAACCCTCTACCACATTCCCTTTGCCTCGCAGGGCAATATGCTTGAGCTTGTGGTTGCGAACGCATCAAGTGTTGAAGCAACTGAAGTGAACGTGAGTATCCAGAGTACTCCGGCCTGGTTACGGTTTGCTCAAACCGAGCAGAAGATAAGCGCTATCGCTGCGGGAGAAGAGCAACGTGCGGTGTTTGTCTTTGCAGTCGAGAAGTCCGCACCCGTCGGAGAAGAACATCGCCTGCAGTTCCGCATCAGCATGGGTGATGGTCAGAGTTGGACCAAAGAGATACCGATTCTCGTTTCGGCGCCGGAGAAGTTTGAGCTGTTTCAGAACTATCCCAATCCGTTCAATCCGACAACGACAATTGCCTATCACCTTCCCGAACCGGCGTACATTACACTGAAGGTGTTTAACCTGCTGGGGCAAGAGATTCTAACCCTAGTTAACAGTGACAAACCAGCAGGCTACCATGAAGAAGCAGTGAATGCTAATTCGGTAGCAAGCGGTGTCTATATTTATCAATTGTCTGGAGTTAGCCATCAGGGGGCGAAGTTCCTTGTGAACCGGTCGATGATAGTGCTCAAGTAGTCTAACCGGAACAGCCAGAGTTCTTCAATAACAATAGGTTCCTACTGCCACACCAAGACAAGTCTCACCCCGTTGCAACTCGCCCAAATAATTGCTACCATGCGAGTAAGTAATTCACTGCTGTGCCGCAATTCCCCACGCGACATCCTATGAACCCGTTGCAAGCCTTTGGCGAAGAGCTCAAACAGCATCGCCAGACTAAACAGATTTCTCTGTTGCAAATCTCGGCAGCAACGCGGATCCACGTCAAATTTCTCGAAGCGATTGAAGCCGGGACTCTTTCAGTCTTGCCCGCGCCCTACATTCGTGCGTTCATCAAGGAGTATGCACAAACGGTAGAGCTCGATCCGGCCGAAGTTCTCAGGAAGTACGACGAAGTAATCCAACGTTCCCAACCGACTCCGCTGCCGACTCCGGATTCCATTACCCATGAACGGCGAAAACCTCTCTTTGCGGTCGAGCAGCGCAATCGATTTTTCAAACTTGTTCAACGTAATCTCGTGCAGTTTCTTGGCATTGCCGCCATCTTGATTGTTGTGCTGGTGCTCTACACCTCCGGGTCGACGGAAAGCCCGTCGAAGATGCCCGTCGAAGTCTCGTTCGACCGCGCCGTGAAGGAATCCGAAGCCGCTTTGGTAACGAATGCCGTGCCCCAACGGTCGGAAGCCCCGCTTTCCCACGCATCCTCGGACAGTCTTACCCTTGAGATTACGACCATCGACTCCTTGTGGATCATGGTTGTTATCGACGGAAAGCATACCGTGGAGTATCTCTTTCCCCCGAAGTACCGGCGGACGTTGCATGCCCGCGATCAGTTTGCCATCACGATGGGCAACGCCGGTGGAGCGACATTCCGGTTGAACGGCAAGGAGCTCGGTCCGCTCGGTAAACGTGGCGCTGTGGTACGAAATGCCGTGTTGACGGCGGAGTCCGTGACCAATCTTTAATCTTTTCTCATGCCCGCGAAGAAAGCCTCCCCAGCCATCCGGAAGCGTGTTGAAGCACTCCGCGAGAAACTTCGCGAGCATGACTACCGCTACTATGTTCTCGCCAAGCCTGTCATTTCCGACGAAGAGTACGACAAGTTGATGAAGGAACTTATCGACTTGGAACGCGAATATCCAGAGTTAGTTACACCGGACTCTCCCTCGCAACGCGTCGGCGGAGAACCTACGAAGGAGTTTCCGACCGTCACGCATGCCGTTCCTATGCTCAGTCTTTCGAATACCTACAGCGAAGAGGAGGTGTTGGAGTTTGACAGGCGCGTTCGGTCATTGCTGGGAAAAGAGCCTTATCGCTACGTGTGCGAGCTGAAGTTCGACGGCGTTGCCGTCAGTCTCACCTACACCGAAGGCCTTTTCGTGCGCGGAGCCACACGCGGCGACGGCATGCAGGGCGACGACATTACGCAAAACCTCAAGACCATTCGCTCGATTCCTCTTCGATTGAACAAACACCCCAAAGGGCTTGAAGACATCGAAGTGCGCGGTGAAGTGTTCATGACGCGGGAAGATTTTCAGAAGATGAACGAAGAACGCGAACTTGCCGGCGAGAAAACCTTTATCAATCCTCGCAACTCCGCTGCCGGGACGCTGAAGCTTCAGGACCCGAAAATCGTAGCCCAGCGTCCGCTGAAATTCTACGCGTACTTCCTCCGCGCCGAGGGCATAAAACTCACCAGCCATTACGAGAACCTCAGGCTCTTGAAGGAATTAGGCTTTCCGGTTAACGAGCATGCCCGTCTTTGCCATACCATCAACGAAGTCATCGAATACTGGAAGGAATGGGAAGAACGGCGGGAAGACCTGCCCTATGACATCGACGGTGTCGTGGTAAAAGTCGATTCGCTCCGCCAACAGGATTTGCTCGGGGCGACGGCGAAAAGTCCGCGGTGGGCTATTGCCTTTAAGTTTACCGCCCGGAAGAAAGAAACCGTTTTGAAGGACATCGTCCTGCAGGTGGGCCGGGTGGGAACGATTACGCCCGTTGCCGAGCTGGAGCCGGTTTTCGTTGGCGGTACAACCGTCTCGCGGGCAACGCTCCACAACGAGGATTATATCAAAGAGCTGGATATTCGTATTGGCGATACTGTTGTGGTAGAGAAGGGTGGAGATGTCATTCCCAAAGTCAGCGAAGTGGTGAAGGAGAAGCGGAAGCCGGGTGCGAAACCGTTCCAGATGCCGCGAACCTGCCCAGAATGCAAGTCAACAATCATCCGTCCGGAGGGCGAGGCAAACTACTACTGCAACAACACCGAGTGTCCCGCACAGGTGAAGGCACGTATTGAACACTTTGCCCACCGCGGTGCCATGGATATTGAAGGATTGGGTGAGGCCGTCGTCGAGCAGCTTGTCAATCTCGGTTTTGTGAGCAACTACGCGGACCTCTATGACCTGCATAAGAAGAAAGCCAAACTTGTTGAGCTAGAACGGTGGGGTGAGAAGAGCGTCCAGAATTTGCTGGAAGCGATTGAGCAGAGCAAACAGAAGTCGTTTGCGCGTGTGCTCTTCGCGCTCGGAATCCGTCATGTCGGCTCCGGCGTCGCGCAACTGCTCGTGAAGCATTTTCCTTCTCTCGACGCGTTGATGCACGCGCGCAAGGAAGAGTTGGAGCAGATCCAGGGTATCGGACCGCAGATTGCGGGAAGTGTTTACGAGTTCTTTCGCGACAAACATAACCGGGCGATTGTTGAACGGCTGAGGAAAGCCGGCCTGCGGATGGAAGAAACAATCCCAAAGGCGGCGAAGTCGTCTCCGGTGTTCGGCAAGATATTCGTCCTCACCGGCACACTGTCGTCCATGACACGTGAGGAAGCGAAAGAGAAGATTGAATCGCTCGGCGGGATCGTAGGGTCGAGCGTGAGCAAGAATACCGACTACCTTGTCGTCGGCGAAGAAGCGGGTTCAAAGTTGGACAAGGCAAAAAAGTTAGGTGTGGCAACACTGAGTGAGGAGGAATTCCTCGCCATGATTGGAGAACGATAGAGAAGGATTATGTTCGAGAAATTTCGTTACCGGGTGGGGTTGGCGTATACGCGATTTCATTTTCGTTCAACCTCCGAGCAGGCGTTACGCTGGACGGGCGCAATTTCCAGCGCTAAACGCGTATTGTTAATTTTACCCGAATCGTCAAACGACGCACCGGCGTTGCGATCAACCGTGGAATACTTTTTGAAGCGCTTCTCTCCGACGAACCTCCTGATCGTCTCGCGCGTGGATGTCGCCACACAGCTGTTCCTTGACCGTCACACGCACCTGCAAACCTTTGCTCCAGCAGACCTCAACGCCTGGTTCCTTCCTCGGAGCGAGTTGACTCGAAGAGTGAAAAAGAGTACATTCGACGTAGCTGTGGACCTCAACCTCGACATGGCGTTGCCGAGCGCGTACCTCTGCCGTATTTCGGACGCGCGGATACGAGTCGGGTTTGTCAAGCCGTATGGCGATACATTCTATAACTTCCAGGTTCATCCACAGCGCGCGACCACCTTTGGGTCTGCCGCCACGATACTCATCAACTGTCTGCAGATGTTTTAGCGCGGGAGGTGCTTTTACCCATGAAATTTGAGGTTAAGAAAAACGGAACAGCGATCGTGCTGAAGGTCAAAGAGCGCAAGCTCGATGCAAGCGTTTCGCCCGAATTAAAAGGGGAGTTCCTCATCCTCTGCAATCCGCAAACGAAAAATCTGGTTGTGGACCTGAGCGATGTCGAGTTTTGCGACAGCAGCGGTCTGAGCGCTCTTCTGATTGCTGAACGGAAAATGCGAGAAAACGGCGGCGTCGTGAAACTCGTCGGCTTGCAGAAAAAAGTCCTCTCGCTCATTCGCATCTCCCGTCTTGATCGCGCCTTCAGTATCCACGATTCCCTTGCCAAAGCACTGCGAGCCTGATACGGGCTATTCTCGTTTTCCTCTCGTTGTTTCGTCTCGCCGGACGTATTCGCCCCAATCTTCTCGGAGGAGGCACTAATGGGCTTTACCACGCTCGACTACGTCATCGTTGTCGTCTATCTCGTCGGTGTCGCGGTGTTCGGGATTCTGCGCGGAGGTAAACACCAGACGGCCCGCGATTATTTTTTGGGCAAAGAAGACATTCCGTGGTGGATTGTGTGCTTTTCCATTGTGGCGGCGGAGACGAGCACGTTGACATTCATCAGCATCCCCGGTCTGGCATATCTTACAAATCTGAATTTCCTGCAGGTGACGTTGGGGTACCTTCTCGGAAGAATCGCCATCAGCGTATTGTTTCTTCCGGCCTACTTCAAGGGTGAGCTTTCGACGGCGTATGCTTTCCTCGAGTCGCGTTTCGGCGCAAAGACACGGCGCTTTGCGTCGGTCACCTTTCTCTTCACGCGCATCGCGGCTGATGGGGTTCGTCTCTTTGCAACCGCGATTCCGTTAAAACTTGTCCTCGATATCGATTACGCACTAGCCATCGTCATTCTTGCCGCCGTGGCATTCGTCTACACGTTTGCCGGCGGTGTCCGCGGCGTCATCTGGGTCGATGCGGTGCAAATGGTGATCTACCTGGGCGGCGCGTTGCTGGCGGGGATCGTCCTCGTTACAAACGCCGAAGGAGGATGGGCGGGCTTGACGGCAATTGCTGCGGAGGCGGGAAAGTTTCAAATCTTCAATCTCGATTTCAGCGGCGATTTCTTCCAGAAGCCGTACACGCTGATCGCCGGTGTATTGGGCGGGGCGTTTCTCTCGATGGCCTCGCATGGAACCGACCAGCTCATTGTCCAGCGGGTGCTGGCAACCCAATCGCTGGAGCGCGCTCGCAAGGCGCTGATCGGCAGCGGCATCATCATTATTCTTCAGTTTGCCATCTTTTTGATTGTCGGGCTGTTGCTGTACGGCCATTACCACGGTGCCAGCCTTGCCGACCTGCGGCTGAGTCGCGCCGATGAGATTTTCCCCAAGTTCATCATCGAAGGACTGCCTCCGGGCGTCTCAGGGTTCATCATCGCCGGTTTACTGGCCGCTGCACTCTCCACGCTTGCCGGGTCGATGAGTTCCATGGCTTCCTCCACAGTCATGGATCTCTATAAGCCACTCATGGTGTCATCGATTTCTCCGGAACAGGAACTTCGCATTGCCCGTCGCGCAACGTTGCTCTGGGCGGTGTTGCTCATCGGCTCAGCGATTTTTTTCATGGAAACGCCGCAAACCGTTGTGGAGCTCGCTCTCAGCATCGCGTCGTTCACCTACGGTGGGCTGCTCGGGACGTTTCTCCTCGGCGTGCTGATCAAACGGGCAACGCAGGAAGACGCCCTTGCCGGCTTTGTCGGTGGGATCTTCATTATGATCACGGTGATCTCATTAAAGCTCGTCGCTTGGACATGGTTTACGATGATCGGCGTGGCTACGACGCTCTTGATTGGCGGACTGTTAAGTCTGCTCGTCCGGCGACCGTCATCGTCATAGTGTTCGGACCAGTGCCGGTATGAAACGCCGACTGCGATTGGAAAAACCGGATCGCAAGAAAACTCCGCTGGAGCGACAACGGCAGGTGTACTTCAACTTCTTACGGGTAGAAAAAAGCGTTTCAGAGAATACAGCATTGTCCTATTCCACCGACCTCGATCGCTATTGTACATTCCTGGAAGGCTGTGGCATTTCCTCAGCAACACAAGTTACCGAGCAACACGTCAGCTCTTTTCTCCAGCATCTCACGAAAGCCGGGTTGTCTCCCCGAAGCGTGGCCAGGACATTTTCCGCCGTGCGGGGATTTCATCGATTTCTTCTGAGCGAGGATTGGACGGAGGACGACCCTACCCAGAACCTGGAGCCGCCCAAGCGGTCGAAATCGCTGCCGGAAGTACTTTCGCTCGAGGAGATCAACGCTATTCTCAACCAGCCGGATGTCACCAAGCGGCTCGGTATTCGGGACCGAGCTATTCTCGAAGTCATGTACGCCACGGGTGTACGTGTATCCGAGCTTGTCAATCTGAAGCAATCCAACCTTCTGTTCGATGAAGAGCTACTCCTCGTTTTCGGCAAAGGATCCAAAGAGCGGTTGGTGCCCATTGGTAGGTCTGCGCGGGAATGGGTGACAAAGTATCAACAAGAATGCCGACTGCACATCGCCAAGCCGCATCGCTCGCGGGATTATCTCTTTCTCAATGCGCGTGGAGGCAAAATCACGCGCAAGGCTGTCTGGGATATTGTTGCGAAATACACAAAGGCCGCAGGCATCACGCGCGAAGTTCATCCCCACACGTTTCGTCATTCGTTCGCTACGCATTTACTGGAGCGGGGTGCTGATTTACGCGCAGTGCAGGAAATGTTAGGCCACGCCGATATCTCGACAACGCAACTTTACACCCATATCGACCGTGAGTATCTCAAACAGGTTCATCGAGACCATCACCCGCGTCCTTGAGTCAGTCTGACGCGTGTCTCGCCGCACGTTTGCAGGAATTATCTTGCCTGCCGCGTGAAGGTTCAGTACCTTGCGACAACATGACTATTCATTTATTGGGGGGAACTTCTATGAAAGGCTTCCTTAAGAAAACGTATCTCCTTGGGATGGTAGCAAGCCTCTCACTGTTGGCTGGCTGCTCGAAAAATGACAATCCAGTGGATTCAGAAGAAGGCATAACTGAGCTCAACCTCTTCCCGTTTGCTCCGGGACGAGTGTTTGTCTTTTCGGCGTATACATTGGACACCCTGGGGCGAAAAATTGAGAGCTCGACGCACCGAGAGGCAATGTACGTGCACTCGACGGTGACCATCGGTGGCAAGAGCGCCTACCGGCTGATTGATTCGGTCTATTTTACAGACGGGACACTCAACGTTACGGATACAACCTACTTCGCCGAGGAGAATGGAAATCTTCTGACCTACTACGGAACGGGGACAACGGGTGCGTGGATTACGCTCTTCAAACGTTCCGAGGGGATTGATAAAGAGTACAACGGGGGATCATTCACCGAAGTCGTGTTTGGCATTCCGGTAACGGTAACGGTGAAATGCAAGATCCGGGCAAAAGAAACTGTCGCGGCGCCAATAGGAAGCACACAGGCGTATAAGTTAGAGATCAAGACAAGCGCGTCGTTTGGCGGGCAGTCCTTCGAGTTTCTGCAGTACGTCTGGTTTGCGGACGGTTTCGGTCCTGTGAAACAACAAGAACCGGTTCAAGTTGACCCGGCACTTGGCATCAAGCTCCAAGGGAACGAGGCATTACTGGTAAGCAAGAATTTTTGACGGAGAGCTTCTTGGGAATGAGAGCAAAGGCGATTCACACCGAATCGCCTTTGTTGTTTCGAGAGGTTCCAGGCGAAACGAGGTATTCTCCTTGAGTTTCAGCACTTTTTTTGGTACATAGAACGTGGTTCACGCTCTGTACGGTGAGCAGGCTCCCAGAGTCCGTTGTCGTTGGGCGGTTTTCGGGAGCTTTTCTTTTCCGTGGCAACTCGTGTTATTGAACAAATGAACATACAGCCCGATTCTCCTCGTGTCATAATCCTGTGAAATACTTTCAGTATAAAGACAATACGCTGTACTGCGAGGATGTCCCCGCGGGAGAGCTGGTGGAAGAATTCGGAACGCCGCTCTATGTCTACAGCAAGAATCAGATTGTCGAGAACTTCCGCGCGGTAGCAGGAGCGGCAGGGCCGCGATGCACCGTCTGTTATGCACTGAAAGCGAACGCAAATCCAGTCATCCTGAAGCTCTTGGTGGAAGCAGGTGCCGGGGCCGATGTCGTCTCCGCAGGAGAAATTCATCTTGCCCTGAAAGCCGGGTTCCCACCGGAGAAAATCGTCTTTGCCGGCGTGGGCAAGCGGGAGGATGAGATTGAATACGCGTTGAACCAGAATATTTTCTCCTTTAATGTAGAATCGGTACAAGAGCTTCAACTCATTTCCCTCCTTGCTGTTCGGTTGAACAAGAAAGCCCGTGTCTCGTTGCGAATCAATCCGAATATCGACGCCGAGAGTCATCCGTACATCTCGACCGGTCTTAAGCACAACAAGTTTGGGATTGATGCGTCGCGGGCACTCGAAGTGTTTCGCACGGCAACGACCCTTCCTGCTATTGAAGTCATCGGCATTCATACGCACATCGGTTCGCAGGTTACCAAGGTTGAACCGTACGTTTCCACGGCGAAATTTCTCGTTGAGATGGTTAACCAATTGCGACAGGAGGGCATTTCCCTCTCTCATATCGATATCGGCGGTGGGTTCGGCGTGCAATACATTAATGTTCTCGCACATGAGGCCCTTCCGGTAGAGCATAATCCGAACGGTGTTCCTGTGGCCGTCGGAGAGATTCTCTCTGCCATACTTCCAATCCTTGAACCGACGGGCTGTTCGATCTGGGTTGAGCCGGGTCGGTCGATTGTTGCCAACGCAGGCGTGTTGTTGACGAAAGTGCTGTATACGAAGGAGAACTCAACGAAAAAGTTCATTGTGGTCGATGCAGGAATGAACGACCTTCTTCGACCAAGTCTCTACAATGCCTATCACCAGGTTGTGCCGGTGACCATCGAAACATACGAACACGAGAAAGTGGATGTCGTGGGCCCGATTTGTGAAACGGGAGACTTCCTTGCCCGCGACCGGATGCTCAACCGAGTCAAGCGAGGCGATGGGCTTGCCATCCTGACGGTGGGAGCGTACGGGTTTGTGACGACGTCTCAGTACAATGCGCGTCCGCGTCCGGCGGAGGTTCTTGTCAATGGCGAAAAAGTACGCGTGATTCGCGAGCGCGAAACGTTCAATCATTTGGGATGAAGGAGAGCGATGAAACTGCATGACATTGCCATCGTTGGAGCGACCGGTCTGGTCGGTCGCGCCATGGTAAAAGTGTTGGAAGAGAGAAATTTTCCGGTCAACCGGCTGGTGTTGCTGGCATCTGAACGGTCGGTGGGCAAAGAGGTACCGTTCAACGGAAAGCCCCACCCTGTTTATAAGCTGGAGCCGGAGCGGTTTAAGCACATTGAGTTTGCGCTTTTCACGGCAGGCGCACCCATCAGCAAAGAGTATGCGCCGGCGGCAGTAAAGGCCGGCGCTGTGGTTATCGATAACAGCAGTGCCTTCCGAATGGAGCCGGACGTTCCCCTGGTCGTTCCGGAAGTCAACCGCAAACAAATTTTTAAGCACAAAGGGATCATTGCCAACCCGAATTGCTCCACCATTCAGCTTGTCCTCGTGCTGAAGCCGCTGCACGACCGGTTTGGCATCAAGCGCGTGGTCGTTTCCACCTACCAGTCCGTTACCGGGGCGGGTAAGATCGCGGTCGACCAGCTCCATGATGAGCTGGCGCATCGTCAACCGACGGCGAGGAAATTTCCCCACCCGATTGCCTACAATTGCCTACCGCATATCGATATTTTCTTTGATGACGGTTACACGAAAGAAGAATTTAAGGTGATGAACGAGACGAAGAAAATTATGGGGGTAAGTTTCAAGATCACAGCGACCTGTGTGCGAGTGCCGGTGCTTGGCGGACACAGCGAATCGGTCAATATCGAATTCGAGAAGAAAAGCTCGGTGGAAGAAGTACGAGAGATTCTCAGCAAAGCGCCCGGCGTCGTCGTGCAGGACGACCCGAAACAGAATCTCTACCCCATGCCACTCACGGCACACGACAAAGATGAGGTGTTCGTCGGCCGTATTCGAAAAGACGAAACGGTATCCAGCGGCGTTAATCTCTGGATTGTTGCGGACAACATCCGGAAGGGTGCAGCAACAAATGCGGTGCAGATCGCGGAGGCGTTGGTTTTGGGGAAGTAGGGATGTGAAGGATGTTGAAGAGATTATTGGATGAACGCGAGGAGAAGAAGGAGAGTTACAAACAAATGAAAAAGATGATTGTTGTCATGGCAGTTGTGGTACTGGTGTCGTTGGGAGGTTGCTCGAAGAACGAAGAGAAAAAAACCGCCCGAACGACGCAAGCAGGTGGGCAGACCGACCTTGTAACCTTTCCGCTGAAAGGGGAAGTCGTTGCGATTGATACAGCAAAGCTGCGCGTGACCATTGCTCACGAAGAAATTCCCGACTACATGAAAGCAATGACGATGCCGTTCAAAGTCAAAGACCCGGGACTGCTGAAGAACATTCAAGTCGGCGATTCGGTGCAAGGAACGCTTGCCGTCTCTCGTACGGAAAGCTGGTTGGAGACGCTCGCGGTGGTCGGTTCAGATCAGGAGAAACAAGCACTCACGGCGGATGAAATTCAATTCCACCGGTTGTTCAAAGAAGGTGAACCGCTGCCCGACTTCTCATTTGTCAATCAGGATGGGAAGCGTGTAAGGTTTAGCGACTTCCGCGGTAAAGTTCTCGCGTTCACGCTCATCTACACGCGCTGCCCGTTGCCGGATTTTTGCATCCGGATGAGCGAGTACTTCAGCCGCATCCAAAGGGCACTCAGCAAGGACCCCTCGCTGCGCGGCAAATGGCATCTTCTGTCGATCAGCTTCGACCCGCAGAATGATACACCCGAAGTACTGAAGAAATACGGCAAGAACTACGGTGCGGATTTTTCAACGTGGGATTTCGTCGTAG
>DATLYT010000005.1:0-11216 GCA_035574455.1 Bacteroidota bacterium
GAGATCCAACCGGAAAACGGCTTCGCGAAAAGCTGTTCTCCGTTTTCCTTCGCTGGTATGATCCAGATCAGGTTCGAGGGTTTGATCTCAGTCCCAATGCAACAAAGTTGCATCAGGACACCCCTAACGGAAAAACAATGATCAACAAATGGAAAAGAACTACCGAAATATACACTACGCGAACACTGAAGTCAAGTGGTAAGAAGGGCGGGTAGTGAGTAGTGAATTAAGCGATGCCCGCTTAATCCCCGCGAACCACTCAGGGTAATCCTGAATCTGAACAACGACAATGAAAAGGAAAAAACGCTACGTTGATGGCGACAGCAATGAACATCAACCATCATGCGCTCTTTCTGGAGCGGTCAACTTGACTAAGTTAGTGTTGACGCTACCCTCGCGCCTCGCGTACCGAAGTAACACCACAACGATTGTCACGGTCGTCAGCGGCATCACGAACCACAGCATGACCGCGCTGTAGTACGGCAGATAGTCGTGGCCGGTGGAATCGAGAATGAGGTAGGCAGTATAAGCAATGTAGTAGCCGAAGAACACCCCGCCTTCCCAGCGGTCGATGCGATTCTCGTGGAAGAAAATGGGCAGGCAAGCGACAGCGACGGCCAACATCACAGGGAGGTCGAAACTCAATACTGCTGAAGAAACCGCGATATCGGATGGAGCGAGGATTGCCGCAGAACCAAGCACGCCGAAAATATTAAAGATGTTGCTGCCAACGACGTTGCCCACTGCAATATCCCGCTCACCTCGGATACTGGCAATGATGGACGTCGCTACCTCCGGCAGCGATGTTCCTGCCGCGATAATCGTAAGGCCGATGATCAATTCGCTGACACCCATAAACCGTGCAATGCTGATAGCGCCCTCGACAAACCAGCGCGAGCCGAGGACAAGCAGAGTGAGACCCGCAATGGCCATGAGAATCTGAAGGAGGATGGCTTTCGCACTTCTCTCTGGAGGCTTTCCGTACTCTCGCTCGTACTCGAGCTTCACAGCCGCTTGCTCACGACGGCTCTGACGTATCGACCAGACAGTATATGCGACAAGTCCTGCAAACAGGATCACACCTTCCATGCGGCTCAGGGTTCGGTCGAAAGACATCACAATCATCGTCAACGAGGCTCCAATCATCAGCGGCACGTCCAACCGGATAAGCTGCTGGGAGACGACGAGTGGGGTAATGAGCGCGCTGACGCCGAGAATGAAGAGCACGTTGAAGATGTTGCTTCCGACGACATTGCCCACGGCGATGTCCGCTTGACCGGCGACGGCAGCTTGAACGGTCACCGCCAACTCCGGTGAGCTTGTGCCGAACGCCACGACCGTCAGGCCGATCACGAGCGGCGAGATTCCGACTGCCGCCGCCAATCGTGACGAGCCGCGGACAAGCAACTCCGCGCCGCCAATCAGCAAAAAGAGTCCGAGGATGAAGAGAATTGTTGTCGTAAGGTCCATAACCGTTAGCGAGTAAGTTCCTTGAGATGTTGTTCAACACTGTTTGCCAATGCTTCCAAGTTGTATCCACCCTCCAGCACAGAGACGATTCTTCCGTTGCAGTACTTCGATGCGATCTCCCTCATCATCTTCGTCATCTCGGCAAACGAGTTGTCCGTGAGTTGGATGTGGGCGAGAGGGTCGTCTTTGTGGGCATCGAAGCCGGCGGAGATCATCAGCAATTGCGGCTGAAATTTGTGAAGTGCGGGGAGAATGTTCGACCGGAATGCCTCTTCGTACTCCTTCCACCCGCTGCCGGCAGGCATCGGGCAGTTCAACGTATAGCCTTCTCCCTTGCCGATACCGGTTTCGTTTGCCGCGCCAGAGCCGGGATAGTACGGATACTGGTGCAGGCTGATATAGAAGACCGTCGGGTCGTCGTAGAAAATTTCCTGCGTGCCGTTGCCGTGGTGGACGTCCCAATCGAGAATCGCCACCCGCTCCACGCCGTACTTCTTCTGCGCATAGCGAGCGCCGATGGCGACGTTATTGAACAGACAGAAGCCCATCACGGTTTGCGTTTCTGCATGATGCCCCGGTGGACGAACAGCACAAAACGCGCTCGAAAGTTCGCCCGTCATGACCTTATCGATACCGAGTAATACTCCGCCTGCCGCCATCAATGCAACGTCGTATGAATCTCTACACACGTGCGTATCGCCAAAGTCGAGAATCGTCTCGCCCGCCCGACAACGTCGCTCGATCGTCTTCACATGCTCTTCAGGGTGAACGGTCGTCAGCCACTCGACCGTTGCAGCAGTCGGTTGGAGATGATGAAGCTTCTTCCACAGCTCTGTGCCGAGCAGGTGTTTCACGAGCGTCCGTAACCGGTCTGGCCGCTCCGGATGACCGATGCCGGTGTCGTGCTTGAGGTAATCGGGATGGTAGATGAAACCGACGGTGTTCATCGTTTTGTCAAAGCAACAGGAAGATGAGGAAATTCAGAACGTGGCTGGTGAAGCACAGAACGCAACGAGCCTTTAAACGAAACAGCAAGGAGTAACTCAAAAAAAGACTCGTCGCCACAGAAAACCCCGCCGCTGCAACGAGCAGAAGATACGCCTTTTCCATCAATTCTGGAAGAGCATTCGCAATGATCATCGTGAGATAGAAGATGAGACCCAAGGAGAAATTGGGAACGCCGAATACGCGAGCATCACGCGTTGCGAGAATCGACTCGCAGGACGATTGGTCCATGCGACAGAACTTCGGGATGAACCGTGCATCGGCTGGGATCAATTTGTGGTAGACCAGCGAAAAGTAGAGGGAGATCAAAAATCCGAGCGAGGAAAGTATACCAAGTATCCATCGGGTTAACATTCATGCATCCTTTTTTTTATCACGCACCTCTCACACCATCTTACACGGCACGTTGTAACGCCGTGACGGCTGCCCAGAACGAAAGCAGTAGGAAGATTACGAACCAGAGCGATTCGAGCATGATCGTGGAAGCATCGCCGATGCCGATTGTCAGGTACCGCAGGACGTCGGTGTGCCAGGTGAGAGGGTTCAACAGTGAAACGGAGCGGAACCAGTCCGGCACGTTGTCGAGCGGATAGAACATGCTGCTCAAGAAAATCAGCACGAAGTAGCCGACGTTCAGAATCGTGTTGAACAGATCGTTGCGACGGATGAGGAAAGCGAAGATGGCGAGGAAAAAGAACCAGCCCGCCGTTCCGATGATGACGGCGATTATCGTCACTGCCAGCCATTCCAGCTGGATGTTTAGGCCGAGAATCGCCACGGCTGCCGCCAGTGCGAGCAAACATTGCACAACCGACAAGAGGGCGAGGAAAACAATTTTTCCGACAAGGAACTGCCCACGCGTCATCGGGTAGGTCAGGAACTCATAAAAAATACCGTTGTCGCGGTCGACAAAAAAGCCGTACGACTGATTGATCGCGCTGCCGAAACAGGACATCGAGAGCACCGCGGCGACGAAGAACGCATTGTAACCGACCGTCGTACCGGCCGTTTGCATACCCATTCCGACGGCTTTATCGAACGCGATGCCGAACGTCAGCATGTACAATAAAGGCAGCACGAGGTCAAAAAAGAGCCAAATACCGCTCGTGCGGATGAGAAATTCTCGGTAGAGAAGAGCGACAATGGGTTTCATGCAGATTTCCTCTGTTTGTCGATCAACTCAACAAAGACATCCTCAAGACTGGCGCTGGTGATTTCGAAGTTCTCTAATGTCCCTGCTCGTTTTGCCGTCTCGAGAATTTTGAGCGCCGCCGATTCCTTGCGCACGGAGATGTTCACGGTGTGGTCGCTTACGTCGAGCTTAAACGGCTTAGCACGGTTCAGGCGTTGCAGAGTATCTTTCGAAACGCGCGTAAACGTGAGCGAAACATTATACAGCCGTAAGCCCATCGCCTTCACGTTTCGGATGCTTCCCGCCGCGATGATCTTGCCGTGATTGATGATGGCGACCGAGTTGCACAGCTCCTCCGCTTCTTCTAACATGTGCGTCGTCAGAACAATCGTTCTGCCGCGTTTGGACTCCTCTTTGATTGCATTCAACGTTGCCCGCTTGTTGAAGGTATCCATGCCGGTTGTCGCTTCATCTAAAAAGACAATCGGCTTATCGACCACGAACATCTTTGCCACCTGTAGCCGTCGTTTGAGGCCGCCACTCAGGTCAATCGCTTTGTGATGGAGATACTCCCGTAATCCGAAGAGGTCGAGCACTCGTTCCATCCGCGCCTCGGTTTCCCGTGCGCTCAAGCCGTGGAAACGGCCGAAGGTCAGGAAATTGTTGCGGACGGAGAGGAACATCTCCACGGCGTTCTCCTGCAACACCACGCAGATGTTCTTCCGCACCTCGAGCGGCTGCTGTTGGACGTCGTAGCCTAACAAGGTTGCCGTTCCGGACGTTGGGGAGAGGAGTGTTGTGAGAATCTTGAGTGTCGTCGTTTTGCCCGCACCGTTGGGTCCCAACAGTCCGAAGATCTCTCCTCGCTTGACCTGAAACGAAATGCCATCGACCGCGCGCACAGGCGGTTGATTGCGCTTCTCGTAAACCTTGACGAGATTGCGGACGTCAATGGCGGTGTCGTTTGGCTTACTCATGCCTTGCCAATATACTCAATTTTTGAATTTTTCATTTTTCCTTTTGAATTGAATTTCCCTCCAATGCTCCCTATATTCTCGCTCATGGAGCAGCCAGTCGTCAATCGATCCCGACTCGATGCTGCGTTTGATGATATCATCACGGGTACCGGAGTCCACCGCTCGAAGCACGAGCTCACCATCGACCGCGCCGACGTGACTTACCACTTTCTCGCTGCTCTCAAACGCCACGGCTACTTTCCAACCACCGTCGGTGACGTTGACGTACAGCCGGGCGAACGCGTGCCGGCGTTCTACATTGAGAAATCCACAGCCTACTTTGGATGGGTGTTCTGGGAAAAATTCACACAATGGAAATTGCGGAAGCTTTGGGGTTCGGTGGTGCGGAATAAGAAAGGCGATTGGGCGATTCAGATTCCGCCCGCCAAGTCGACGACCATCTACGCCAACCCGCAGCTGAAGATTGAAATGGACATCGAACATCCCGGAGAAGTGTGAAGATGATTTGTTCGTTGGTCAATTGAACGAATGAGTCAATGCGAGGAATCGATCAGAAGATTTCATATTACAAGATTCTTAAAGTAGCCCTGCGAGAGCGGTCTGTCCGGAATCGCCAACTAACTGCTGCGGTAGATCGATGGATGGGGGATGGTTAGATGGCAATTTGGAAGCGGAAACGGAAGAATTCTCTTCGGCTAGCAGGATACAACTACTCCCAACCTGGTGGGTATTTTATCACCGTTTGTACCGAGGATCGAGAGCATCTGTTTGGTGAGGTTTGTGACGGGAAGATGATAGAGAATCAGTATGGGCAAATAATTCGGGAGTGTTGGAAGGGTTTACCAAACCATTATCCGAATGTTGAATTAGATGAATTCGTTGTGATGCCAAACCACATTCATGGAATTGTTTTTGTTGTGAATGATCTTGTAGGGGCGATTCATGAATCGCCCCTACCAAGGGACCGGCGAAAAATGTTGTTATCGAAAATCGTCGGGCGTTTCAAAATGAGTGCCGCCAAACAAATCAACATTTTACGCCACACACCCGGCCTATCCGTCTGGCAACGCGGGTTTTACGATCATATCATCCGCGATGAAAGGTCATTGAGCAGAATTCGAGAGTACATCACGACAAATCCGGAACGTTGGAAATATGATCATGAAAACAACGCTCGCATTGCAGAGGATGAATTCGACCGGTGGCTCTCATCTTTTTTGAAGGACCGTTCTATTGTAAAGAAGGAGAAACCAGAATAAGTATATCATTGCTCACAATCATGTTCTCGAAGAGCGCGGCGAGAAATAGATAGGCGTCGTCTTCGGGGTCTAAACCGTGAAGCTCGACTACGTCTTTGCCTTGTAGGTTTACACTTTCGCCCCTTGTGTTCTATATCTCATTTATTTATCTCATCACCTTGGAGGATTCATGCACCGTCGTTTCGGTTTTGTGATTCCGGCTGTTCTCTTTTTCTTATTCGGGCCGATGCACACATCGTCCCTATGGGGTCAATCCCGAACATCAACGAATTGGGAAGCCAAGTTTCGCGCCATTCCCAACGCGGAGAAGCAGAGCGAATACATGAAGCGCATTTCCGCCCGGCCGCATCATCTCGGCTCGCCGTACAACAAAGATAACGCCGAGTGGATGCTCGCCCTGTTCAAATCGTGGGGACTCGATGCAAAGATCGAAACGTTCGACGTGCTCTTCCCGACTCCGAAAGAGCGCGTCGTCGAGCTTGTTGAGCCGACGAAATTCACGGCGAAGCTTCAAGAGCCAACCGTATCCGCCGACCCGACCTCCAACCAACACAACGAACAACTCCCAACTTACAACGCTTACTCAGCGGACGGCGATGTGACCGCCCCGCTAGTTTATGTGAACTATGGAATCCCCGAAGACTACGAGCAGCTGGAGCGTCTCGGCGTATCGGTGAAAGGCTGCATTGTCATTGCCCGCTACGGGGCGTCGTGGCGCGGCATCAAGCCGAAGGTTGCCGCCGAACATGGCGCGGTCGGTTGCATCATCTACTCCGACCCGCGCGAGGATGGCTACTTTCAGGGTGATACATTTCCTGAAGGACCGTGGCGACCGCGGGATGGCGTTCAGCGCGGCAGCGTGATGGATATGCCGTACTATCCCGGCGACCCGCTTACACCCGGCATCGGCGCAACCAAAGACGCCAAGCGGCTCGACCTGAAGGAAGTCAAAACACTCACGAAAATCCCTGTACTTCCCATCTCCTACGCAGATGCTCAGCCGCTTCTCGCGGCGCTGAAAGGCCCCGTCGCTCCCGAAAGCTGGCGCGGGGCATTGCCGATCACCTACAAAATCGGTCCGGGTCCGGCGAAAGTGCGACTCAAGGTGGAATCCAGTTGGGATGTAAAGACAATCTACAACGTCATCGTCACGATTCGCGGCTCGGTCTATCCTGACGAGTGGATCATTCGCGGCAATCATCGCGACGCGTGGGTGAATGGAGCGCAGGATCCGACCTCCGGCATGGTCGCGCAGATGGAAGAGATGCGCGGCATGGCGGAGCTCCTGAGGCAAGGATGGAAACCGAAGCGCACGATCATCTACTGCGCTTGGGACGCGGAGGAGCAAGGACTGCTCGGCTCGACGGAATGGGCAGAAGCCCATGCCGACGAACTCAAACAAAAGGCCGTCGCCTATATCAACACCGATTCTAACGGGCGCGGCTTTCTGTTTGCCGAAGGTTCGCATACGTTGGAGAAACTGGTGAACGCCGTCGCGAAAGAAATCGAGGATCCTGAAAAGAAGATTTCCGTCTGGAAGCGCTCGCAGCTCTGGCGCATTGCAAACTCACGGCCTGAAGACCGCCAGGAAGCGCGGTCGCGACCCGACCTGCGAATCGGTGCTCTCGGCTCCGGCTCGGACTACACGGCATTCCTCGACCATCTGGGCATCGCGTCGTTGAATTTCGGCTACGGGGGCGAAGATGGCGGTGGAATCTATCACTCGATCTACGATAGTTACCATTGGTACACCAATTTTGCCGATACGGATTTCAGCTACGGTCGCGCGTTGTCGCAAACCTGCGGCACGGCGGTCATTCGTCTTGCTGATGCCGATATTCTGCCGTTTGATTTCAACAACTTTACCGACACCATCCACCGCTACGTGGACGAACTGAAACGAACGCACAAGGAGATGCAAGAGAAGATCAAAGAGCGGAACAAGCAGATTGAGGAGGGGGTGTTTACCGCGATTGCCGACCCGAAGAAGTCGTTCGTCCCGCCATCGGTTCAGGAAGTTCCCCTGCACATCAATTTTGCCCCGCTCGACAACGCCGTTGATGCGTTGGCGAAGGTTAGCGACCGCTACGACAAGGCACTGAAGAAGGCCCAGGGATCCTCGCTTACTCAAGCTATGGTGAAGGCCGTGAATGCCAAGCTTATTCTGAGCGAACGGAAGTTGACCAATCCAGACGGATTGCCCGGGCGACCGTGGTTCAAGCATCTGATTTACGCGCCGGGGTTTTACACCGGCTACGGCGTGAAGACGATTCCGGGTGTTCGAGAAGGGATTGAGCAGAAAAAGTGGAGCGAGGCGGAAGCCGAAATCGTGCGTGTGGCAAAGGCGTTGCAAGAATTCGCGGTGCTGGTAGATTCGGCGGCGAGCGAGTTGGAGAAGACAAAGTAGGACGATGCAACATACGTTGCTCTTCCTTCAGACTCCGGCACGTTTCAGCTTCTGGCGCACGGTGTACAGTCATGGCTGGTGTTCCTTACCTCCGTTCAAGGTTGATAAAGAGAGAAAGACTTTCTCGCGCTTGCTTGAATGTGAAGACGGAACGCTGGTACACTGCGACATGCACGAGCGCAACTCCGGCATCGCCGTGAAGGCGACGAGTGTACGCCCATTGTCTGTCCGGAAAAAGCAAGAGGTGAGGCGTCAGCTCAGCAGTTGTTTCCGGCTTGATGAGGACATCTCTGACTTCTACACGGAAGCTCGCAGGCACGAAGCCTTTCGCTGGGTGCCGCGGATTGGTGCGGGGCGATTGCTCCGGGCGCCGACGGTCTTCGAAGACGTCGTCAAGATGATCTGCACAACGAATTGTAGCTGGGCTCTTACCGAAATCATGGTCGACAACCTGACGAAAAAATTAGGCAGAAAGTTTGGCGAGGCGTGGAGTTTCCCAAAGCCCGAAGTGATCGCGGGCGTGTCGGAACGGTTCATGCGTAAAGAAATCAGGTCGGGTTATCGCTCACCGTATTTGCTTGAGTTAGCAGAGAGGGTAGCTTCCGGCAAGCTCGACCTCGAATCATGGCGCTCGTCGACTCTGCCGACGCCGGAGCTGTTCAAACAGGTCCGCTCCGTGAAGGGGATGGGTGATTACGCCGCGGGAAATGTGATGAAACTCCTCGGCCGCTATGATTATCTCGGTCTCGACTCCTGGGTGCGAGGACAGTTTGCGAAGATTCACAGGAACGGCCGTCGAGTAAGCGACAGGACGATCGAACGGCAGTACGCTCCATTCGGTCGTTGGCAGGGCCTGTTTTTCTGGCTGGATATGACGAAGAACTGGTACGACCGTCAGTTTCCGTTTTAATATGTTCATCGGGTTTCTCCATCGGGTGGTCCGTCTCCGGCTGCGGATACTCGGCCTCAGAAGTTCTTGGATAAGTCTCCCCAATTGTAGAGTTCATCTTTATTCCTATCACCATCCCTCAGCGACTGATACGCTGGTTCTCCTACATGGCGTGGGAACCTCCTCGAGCACGTGGCTTTACCTTTATCCGTTGATGATCCAGAAGTACTCGGTCGTTGCCATTGACCTGCCGGGCTTTGGATTCTCGACCGTTGCGGACGAAAAAGGGTTTCTCACACTTCCGGAGCATCTTGCTGTTGTTGAGCAGTGTATTGAGCGACTCAATCTTCCGCACTGTACACTCCTCGGTCATTCACTCGGAGGTTGGATTGCCTCGTTGTATGCTCTACGAAATTCTGAACGAACGACGGGTCTTGTCTTAATCAATCCGGCTGGAATTTATACCGATGGTGTGGAGGAGCTCCGGAATCTGTTTGCCGTGCAGTCGACGGCTGACGTTCGGAGGCTCATGGAGAGGATGTGGTACCGCTATCCGTGGTATTTCAAGCCGCTTTTTCCTGCCATCAAGAAAGAACTGATCGGCAGGAAGGTACCGCAGTTGATTCAATCCATTATGAGAGAAGATTTTTTGAACGACCGGCTTCAGAAGTTGTCGGTACCCGTCCATCTCATCTGGGGAGCCAACGATCGGTTGCTGAACGAACAGACGGTGCGCGTGTTTGGACAGACCGTTCAGCGGTTGGGTGTTGTATATATTCGCGAATGCGGACATGTGCCGCAGCTCGAGAAACCGAAGGAACTGGTAAAGCATCTGCGAAGGATATTGCAGGTGGACAATGGAGAAAAGCCAATCTCACGACACCTACTTCCCAGCCGGCTGCTGAAAAAGTCTTTTTCTGTTATTCTGAAGGAGCGAAGCGGCTAAAGAATTTCTCCTTTTTGAATCAGATTGTTCATCCCGACATCCCCACAAGGAACGTCGGAATTCAGAATAACCTCTTGCTAGAGCGCTTCGTCGGTGATCAGATCCTCAGTGTCGTATCGCATGGTCTCGTTGTTGAGCAACGGAATTCGCTGTCGTGCTTTCCGAATCAACAACGGAATCGCTACCAGCGACGAGAGGATCATCAAAATGGTCAATCGTTTCATCGTGTTTCCCCTGAGCTTTATTTCTACGCGCAGGCGAGGGTTAAGACCTCGCCTGCGATTTGTGTACTACAGTGTTGTCTAATGGTTCGCCGTTGTCCGGAAAAAGAATTAACGGGCAATGTACGGCACGCCCCAGATCTGTGACGAGAACTGTGCCTTGTCATCGCGCAGCGAACCGCGAGTCAGCGCCGACACGAAGAAGGTGTGGAAACCCGGGATGTTGGATTGCCAGGTTGCTTCATACACCCGTTGATAATTTGTTCCCACTTGTGTTTGTGAGACCAGCCTCATCCGCTCCTGGAATGGCCTGACCATATCCGGCCGATTGCCCATCATCATGAACGGCCGATGCAGAGCAACCCAATCGGTATCAGGGTCAGCGCTCGTGAGTGTTACCCGCAGGCCGATCGATTGCCGTGTGCCGAGACTCGGCATATCCGGACGCCCACCACCGGTGTGAGAGGGCAGTTTCATGAAGTACTCGGTGGGGTCGGTGATCGTCGTTGTCGTATTGCCCACGGTAATATCCATTTTTGTGATCGTGATGTCCGAGTTGCTGGTCCCACCTTTTACCGCTGATACTTCTGCGGGTCTCCAACCTTTGTGTGCACTGTCCGCTCGAGCAGATTGTGCCGTGGTGCGGTAAAACTTGATTTTCCGCACGGTAACTTCCGTAAAGGGTTTCCGGATGATTGTCCGGCCTGTATCCTGCGCGGAGTATTTTGCCACAATGAACACAGTCCCCTCCAAAGTGTGCGTCAGCGTTGCAATCAACGTCGTGTCGTTCGTCTGAGAAAACGTCACGTTACGATCGACGCTGGTGATATTCCGTCCCCATGCAATCGGGATAATCGGTACAGCGGTCTTGCCCAACCCAGCAACGTTCAACGAGGGTGGCCCACCGTCG
>DATLYT010000006.1:0-3182 GCA_035574455.1 Bacteroidota bacterium
CTGCTGCTCGTCAACTTCCACCTGCGCAAAGTCGGTGTTGTACGTCGCATCGAGGGTCAGGCTCGGCGTGAGGCTGTATTTGAGGTCGAGACCTGCTTCGCCTTTGGAGATGGAGCGAGGATCGGCAGCGCTTCGTCGCACATTACCGAGCAGATACGGGATGAGCTTCAGGTTTTGCGGGATGGGAACTTCGACCCCTTCGAGTGTGCCCGCAAGCGAGACTTTATTGAGATTGAACTGCCGCGGTAATTTCACCCAATACGCAGTCTCTTTACGCCGACGGATGTTCCGTTGAATGTTCAAGCCCCATGTTTGTGGATTGCCGGAGCCGTAGCGCAAGGTGCGGAATGGAATGGCAAACTCCGCGCTCCAGCCGAAGTCGCCAATTTTCGTCCGGACGACCCACGAGCCGTCCCAGTTCAGATTGAAACCGCCCGTGGAGCCGCTACGCATGGCGAGAACACTCAACTCCCCCTCGAACGTCACCTGCGCGTCGTACTCGTTGCCCGCCGGGTTTGTACCAAAGATGAAACCGTTTTGTCTATCCCTGTATGTATCGAGCAAAATGAGGATGGCATCCATATCGGCCAGTGATGCATCGCGCCGGTTTTCTGATACCACAATTTCCTGTGGGTTGCGGTCATAGCAAATGACGCCGATGTAGAGCGTATCGCGGCTCTGGACGATGCGAACTTCGGTACGTTCGCTGGCGGGCTGGCCTTCGTCGGGCGCGGTCTGCCAGAATTCGGTCAGCGGAACCGCGTTCGCATACGCTAGGTCATTTCTCACTTCGCCGTCAAGTGTCGGTAGTGCAGGCGCCGGAATTGCCGATGCAACGAATCTGAGCGAGGAGGCAGAGCCGTTCACTGCGCTTTGGGCATGGAGGAACAGTGTGGACGAACAAAGCAGCCATACGAGGCAACTGAAAAACGGAATGGGGGTGTCATTCTGAGGAGTCCTGATGCTTTTCATCGGGACGACGAAGAATCTGATTTTCTGGTTGAATACGAGGTTTAGATTCTTCGCTACGCTCAGAATGACATTGGATTTACGGTTTTTCAAAAACCTTGGTGTCCAATAAAACGGCAAAGAGAGAAGTTTCGGGTCAGGTATCATACTTGGCTTTTTCATTGAGAAAAACGCTCACAGAGACGCTAAGTGCAAAGATTGTTGTGAGGTCCTGGTGATGTTGAGAGACGTTTTTGGATTCTATTTCTTCACCGTCGGGTACTGGATTCCCAACTGCTCCAAATACGTTTTGTACTTCGCCGGATTATAGTAGTATTTCTTCATCTCCGGCCGATACTTTTCCATGATCTTGGTGTTTAGCCAGATGGCCGGTTTGTCTTCGGGACGGATGAGCGGTTTGTACTGCTCTTCTTTTGTCTGTACCTCTTTGAAATACACCCACGCGCTATCGACAATCGTTCTGTTGAGGAAGAGGTCGAGGAGATTCATCGCCTGGACTTTCGCTCCCGCCACTGCGCCTTTGTGCGCGATCGGTGTTGCCATCGCGATAGCGTTCAGCCAGTTGTGCCCGGGCAGATTCGGAATGTTCGAGGGATAACGGAGCGTCACCGTCGGCACGTTCCACGAAATATCGCCGATGTCGTCCGAACCGCCGCCGCGCTTATCTTCTTCCTTGACGGGTCCTTCTAACTTTGCCAGCGCAGTATCAAGCCCTAGCGGTTTCTCCACACCCGCTTCTTTCTGCACTGCCATGGCAAGCATCTGATCCGCTTCGCTCCATTGCGGCAACCCAACTTTCTTGATGTTCTCGTACGACATCTCGGCAATGTACTTGTTGAAATGCTGCGGCCAGGCAGATCCAAGGATGCGCGTGGAGACGACCTTGGTATCCGTCATCAACGCCGCCCCTTGTGCTATCTTCTGAGCAATGTCGAACATTTCCATGATGCCTTTGTAGGTTGTTTCACGGAAATAGTACCAAACCGACGCCGTGCGCGGGACGACGTTCGGTTGGTCGCCACCATCCGTAATGACGTAATGCGACCGCTGCTGGATGCGGAGATGCTCGCGGCGGAAATTCCAGCCTGCGTTCATCAACTCCACGGCGTCGAGCGCGCTCCTGCCACGCCACGGCGCTCCGGCACTGTGCGCGGTTTGACCCTGAAAGGCAAACTCGACCGACACAAGCCCGTTTCCTTCTCGCGAGCCCCACGACACGCCCAGATTATTGCCCACGTGCGTGAAGATGCAAACATCGACATCCTTGAAGTATCCCTCACGCACAAAATATGCCTTCGTTCCCACCAGCTCTTCAGCAACACCCGGCCAGAGCTTGATGGTGCCGGGAATTTTCTCGCGCTCCATGATCTTCTTCACCACCAGTGCAGCGACGATGTTCACCGCCTGCCCGGAATTGTGTCCTTCGCCGTGTCCCGGCGCGCCTTCGATCAGCGGCTCGTGCCATGCCACACCCGGCTTCTGCGAAGACTGCGGAATGCCGTCGATATCCGACCCAAGGGCAATGACCGGCTTACCCGAGCCCCACGTTGCCATCCACGCAGTCGGGATTCCGGCGATACCCTCTTCGACTCTAAACCCGTTCTTCTTGAGTATGTCGGTGAGATATTTTGAGGTCTCGAACTCCTGGAAGCCCAACTCGCCAAAGCTGAAGACCATATCGACGATTTCCTGTACCATCTTCTGCATCGCGTCGACGTTCTTCACTGCTTCGGCTTTGAGAGCTTCTACTTTGGCCGTACGGTCCTGGGCAAGAAGAACTGGAGACAGAAACAATAAAACCGCAAGCAAAACGCCAAAGCTGTGTTTCATCATCAATCTTCTCCTTAAGATGACGTGTTGTGAGACATGTGGTTTTTTCTCTGAATCACAATATTGCCGCAAACAAGTTCTTCGAGCAGGGTGCGAAGGAATCCTACCGTTGCTTCGTTGCGCAGTGTAGCGTCGGGAGCGGATTCAAGGTCATAGATGACTCCCTGTAACACGACGAACGATTTCCCTGTGATCGAACGGCTCGTGGACTCTACAATCGCGTATTCGTCTTTCAACCGGTAGAGGAAGAGCAGCAACTCATCGGCCAGGGTAGCCGTAGGCGGTGTTTGGTGCATTCGCCGCAAGAGTTCCCGCGCCGTTTCAATCGGGTTATCCACAAGGAATTGGCAAGAAGATACAACGAAGGCGTTGGAAAATCAAAA
>DATLYT010000007.1:0-23407 GCA_035574455.1 Bacteroidota bacterium
TTTGATCGCACGGATTCTCGCTCGAAAAATTGCACAAGCAGCGCTCGCGAAGAAAGCGAGCAATGTTCTCGTTATGGATCTTCGAAAACTCCATGCCCCAGCCGATTATTTTGTGGTCTGTTCGGCGGATTCCGACACGCATGTGAAAGCCATTGCCGATGGAATCCGCGATGGCCTGGAAGCACAAGGCGTTCCGGTTTGGCACCAGGAAGGCTATCAATCGCTCCAGTGGGTGCTGTTGGACTATGTGGATGTGGTCGTGCATGTGTTTCATAAAGAAATCCGTTCCTTCTACAGTATCGAGCGGCTCTGGCGGGATGCGAGTTTTCAGGCTGCAGAAGATACTCCCTCCGGTATCCGTTTGCACAAGTTGGAATTATCAAAAAAGAAAACTCCAGCAAAACCCAAGCGCGTTGCTCCGTTCACGGGGGAGGCTGGATAGCGCTCCGCAATTCCTCGCTCTAATCATTCCATGAAAAAGTATCTCACCGAAAAAGTCACGGCGGCATTGGCATCGTTGAATTATCTGAACGGTGCGAAGCTGACGTTCGAGAAGCCGAAGCTCGAAGCGCACGGCGATATGACGACGAATGTTGCGATGATGCTGGCAAAGTCGCTCGGCAAGAATCCGCGCGCCGTTGCGCAAGAGATCGTTGCCGCACTCAAGCTTGAACCGGAATATGTTGCGAGCGTGGATATTGCCGGACCGGGTTTCATTAATTTCCGGTTTACCAATCAGTTTTTTACTCGCCAACTCGGCAGCATTCTGAATGAAGGTTCGTCGTTTGGAAGGTCAACCATCGGTGGAGGAAAGAAGACACAGGTGGAATTCGTCAGTGCCAACCCAACCGGACCGCTCAGTGTGGGCCATGGGCGCCAGGCTGCCATTGGTGATACGATCGCGAATCTCTTGCAGTGGACGGGGCATGACGTTACCCGCGAGTATTACTTCAACAACGCGGGTAGACAGATGCGATTGCTGGCCGAGTCCACGTACGCGCGCTATCAGCAATTGTTTGACCCGCACTATCCCTTTCCGGAGGATGGTTATCAAGGCGAGTATATCAAGGAAATTGCCGAGGCGTTACGAAAAGAGAAGGGCGAATCTCTAAGGACGATAGAGCGCGAGGCCGCACTTGCATTCTGCAAGCAGTTCGCCGAACAGCAGATGTTCGATGAAATTAAAAGAGTGCTCGCGCGCATGGGCGTGGTGTTTGATGTGTTTTACAATGAGGACTCGCTGTACACAAGCGGCAAACTGCAAGAAGTCATTCAAGAATTCCGTGCGAAGGGGCTGGCATACGATAAGGACGGAGCGGTCTGGTTCAAGACCACCGCTTTCGGCAGCGACCAGGATCGCGTGATTGTCAAGAGCACAGGCGAGCCGACCTATCGTCTGCCGGATATTGCCTATCATCGGGAAAAATTTCGGCGTGGGTTCGAGCTGATCGTCGATATTTTTGGAGCGGATCATATTGCAACCTTTCCGGACGTTCTGGCGGGCATCAAAGCGCTTGGCTATGATCCCGAGAAGGTCAAGGTTGTCATCCACCAATTTGTGACCTTGCTGAAAGATGGGCAGCAGGTGAAGATGTCCAAGCGCTCAGCGAATTTTGTGACGCTGGATGAGCTGTTGGACTGGGTTGGGCCTGATGCGACCCGGTTCTTCTTTCTGATGCGTGCGGTGTCAAGTCATCTCGAATTCGATATCAACCTCGCAAAAGAGCAGTCGGAGAACAATCCGGTCTACTATCTTCAATACGCCCATGCGCGCATCGCCAGTATTCTTCGGTTCGCCGAGAGTCAGGGCACTCTTCAGCAAAACTCCACCTCGCCAGATTTTTCTCTCTTGCAAGAGCCGGAGGAAGTCGCACTCGCCAAGCTTCTGCTGGAGTTTCCCGATACGGTCGAGCGTACGTGCATGAGCTTTGAGCCTCACCATCTTCCCAACTACCTGCGCGATGTTGCAACGGCATTCCATAAATTCTACCACGAGCATCGCGTGGTGACGGAAGATCCCCAGCGCTCAGCGGCACGGTTAGCTCTTTGTCTTGCCACCAAAACCGTGTTGGCCAACGGCTTTGCCATCCTCGGCATTTCAGCGCCGGAACGGATGTGAGATTCAGATTGACTCTGGCCGTTTTTTTTTGTAGGTTAAAGCCAACAGAAACAACACATCGAGGTTTCCTACTCCTACCGCTTGTTACTGCAATAAAGTTCCTTTCGTGCGACTGATTGATGTCACGCACGACGCGTTGTTCCTCATTTTCGATATATCATATCTTCAGCACTAAACGATGAACCATGCCATGAGAACAGGCAGGTCGTTGGTTTTTCGTCTATTGTTTCGTAATTTGCGACGTACATTTAGGCCCGCTGAAGTCCCTTGGGACGATGAGGGCAGGAGGACGTGTGCAGTTTAACGATGGTCCTGTTCAAGGTGTTGTGGTTCGGAGTCTTTCCAAGCACATCGACCAGCGTGGTTGGCTGGTGGAGTTGTTTCGGCAAGATGAGATGGCGAGGGAATTTTTCCCTGTCATGTCCTACATTTCGGAAACACGGCCGGGGGTTGCCCGTGGGCCGCATGAACACCGAGCACAGGCCGACCTCTTCTGTTTCATCGGGCCATCGACATTTCGTGTTTATCTGTGGGATGCACGGCAAGATTCTCCCACGTTCGGCAACCGGATGGTCTTTGATGCTGGGGAGGAAGACCCCAAATCGGTCATCATTCCTGCCGGCGTTGTTCACGCCTACAAAAACATCGGTAAGGTGCCCGGATGGGTGGTGAATCTTCCGAACAAGCTCTACGCGGGAAACGGTCGCAAAGAGCCAATCGACGAAATCCGTCATGAAAACGACCCGAATTCAGTTTTCGTCTTGGACTGAGTGCTCAGATCACAAATAACTGATAACGAATAACGCATGACGATTCTCATCACCGGCGGTGCGGGGTTTATCGGAAGCAATCTGGTTCGGACGATGCTCAAGAACCATCCGGATGCTTTAGTCGTCAATGTCGATAAGCTGACCTACGCCGGAAATTTGGAGAACCTTGAGGAGTGCGAGCAGAATCCACAGTACCGATTTGTTCGCGGCGATATCGCCGACGCTGCGTTCATGCGGTCGGTGTTTCAAGAATTCCACGTCGACTTCGTCATCAACTGCGCGGCGGAATCGCACGTCGACCGTAGCATCATGGGCGCGTCGGAGTTTGTACAGACGAACATCGTCGGTACGAATGTCTTGCTGGAGCTGGCAAAAGAATTTTCCCTGCGATCGTTTGTCCAGATTTCCACGGATGAAGTCTACGGTTCATTGGGTTCGGATGGAAAATTCACCGAAGAAACGTCACTTCATCCCAATAGTCCCTACGCGGCGAGCAAAGCGGCGGCAGATATGCTGGCACTCTCGTATCACCATACGTTCCGCATCCCTGTTGTGATCACGCGTTGCTCGAACAACTATGGGCCGTACCAATTTCCGGAAAAGCTGATTCCCCTGATGATCGCCAATGCCTTGCAGAACAAACCGCTACCGGTCTACGGCGACGGGATGAACGTGAGAGACTGGATTTACGTCGAAGATCATTGCGAAGCCGTCGACCTTATCATGCAAAAGGGCAGAGCGGGTGAGGTCTATAACATCGGCGGAGAGAGCGAGAGAAGGAATATCGATGTCGTGAGGCTGATTTTACGGCATTTGGAGAAGCCCGAGTCGCTCATTCAATTTGTCAAGGACCGTCCCGGTCACGACCGGCGCTATGCGATGGACTTCTCGAAGCTCCAGCGCACGCTTGGCTGGCGACCGCGGCATACGTTTGAAGAAGGCCTCGCGGAAACGATCGATTGGTATGTGAAGCACGAATCGTGGTGGAGGCGGATTATCAGCGGGGAGTACAGAGAATACTACAAAAGGATGTACGAGGAGCGGTAAAGAGGCGAGGGAGAAGTGCGGGTGAGCGGAGTGAAGTGAAAGCTGACGATTCGATTAACGATTCTCGAATAACGGATAACGATTGTATTGAAGACAATTCTCAGCGTCGTCGGTGCCCGGCCGAATTTCATGAAGGTTGCCCCGCTCCATCGAGCGTTCTTACCGTATGCGAATTCGATTCGGCACCGCATCGTCCACACCGGTCAGCACTACGACGAGCGGATGTCGAAGGTGTTCTTTGACGATTTGGAATTACCGCAGCCGGATTTTTATCTGGGAGTCGGCTCGGGGACCCACGCGCAACAGACCGCGCGGATCATGATCGAGTTCGAAAAGGTCATCGAACAACAGCGGCCTGACCTTGTTGTGGTAGTGGGAGATGTCAACTCGACCGTAGCATGCAGTCTTGTGAGCGTCAAAATGGGCGTTCCCGTTGCTCATGTGGAAGCGGGGCTGCGGAGCTTCGATCGGTCTATGCCGGAGGAATACAACCGTGTGCTGACGGACGCCGTTGCCGCCTATCTCTTCGTGAGTGAGCCGAGCGGTGTCGAGAATCTGAAGCGGGAAGGCGTTGACGAGAAGACCATCTTCCTCGTCGGCAATATCATGATCGATTCACTCGTCTGGTATCGCGAGAAAGCACAGCGGTCAACGATCTTGAATCAGCTCCAATTGAAGCCACATGAGTATACGTTGGTGACGTTGCATCGGCCGAGCAACGTCGATACGCGGGAAGGACTGGAAAGAATCCTGACGATCTTTGAACGGCTTGCCGAGCGTACGACAGTTGTCTTTCCGATTCACCCGCGCACCAGGAAGATGTTGGGAGAATTCGGAATGGCAGAACGCGCAAGCACAATCAGGAATCTGAATATTCTTGATCCACTGGGATATTTAGATTTTCTGCACTTGATGGAGCGAGCGCAGTTGGTGTTGACGGATTCGGGCGGCATTCAGGAAGAAACGACGTTTCTCGGAATTCCCTGCCTGACGCTCCGTGAGAACACAGAACGTCCCATCACGGTGGACGTCGGGACAAATCAGCTGTGTGGATTGAATGTGGAACTCATCGTTCAGAAAAGTTTTGAGGTGTTCGAAGGGAAAGCAAAACAAGGTCGCGTGCCGGAGTTGTGGGATGGCAAAACAGCGGAGCGAATTGCGAAGATTATCAACCAATCACTGCACTAGTAAACAACCATGAAGCCAGTACGAGTGTCTGTCACAGTTTTTTTCTTGACCATCTTTACTGGGTTTGCTTTGACAGTTCAAGGTCAAATCGACCCACGACGGGAGACCGACCGTTCGCGAATGGTCCCCGGCAGCGGACTTGATCGGCTGTTAGAGCAGCAGACGCAAGCTACCACGCGTTATCCGATTATTCCCATGGAAGAAACGGTTGACCCACAAAAATATATCGTTGGGCCGAACGACATCATCAACGTTGGAATCTGGGGCGGCACAAAGCTCTCGTATCCCATAGTGGTCTCGCCAGAAGGGACACTGCTGGTGCCCGAGGTTGGCGAGTACGCTGTAGGGGGAAAAACGCTCGAGGAAGTTAAACGCTACATCGGCTCAGAAATCAAAAAACAGTTTCGAGTTGCCGAGCCGACCGTCACGCTTCTCTCAGCACGACAATTTGTTGTGACAGTCCTCGGTGCTGTCCGGAACCCCGGTCCCTATATTCTCTCGTCCGCCTACCGTGTGGACAAGGCTATAGCGCTTGCCAACCTGTTGACATCGCAGGACGCAACGTTGGCAGCTCAAGCGCAAGCGCTCGGTCAGGCCATAAAACCGCCCGACTATTCCCGTCGCCGTATTCTGCTTCGCAGAAAGGGTATGCCGAGGGAAGAAATGGTTGACTTAGAAAAATTCTTTGTCGACCGGCAGGATAAAGACAACCCGTTTCTTATGGAGGGTGATATCATCGTCGTTCCGCCCCGTAATATCGAGCAGAATTCCATCAGCGTGTATGGAGCAGTCAACAATCAGAATCAGTTCGAGTACCGTGAATACGATAGCCTTTGGTCGTCAATCCGCATGGCACAAGGCCTAAGTGCAAACGCCGATCCGACCAACGTTGAGTTAACGCGTTTATCCCCCGATGGCTCCACTGCAACCACACTGAACATCAATCTCCAGGAGATCATCGACGGGAAGCGGCCGGATATTCCGCTTCAGCCGCGTGATCGGATTGTGGTGAGGGAAAAGTCCGACCGGCGGAAAGATTTCAAAGCCCATGTTCGCGGAGAGGTCAAATATCCCGGGATGTATCCGATTACGCCCGACAGCACGCGCTTGAGCGAACTGATTCGGCGAGCGGGCGGATTCACGGAGTATGCCTACCTGCCGGGGGCAGAGATTTTCCGAAAGCGGTTGAGTCCCGAGGGAGAGTTTGTCAGCGTTCCGCAAGAAGCGCTCCTCAATCTGCGCATGAACGACCTGATTGTCACGCCCGAAGAGCGTGCCTATTACGATCTGGAAACGAGCATTCAACGCGGAAACGTCTCGGCCGATTTTGTCAAGCTCTTTAACGGTGGAGACCGCACCCAGGACGTGATCATTAAAGATGGAGACGTAATCTTTATCCCGAACGTCAACAAGACGGTCTATGTGTACGGGCAGGTTGGGAAGCCCGGGTACGTCACGCACCACGACGGCGCCGACGTGAGGTTTTACATCCAAAAAGCCGGCGGCTACGGCGAGGAAGCGGATGCAGGCAACACGCGCGTCATCAAAGCGAAGACGCGGGAGTGGAAACATCCCTCCGACACAATCATCGAGCCGGGCGACTACATCTGGGTGCCGAAAGATGTCAAATACCCGTTTGCCTACTACATGAGCATCGCCAGCCAGGCGGCAAGTCTGGCAAGCGTGGTGCTGAGTATGACGTTGATTATTTTGCAGCTGAGTAAGTAAACTCAAAGAGTCAACTGGATGCACTTGATGCGACTGGTTAAGTCGTCAACCCACTGAATAGAAGAGATGAAGCAGGTCGTTGAAAATATGCGAACCGGTAAGGTGGACGTGGTCAATGTGCCTATACCTCGGTGTGGTCCACACGACCTCCTGGTGCGTACGGTTTCATCACTTATTAGTGCCGGTACCGAGAAGCTGATGATAGAAACTGGAAAGAAAAGTCTTGTGGGAAAGGCAATTGCTCGGCCTGACCTCGTTGCACTGGCTTTACAGAAAGCGAAGAGGGAAGGGTTCTTCTCGGTTTTGCGCGAAGCACTCACACGCCTTGATGAGCCTATGCCCCTTGGCTATAGTTCGTCGGGTGTTGTGATAGAAGTTGGGTCAAAGGTCAAAGGTTTTGCGGTGGGAGATTCCGTAGCGTGTGCTGGAGCAGGATTCGCCAGTCATGCCGAAGTCGTCAAAGTTCCGCATAACCTCTGCGTGAAACTGCCAAAAGCCGGCAAACGCCGTCGAGCGTTGTCGTACGATGAAGCGGCGTTTGTGATGCTAGGGGGGATCGCGCTGCACGGTTTTCGCACCGCAAAGCTGTCGTTCGGAGAAACCGTTGCTGTGGTTGGACTCGGGTTAATCGGTCTTCTCACTGTCCAAATTGCGAGGGCATATGGCTGCCGAGTGTTGGCGTTGGATATCGATTCCGACAAGGTCAAACTTGCTCAGCAACTTGGGGTTGACGTAGCGCTTACGATTGGGAGGGATGACGTTGACTCAGCCGTGCTCAACGCCACCCACGGCGAAGGTGCCGATGCTGTGATTCTCACGGCGGCGACAAAAGATAACAGTCCCATTGTACTTGCTGAGCGGATTGCCCGACGTCGTGCGACCATCGTGCTTGTGGGCGTCAGTGATATCACCTTGACGCGCAAGACGTTTTGGGAGAAAGAATTGATCTTTACAGTCTCCAGAGCTGCTGGTCCGGGTTCAGAGCGGCGGGGAGAAGCAAGTTCGGTGCCGTATGATGCTGTGCGATGGACGGAATCTCGCAACCTGCAGGAATTCATCCGTTTGCTTGCCACCGATGCTGTAAAGGTGGACCGGCTCATTACACATCGTGTACCGATTCAGAACGCGACGGCTGCGTATGACATGATTCTTAAAGGTCGTGAGCGTTACATCGGCGTTGTGTTGACATATCCTCAGCATGAAAAGCTGGAGCCTGTTATTCATCTCAATGGTCAAGCGTCGCAAATGGAAGGCAAAGTTGAGCCCTCAACAGTACGAAGAACGATCGGACTGATTGGTGCAGGCCTTTTTGCCAGGAACGTCTTATTGCCCGCCATCAGGAAGGTAGATGGAGTGACGTTTGGTGGGGTGGCGACCAGTACAGGCATCAGCGCTCAACATGTTGGGAAGCGGTTCGGCTTTTCGTACGCCACGAGTGACTATCGCAAAATCCTTGAGGATAAGACCATCGGCAGCGTGGTGATTACGACGCGACACGATTCACACGCGAAGTTCATTCTTGAAGCACTGAAAGCCGGTAAACATGTCTTTATCGAAAAACCCTTGTGTATCACGACCGAGGAACTGAATCGATTAACGAAAGAAGTTCCACCGTTCCTTCAGAATCAAATGTTCTTGATCGGCTTTAATCGAAGGTATTCGTCCCTTTCTCAGCAGCTCAAAGCATTTCTTTCCGGACGCACAGCCCCACTCCAGGTAAATGTTCGCGTGAATGCCGGTTTTCTTCCATCCACGCATTGGACCAATAACCCTGAAATCGGCGGCGGACGAATCATCGGCGAGGTCTGTCATTTTGTAGACTACCTACAATTCCTGACGGACGCCGATCCTGTGGAGGTATATGCAACCTCGATTCATGGCGATACGGGTCGTTTTCTTGAGCAGGACAACGTCGTTCTCTCTATCGCATTTGCTGATGGTTCTCTAGGAACCGTCACCTACACGGCGATGGGGTCGAAGACGTTTTCTCGTGAACGCATCGAAGTGTTTAGCGAAGAGGCGGTTGCTGTCATGGAAGATTTTCGGAAGCTTGAGCTCGTAAGAGGCGCACAGAAGAAAACGAAGCGGTTGTGGGGTCAGGACAAAGGCTTCCGACAAGAGGTTGAGGCGTTCTTGTCCGCAGATCCAGAACGAGGGAAAGAGATTTTTCGTCAGGCAGTGCTCACAACGGTCACGACATTTTCGGCCATTGATTCACTCCGCACGCATAAGCCGGTCCGCATAGGAACTCTGGCATAGAGAGTGCGGGGAAATGGTGCGTCAGAACTGTAGATGGCTACTAACTAAAAGTGATGAGGCAACTTCATGACTTCCAAGAGCGATAATAAACAACAGCATGATGGGCAGTTGGAGACCATCAGCCTGTTCGATTATGTCAACGTGATGGTAAAGTGGAAACGGTTTCTGGGATGGAATCTTCTTATCGTCTCCGTGCTTGCGGCAGGAATCACGTTACTGATGCCGAATGTCTATAAGTCGACCGTGACGCTTCTCCCCCCCAAGCAGCGCGGTACCTCATCCAGTCTTCTGCAGCTCACCCGTGAATTTCTTCCGACAACTTCACTTGGCAGACTCAACGTTGGTCAGGAAACATACAATTATCTCGCGATTCTCAAAAGCCGAACGGCGATGGAGAGCGTCGTGGTGAAGTTTAATCTGTTTGAGGTCTATGACATCGAGCCGTCAATGATGGAACGAGCCGTCAAAATGTTGGAAGATAATGTGGAGTTTGAAATTCAGGATGAAGGGACGGTGACGATTGACGTCTGGGATACCGATAAACAACGTGCGGCCGATATGGCGAATTATTTTTCGGAAATCCTCAACACCATCAGCATTCAATTGGGAACACGGGAGGCGAGAAACAATCGGGAGTTTATTGAAAAACGGTACGAGACCGTTCGCAAAGAGTTGAAGGCAACGGAGGATTCCATGAAAGTGTTCCAAGCAAAATATGGGATCTTCTCCCTGCCGGAACAAACGAAGGCTGCTGTCACGAGTGTCGCAGAACTCAAGTCTGAGGCGATAATGCGTGAGGTTGAGCTGGGGATCCTGAAAAATTCGCTCGGTGAGGACAATGCCACCGTACGCGCAAAGCAGCTGGAGGTCGATGAGTTGAACAACAAACTGCGTGAGCTGAAGTATGGAACTAACGAGTGGTTTGATCGCCGCTCGGCCGCGTTTTTTGTCCCGTTTAAAGACTTGCCGGAGCTCGGTACGCAGTACGTACGACTGTATCGCGACCTCGAGATTCAGAACAAGCTTTTGGAATTCATCGTGCCCCTGTACGAGCAAGCCAAAGTAGAAGAACAAAAGGATGTGCCGGTTGTACTCGTTCTGGATAAGGCCGTGCCGGCGGAGCGAAAGGATAAGCCGAAACGGACCATCATTGTGCTCACGACGTTCATCCTCACGCTCTTTCTCAACCTGATCTTCATCTTCCTCGTGGAGTCCTTCAGAACACGCGAAGCAGAGCGCCATGGACGCGCCGAGCTCTGGTTGGACGGTATGATCCGCAAGATTGAGAGGCGGTACAAGGTCCAGGTGTAGCGTTCCTTCAAGGCTCACTCGCCATCGTTCATCGAATCACCGTATGCCATCCGAGCGTCCACATATCGGTCAATCCTCATTGTTCAAGAATGCACTCTTGAATCTCATCGGTATGGTGTTACCAGCAATGGTGGCGCTGTTAGCGATCCCTCTGTGCATCCGTACCTATGGTGAGGAGCAATTCGGGTTGTTATCACTCGCATGGACGTTCCTCGTTTCCTCTGCGTTCCTCGACCTCGGTATGGGGATCAGTACTACGAAGCATTCGGCCGAAGCGCTGCGAGCGGGTCGAAGCCATGATTTGCCCGTTATCGTGTGGTCTTCTCTTGCCGTCAATATGATTGCAGGTGTATTCCTTGCTCTGGTCATTTCGCTGGCAGCGCCAACGGTTGCTGATGCGCTGTTAGGGAGGTCGCAATCCCTTCGAGACGATTCTGTTACCCTCATCATCTTCGTAGCCGGATCTCTCCCGTTCATCACGAGTGCTGCTGTGTTGCGGGGTGTGCTGGAGTCGAGTAATCGATTTGACCTGACGAACGCGGTCAAGGTGCCGTCATCGAGTCTGCTGTTTCTCATTCCCGCCCTTGGAGCTCTTTTCTCATTACCGCTTCTGGATGTTGTTTTGCTCCTGGCTCTCTCGCGTGTGTTGACGGCTCTCGCGTTCTTGTTCTTGGTCGTCTGGCTCTATCCCGAAGTGCGGACCAGAATTTCTGTGAGTTTTGCACGAGCAACTTCTCTTTTTAAGTTTGGCCGTTGGGTGGGGCTTTCGAGTATTTTGAATCCAGTAATGAACCAGGGGGAAAAAATCATCATCCCGGCAATGCTGTCGGTTGGCGCCCTCACATACTACTCCGCTCCACATGAGATGGTGGCGCGTCTTGCGGCAATTCCCTTTAGTCTGGCGATCGCGCTGTTGCCGAAGTTGAGCTTCCTTGGAAAAGAAGATGTGGGATTATTGAAGGAGCAGGTCATCCTCAGACCGGTGAAATATCTTGCGGTCGTTATCACACCGTTGGTGGCAATCTTTGTTTATTTCTCGCAAGAGATTCTTGCTATATGGCTTGGAAAATCGTTTGTGACAGCGAGCAGTGATCTTCTGGTGATTCTCGCGTGCGCGTACTTCTTCAATGCTTTCGCGTATATCGGGTTCTCGGCAGTTCAAGGTCTTGGTCATCCGGAGAAGAAAGCGAAGTTAGATCTCGTCCTCGCTCCCTTGTTCATTGTTCTGTGCTGGTTGCTCATCCAACGGTTCGGTCTGCTGGGTGCCGCTCTCGCGAAGTTCTTGATATTCATAACCGATGCCATTTGTTTGTTTTGGCTGCTGAAGAGTATTCTCGGTTTGAGGATGGTCAATCTGTTTCCAGCAGGTCTTCGACTCTTTCTTACAGGGAGTGGTGGCATTCTTGTACTAGGAGTCCTGCTCCATGCACTTGGTGCGTCACTCGTGGTACGGGGAGCAAGCTTTATATTGTTGTCAATCGCTCTTGCACTCTTGTGGTGGGGCTATGCAGTGTCTTCTGACGAAAGACTTACCTTACGCTCACATCTTGTGAAGCTCCGTACGCTTGCAGGAGACCGTCCGATTTCTCTTGATGAACAGGGTTAACGCCGTCGCATGAGCCAGTATCTTCCAACCGCCCCTCGAGAATCTGTGTTCGGCATTCCACGGCTGGATGAGTATGCCATTTATACGCCAATCGGCATTATGCTGATCCTTTCTCTTCAATTCCAAACGTTGCCGTTACAGATTCCCATTCAGACATTGCCTCTCACGACAGTCATCGCGTTGATTGCTCTTCCGTTCGTTGTGTGGCGTATCCCCAAGAGTCCTTTGTTGGCGGCAGTTACGCTGTTCGCAGGGTTTGCGTTTTTACACTCGGTGGTTGCTCTGTTCATCGATGTTGCAGCTGGCTTTCCTGAGGCACGGTTCATCGCGTGGTTGCGACAGTTTGTGGCTTTACTCGCGGGGGTAGTTACGTTTTTGGTGTTTCGTCAGACGCTTCGGTACCTCTCATTGGAGAAGGTATTCTTCTATATTCTTGTGGGGAGTATCCCGGCTCTCGTGCTTTCTCTGCTCAATATTCTGTGGGGAGCACTGAATGTCGGTTGGGCTGGAACGGCAGTCGAAACGATACGGGATTTCATCAGCCCCATGGGGTATACATCTCCACTTCGGGCGTCGGGGTTTTCAGTAGAACCTGCTGCTTTTGCGACGATTCTTGTCACAGTAGTCCTCCCAGCGATCTTTGTTTTGCTGTTCCATCGTCAGCATGTGATGTTCACCCTGTGCGTTCTCGGGATGACCGTCGTTGTTTTTATTTGGACTTTTAGTATCTCCGGCTTGCTGTTACTCTTTGTTTTCCTGCTGTCCGCAATCGTCTTCGGTCCGGCTCGGAAAGGTATTACCGCGGTGGTCGTGGTTGTTCTTGTTCTCGTGGGAGTGACCGTTACGATGTTCCCCAGTAATCAGATATTGCGACATGCGCGTAGCATCGCCATTGGGCAATCGAACCTTTCGGTGAACGATCGTTATTACGGTGTCGTCGGTCCCTTTATCCGCGCGGTAGATTCTTACACCATCATCGGATACGGACTGGGTGGCGTTTCTGCTCATTTTGACGACGTCGTTCCCCCGAAGGTGCAACGTGAAATTCTCGCAGCCAAGTGGAAAGACTACCCGACAATCTCCAGTCTTTTCGGAAGGACATTTGCGGAAACCGGCGCTCTCGGCTTGTCCCTTTTCTTGTTGGTCATCGCATTAAGCTTTTGGCAGCTTTGGAAATTGATACGATTGTCAGAGCATCATTCCTCGCGCATCGCTTACGGTGCTATTCGTCTTGCACTCATTGTGATCTATGCGAGTATGTTTGTTTCAATTGGACCATACCACACGCCCTACTTTTGGTTTTGGATTGCAGTGGTCGATACTCACTATCTGCTTTTGCTGGAAGGTAGAGTACGTTCGAAAACGTCAATGACAAGTCAACAGGGGGAGAGGTGAGAGTTACCCAACAGTCGACGCAACAGCATTGGGATCGCATTTATCAGAACGTTGGAGATCGATATCAGCTTTACTTGTACCAGCCGCAATTGGTCGAGGTACTCGAGCAAGTCGCAGAGCGAGTTCCTGGAGGCATGGTGCTGGAGGTGGGCTGTGGGAAAGGAAACGAACTTTTGGAATGTGCAAAACGAGGATTACGTTGCGTTGGGATTGACTTTTCTGAGGAAGCGTTACATCTCCTTCGTAAGCGGGTTGAGGAGAAACAACTCTCGGTCATGCTCCTGAGAGCCGATACGAGGTCGCTCCCCTTTGCGGATAACAGTTTTGATATTGTCTTTTCGCAGGGAGTGTTAGAGCACTTTCGCGATCCTCAGGCTGTGCTTCAGGAGCAATTTCGGGTTTTACGCCCTGGCGGTTATATCATTGTCGAGGTACCGAATCGATGGACGCTCTATACGATCTATAAAAAAGTGTTGATGGCATTGCGCCGGTGGGCGCCAGGATGGGAAACGGAGTATTCGCCGAGAGAGTTGCGGGCCATGCTGGAGGCGCAGCGGTTTGTCGTAACGGATCTTGTCGGATGGGATTTTCTCCTGCTCAAAGTATACCGGAAAATACGGCGATGGATCGGCGTAAAGGATCGTGCAGAGAATACGCTGCAACGTTTTTTTCGACGTTCGCTGCAACGCAACCCCTTGCTGTTGTATTTCTTTGAGAGTATTACCGTTGTTGCCCAAAAACCGGATCTTGGATTTTCTCAGGAACATTCCTAACCAGTGAAACGACTACGCATTGGATTTGCCTGCGATTGGAAGAAGCCACGAATACGAACGTGGTCGCATACTGCCCACTCGCTCTATACGGCACTCTCGAAGATGGAGAATGTTGAATGCGTCGACCTCGACCTTTCTCTTCCGCAGTATCAAGTTTATCTGTATGCATTGAGGAATGCAACGATTGTGAACGGCACCCTGAAATCGAAGTTTCGATTTTCCCCTGCATATGCGCGACGATTGGAGAAGAACTTCGATCGGCTCCTCAAAACGTCGGGTCCCTTCGATGCGATTATTGAAATTATTGATCCTGCGGTTACCCGAGAGATCCCGTGCTACTTTTATCAGGATGTGAGCGTCGACATGCTGATACGCTACTACCGCGAACATGGAAAACCTCGGCCACAATTTGAAATGTTCTCGATGGACGATCTACTCCGCTGGCGGGATCGACAACACAGAATGTATGAAGCCTGTGCCGGGGTGTTTTGTATGAGCCGCGCGCTCGCCGAAAGTCTCGTAACGGAATCGGGGTTGCCTCCCTCGAAGGTGCATCTTGTTCATGCTGGCGTTCACGTCCAACCGCAACGAGTGTCGGAGCCGCCGCTGGACAAAGAGGGTCAGCCGATGATTCTGTTTGTGGGGAGGGATTTCTTTCGTAAGGCGGGGGACTTAGTTGTGGAAGCCTTTCAGATTCTCAGACGGGATTCGTTCCCTCGGTCAAAACTTGTTGTCGCCGGTCCGCAGAAGTGGCCTCTCCGAGGCCCGATTCCACCGGGGGTTATTTTTCTTGGCGATGCATCTTGGCCGATACTTCAGCAGTATTATTCATTTGCAGACCTGTTTTGTATGCCATCGAGAACGGAAGGATTTGGAATCGCTTTCATTGAAGCCTTGTGCTATGGTATCCCGTGTATCGCGAGAAAAGATCCTGTGCTGGAAGAAACTATTCAGGATGGCGTGAATGGTTTTCTTCTCGAAAACGATGATCCTACTGAACTTGCTCGACTTATGCAGCAAGCATTGAATGATTCCTCACTCCGAGAAAAGCTGCATGTGCGGATTCCCGAGTATCAACAGTATTACTCTTGGAGGAGGGTAGCGGGCGATATGATTCAGGTAGTCCAAAGAGATCTTGCTGGGCCCAAACAAAAAGTTGGCCCGGTAAGTGCAACAGCAAAATAAAAATAGAAGTGAGAGAATGACACTCAGGAAGAATTGTAGAGCTCTTCGTTGCCGTCAAAAAACCCTCTCCGTTTGTGGAGGGTTGAACGAAGCAACGCGGCAGTAGCTCAACTCTTTCCTAAAATCCCATGACTATCTTCTTCCTCACACCGCGCATTCCCTATCCGCCGTATCGGGGGGATAAACTGAAGATCTGGAATCTTCTGCGGCAGTTGTCCAAACGCCATCGCATTGTCCTGGTCTCGTTTATTCAGTCCGAGCGGGAGCGTGAGTACGTATCTCCGCTCAGCGAAGTCTGCGCCGAGATCCACCTGGTATCATTGCCGCGCTGGAAGTCGTTCTTTAATTGCGTTGTCGCGATGTTTCAGAACATTCCCTTCCAGGTTGCCTACTATCGTTCGCGGGAAATGCGACGCGTGATTGATCGAGTGGTGAATCAAACAAAGCCCGATCTCATCCACACACATCTGATTCGCATGGCCCAATACACCGCACATCGGAAGTCGTATCCCAGAGTCCTCGATATGACCGATGCAGTGTCTCTGTATCTTGCTCGACTGTCGGGGCATCACCGCAACCCCGTCATCAGGGCGATCGTAGGGGTTGAACTAAAGAGGATGTTGTCTTACGAGTCGATCATTGCTCAGTTTGATCGCACCCTCGTTTGCTCATCGAATGACCGTGACGTTCTGTTGCAACACATTCCTTTAGCTCGGATCGACCTTCTCTACAATGGTGTGGACCTGGAAACATTCTCTATCAACGGCACACTCAGACCAGACCCGTATCGGATCATCCTCACGGGAAACATGTCTTATTATCCGAATGCCGATGGAGCAAAATTCTTTGTTCGAGAAATCTTCCCTCACATACGGCAACAGGTCCCGGAGGCGAAGCTTTATATTGTCGGTCAAGATCCACCTCGTTCCGTCAAAGCATTGGCGTCCGATCATGTCGTCATCACAGGGTTTGTTCCTGATATTCGCCTGGAGTACCTCAAAAGTGCTGTTGCAGTATCGCCTATCCGCTTTGGGGCAGGAACACTCAACAAGATTCTAGAACCCCTTGCTCTCGGCGTACCGGTTGTGTCAACCTCCATCGGAATCGATGGCCTTGGACTCACGATGGGAGAAGACATCCTCGTTGCAGACAAGCCTCAAGAGTTTGCTCAACATGTTGTTCAGCTCCTGACAAACGGACAGTCAAGAGAGCGGGTGGCGGGGTCTGCCGCCGAAAAAGTCCGTACGCGTTTCAGCTGGGATCGACTCACCCGTGATCTCGAACAGATCTACGAGACCATTGTGAACGAACAGAAGAACACCGAGTCATGAGTAAACGTACCCAGCTCATCTTACTTCTCCTTGTTGACGGTCTCACCATCAACCTGGCGTACTACCTCTACTACCTGATCCGTATCCGGAGCGGTTGGGTGGAGTATCCCATCGAGCCGGAGCTGTGGCTGCCCATGATGGCGATTTACATCTACTGGCTGCTCTGGTTTGGATTCTTTGGTCTTTACCGATCATGGTATGCCCAGTCGCGGCTGGATGAAGTGGTGACACTCTTTCGCACCACCGCGGTCGGGGTGCTCGTGCTGTTCTTCCTCATCTTCATCGATGATAGTTCTACAGGCGCTCAGCCTGCCTCGCGTCTCTTGATCGTCGCCTACTGGTTGATCCTGTTTGTCTTCGTTTCGATTGGTCGCCTGGGAATACGCTATCTCCAACGAAGGCTGTTAGAGTCCGGTGTCGGCGCTCGGAACACGCTGATCATCGGTTGGTCGGAAAAAGCGTACGAACTGTGCGATATGGTGCTGAAGTACCCTGCGCTCGGGTATAAGCTCGTGGGATTTGTCAGCGTGAATAAAGCAAAAGGCGGTCAAGCAAAAAAGAAAGAATATCGCAATCTCAGAGTGCTCGGCAGCTTGGAGACGCTTCCGAAATTGATGCAGGAATACGATGTGCGGGAAGTGTTGATCGGCCTCGATTCGACCGAGCATGATAAGCTGCTCGAAGTGATCCGCTACTGCGATGGCGAGGATGTGGGGATGAAAATTATCCCCGACCTGTACGATATCGTGAGCGGGCAAGCGCGGATGAGCTCGCTGTATGGCGTGCCGCTCATCGAGGTCAGTCCGCAATTGATGAAACCCTGGGAAGCCGCTCTCAAGCGAACGCTGGATATTGTCGTTTCGTTCGTCGTGATCGTCGTTGGTTTGCCGCTCTGGTTGCTGGTTGCGCTGCTGATCAAGCTCGATTCACGCGGCCCGGTTCTGTACAAGCAAGAGCGCGTGGGAAAAAATGGAAAGCACTTTAACATCCTGAAGTTTCGTTCGATGTTTGTTGATGCCGAGAAGCAAACCGGTCCGGTCTGGGCGGAGAAAAATGACCCACGCGTGACGCGGGTGGGGCGAATCATTCGCCGTCTCCATATTGATGAGTTCCCGCAATTCATCAACGTGTTGAAAGGTGATATGAGTCTTGTGGGCCCTCGCCCCGAACGGCCCTACTTTGTCGAAAAACTTTCGAAGGAACTTCCGCTGTACAAGCGCCGTCTTAAAGTGCGTCCGGGTATCACCGGCTGGGCACAGATCAAGTATAAATACGACCAGTCGATAGAAGATGTCCGCACGAAAGTGAAGTACGACCTCTTCTACATCGAAAACATTTCCTGGCGCCTCGACCTGAAAATTTTGTTTAACACGATTTACGTCATGCTGATGGGAAAGGGACATACGTGAGGACTGAGGGTGAGAGATGATGGTTCATGGTTGTTGGAGCCGCATGCAAACTGATGATGAAAGGAATCGATAATTCATGAATATCCAGATGGTGGATGTTGTAACGCAGTATCGACGGATTAAGCCGGAGATCGACACAGCCATTCAGGGGGTGCTCGATTCTGGCCACTATGTGCTGGGAGAAGCTGTGAAAGAATTTGAAGCAAACGTTGCACGCTATCTCGGAGTGAAGCATGCCGTTGGTTGCGCCTCGGGAACGGATGCATTACAGCTCGCCCTCATGGCGCTCAATATTGGCCCCGGCGATGAAGTAGTGACAACGCCGCATACGTTCATCGCGACCGCCGAAGCGATCGTTCTGCTCGGTGCAACGCCGGTCTATGTGGACATTGACCCGGTGACCTACAATATCGACCCCGCGAAGATCGAAGCCGCCATCACCAAAAAGACCAAGGCAATCATTCCCGTGCATCTCTACGGCCACGCCGCAGATATGGACCCCATTATGGATGTTGCCAACAAGCATGGCCTTGCTGTTATCGAAGACGCCGCCCAAGCAATCGGGGCGAGATACAAAGGAAAAAAAGTAGGCGGCATTGGAACCATCGGCTGTGTGAGTTTTTATCCGAGCAAAAACCTTGGTGCCTACGGCGACGGCGGGCTTGTGGTCACCAACGATGACAAGATTGCGGAGAAAATCCGGATGATCGCGAACCACGGGTCCCGTGTCCGCTACAGGCACGAGCTGCTCGGTGTGAATAGTCGGTTGGATTCGATTCAGGCAGCCATTCTCAACGTCAAGCTCAAGTATCTCGACGAGTGGAACGAAACCCGGAGAACGGCCGCTCAGAAATACCACCATCTCCTCGACGGGCTTGATGTGGTGCGTCCCCACGAGGCTTCCTACGCACATCATATCTATCATCAGTACACCATTCGCGTACACAACAGGGATACTGTTGCCCAGTATCTCACGAGCAAGCAGATCCCAAACGCCATTTACTACCCGATTCCCCTTCATCAACAAGAAGCGCTTCGTGGCATCGGGAATACACACCAATCATTTCCGAACACGGAGAAAGCTGCTGCCGAAGTCATCTCGCTGCCGATGCATACGGAACTCACCGACGCTCAGCAAGAATATATTGTCGCAGCCGTGAAAGAGGCACTTTCGAGTTAAGTCATCATGCCGCGCGCCCTCGTCGTTATTCCGACATACAACGAAGCAGAAAATATTCCTACGCTCATCCCCAGCGTGCTGAGTCAAGACGATTCGCTTGACGTTCTGGTTGTGGATGATCACTCTCCCGATGGCACCGCACAGGCGGTGAGGGATTTGCAAGCGATGCCACAGTTCGCTCGACGGGTTTTTCTGATCGAGCGTGAAAGCAAATCTGGATTGGGAACGGCCTACGTGGCAGGATTTACGTTTGCGTTAGAGCGAGGATATGATGTTGCGTTTGAAATGGATGCGGACTTCTCTCACGACCCCCAGGAATTGCCGAAACTCTTAAAGCTCACGAGCGAGTACGATGTTGTCATCGGCTCGCGATATATTTCCGGCGTGAACGTGGTCAACTGGCCGATGCGGCGCCTCATTCTGAGTTACATGGCCAACCTCTACACGCGCATCATTACCGGGTTGCCTGTGAAGGATACCACGAGCGGCTTTGTCTGTTACAGGCGAACGGTGTTGGAAAGCATTGACCTCGACTCACTCCGCTCCAATGGTTATGCATTCCAGATCGAGATTAAATTCAAGGCTTGGAAGAAAGGCTTTCGCCTGCATGAGATCCCGATCATTTTTGTCGACCGTCGTGTCGGAATCTCGAAGATGTCCAAGCATATCATGTACGAGGCGGCGCTGATGGTCTGGAAACTGAAGCTGAAGAGTCTGTTCGATGCCATCTAAAGCTAACCGACAACCTGCTCTCCAGCTTTCCGTCATCATTGTGAACTACAATGTGCGGGAGTTCTTGGACCACGCGTTGACCTCGATCCGCAAGGCGATGAAGGGCATTCGGGGCGAAGTCATCGTCGTCGACAATGCCTCGGATGATGGCAGCGTTGAAATGCTACGCCGAAGATATCCGGAAGTTTTGCGAATCGTCAACTCTACCAACCTCGGCTTCGCGAAGGCGAATAACCTCGCGCTCCGCCGCGCACGCGGCAAGTATCTGTTGCTGATCAATCCCGATACCATCGTACAGGAGGATACGTTTCGGGTTATGGTCAGGTTCTTTGAGGATCACCCGAACGTCGGTCTTGCCGGTTGCAAAATCCTCAATCCCGATGGCACATTCCAGCTCGCCTGTCGTCGTAGCTTTCCCACTCCCTGGGTGGCGTTCACCAAGATTGTGGGACTGAGTGCGCTATTCCCTGGTTCTAAGCTCTTCGGCCGATACAACCTCACGTATCTGGATCCCAACGAATCCTACGAAGTTGACGCCGTGAGCGGTTCGTTTATGATGCTCAGGCGCGAGGTGTACGAGCAAGTAGGCGGATTGGATGAGGACTTCTTTATGTATGGTGAGGATCTCGACTGGTGTTACCGGATTCAGCAAGCCGGTTGGAAGATTTACTACGTGCCGCAAACGCAGATTATCCACTACAAAGGCGAAAGCACAAAACGCAGTGATATCGATGAGCTCAAGGCCTTCTATGAAGCCATGGAGCTCTTTGTGAAGAAGCATCTCAGTAGCTCATTCCTGATGTCGCTGTTGATTCGGTTTGGCATTTTCATTTCGTCAGGTGTTGCTCGGATAGGTCAGTTCCTTCGACCGGTTCGCGTGGCGATCGTTGATGTTCTCTTTGTCGACCTCGCGCTGGTGATGGCTGAGTGGCTCTGGCGGGGGGAGCTCTTTTCCTTTCCCGCGCAATCGTACCCCATTGTGTATTCGATTCCGGCATTGATCGTCGTGGCGTGCTTGAACGCCGCGGGCGTCTATACGTATCGGAGCATGTCGATTTCGAGAACCATGGGGGGAGTGATTGTAGGGTATGTGATCATTGCGGCCGTGGTGGCGTTTTTCAAGGAATATGCATTCAGTCGAGCGGTCATTCTCTTGTCGGGTGCGCTGAGCTTTCTGTTTCTGCCGGGGTGGAGGTTGATGGTGCGCCTCCGGGGCACGCCGACGCCCGCCGGACGCCGGAGTCTGTTTGGTCGGCGAACACTCATCGTCGGCACGGATCGGGCAGCTCGGGAAATTCTTCGGCGTCTTCGAAGCCGCGTCGCCGGCGGCTATGAGGTGCTCGGGTTCATCGACACGACGCGCAGGCGCGTCGGGGAAGATCTGGCCGGCCTGCCGATCCTCGGCAGCAGCGACAACATCGGCAAAGTAATCGAGGAGCGTCGCATTAGCGATGTCATTTTCTCGACGCAAACGCTTACGTACAGCGACATTCTTTCTGTCATTAGCCGTGCCGGTGACCGTGCCGTGAATTTTCATATCGTTCCGAGCACGCTCGACGTCATTATCGGCAAAGCGAGCGTCGATTCGCTGGACGATCTCCCGCTTGTTCCGATCACGTACAACATCGAAAAACCGCTCAACCGAGCATTGAAACGCATCTTCGATATCGTTGTCTCTGCAATCCTCTTGCTTTCAGTCTATCCTTTTGTATATTTGAAGCACACCCTTGGTTCTTCTCGTTCGCGCTTCATCCTCTCGCTCCCGTCGGTGTTGGCGGGGAGGTTGAGTCTTGTCGGACCTCCGGATGGATACTTGCCGCTTGAACAATCTGATGGCCACGCTGGCTGCTCGATGTATCTTGGCAAACCCGGCTTGACGGGACTCGTGCAGCTCCAATCCGGACGGGAAATTACTGCAGAGGAAGCCGAGCAATACAATCTCTATTATGCCCGGAATCAGTCGATCTTGCTGGATATCGAAATTTTGTTGAAGACGTTGTTTCGCTCGAATACGCGCGTAAGGCCATCGTTTATGCACCATTCTTCATTGCCGAAAGCGGGCAACCTGCCGCATCGCACTGCCTCGCGCGTGAAAGGAGATCATCATGACTAAATTGGTACTGGAGTTTGAGAAACCGATTCTCGAGTTGGAGAAAAAAATCGAAGAAATGAGGAAGTATGCGGACAACCTCGACATTGCCGATGAGATTACGACGCTCGAGAAGAAAGTCGACCAGCTTCGCAAAAGCATCTACTCGAACCTTACGCGCTGGCAGAAGGTTCAGCTTGCCCGCCACCCCGACCGGCCGTACACGCTCGATTACATCGAAGGCATGACGACCGATTTCATAGAGTTGCACGGCGACCGCTTCTATGGTGATGATAAGGCGATTGTGGGTGGGTTCGCGAACCTCGATGGCGAAACGGTCATGATCTTAGGCCACCAGAAAGGCAGAGACACGAAATCCAATCTCTTCCGGAATTTTGGAATGCCGAACCCGGAGGGATACCGGAAAGCACTGCGCTTGATGAAGCTCGCCGCGAAGTTTAAGAAGCCGATCATTACGTTATTGGATACTCCCGGCGCCTATCCCGGCATCGAAGCGGAAGAGCGGGGACAAGCGGAGGCGATTGCGAGAAATCTCTTTGAAATGTCGCACTTGCCCGTCCCCATCATCGTCGTAATCATCGGTGAGGGTGCATCGGGTGGAGCGCTTGGCATCGGCGTCGGTGATAGGATCCTGATGTTCGAGAACGCCTGGTACTCCGTCATTGCCCCGGAATCGTGCTCCAGCATTCTGTGGAGGAGTTGGGAATACAAGGAGCAAGCCGCTGAAGCACTGAAACTGACCGCCGACGATATGCTCGCTCTGGGTATCATCGATAGGATCGTACCTGAACCGATTGGGGGAGCGCATAAGAATCCAAAGCAAAGCATTGAAACACTGAAATCGATGTTAGTGGAAGAGTTGAAAAAGTTGAAGAAGATCAAGCCGCAGAAGCTTGTCGAACAACGGGTGGAGAAATTCTGCAAGATGGGGGCATGGAAGGAGTGAGAGGGTGAAGAAGATGAAGCGGCGATCGAGAGAAGGATGAACGATGATCAAACAGACGACACAGATACGGGTGCGGTACGCGGACACCGACCAGATGAAATTTGTGTACTACGCGAAGTACTTCGAGTACTTCGAACAAGGGCGCTCGGACCTTCTGCGCGCGATCGGTTTGCCTTACCCGGAAATCGAGAAATTGGGCATTTTCTTGCCCGTGATCGAAGCCTTCGCCCGCTACCGGAAGCCAGCGAAGTATGACGACCTGCTGACCGTCGAGACAATCATCAACGAAATGCCGGTTGCCCGTGTGCGCATCGAATA
>DATLYT010000008.1:0-11139 GCA_035574455.1 Bacteroidota bacterium
GATGAGTTTAACTTAGGAGCTTTCCATCGAGGCCACAGCGGTCGGTTCTATTTCGGAGGAGTCAACGGCGTATCAACGTTCTTTCCCGAGAAGCTTGAGGATAATCCTCACGCTCCACCCGTCGTCTTGACGAGCTTCAAAGTGTTTGAAGAGCCGGTACAACTGCCGGCACCGATCTGGCAAGTCGAAGAACTGCAGCTTTCGTACGAGCAGAACTTTTTCTCGTTCGAATTTGCGGCGCTCGACTTCACGACGCCGGAGAAGAATCAGTACGCCTATCGGTTAGAAGGATTCGATGCCGACTGGATTGCCAGTGGTACGAGGCGATACGCGAGCTACACCAATGTTGAGCCGGGTTCCTATCTCTTCCGCGTGAAAGGATCCAACAACGACGGCGTGTGGAATGAAGAGGGCATTGCCGTACGCATCACCATCGTTCCCCCGTTCTGGCAAACCGGGTGGTTCCGGATCGGCGCAACGGGCGCGATTCTTCTGATGACCTATGGGCTGTATCGTTACAGGGTGAACAGGCTGCTTGAAATTGAGCGCATGCGGACGCGCATCGCTACGGATTTGCATGACGACATCGGGACGAGCCTGTCGAGCATTGCTATTTCCAGCGATGTTGCACGACAAACCATCGAACAGAACCCCGCCGAAGCACGAGAGCTCCTAGAGGATGTATCCGGCACCGCACGCAGTCTGTTAGACGCAATGAACGATATCGTCTGGACGATCAAACCGGAGAATGATCTGCTGGATGATCTCGTGCTGCGTATGCAGGAGTTTTCCATCCGCCTTCTTGATGCCAAAGCGATCGAACTTCGTTTTCGGAAAGAGCTGGAGGCGAATGGTTTCAACGTGCGACTTCCACTCGACGTACGGCGAAACATCTATCTCATCTTCAAAGAATTGGTCAACAACATCGCTAAACACGCAGCCTGTACCGCAGTCGATATCCAGATCCATCTTCTCCCCCACCACAACTCTCGACGTTGGCGCCTGCTATCGATTGAGGTGAAGGATAACGGTGCAGGTTTTGATCTGGCGGTGCCAACACGGGGGAACGGTCTGAAGAATATGCAACAGAGGGCAACGGCTATCGGCGCAAGCATAACGATCGCAACTGAGCCGGGCAAGGGAACATCCGCAAACCTTCGTGTGCCGGTCAAAATCCCCTGAATTGGGGATGGATTCCGAGCATCGCGTTTCCTATATACGGTTCCGAGCGCGATCCACTCATAGGAGGTTACCATGGGAAATCGTGTTGGTCTTTATTACCGCTCGTTGGTCCTTACAACTCTTCTCACTGCGTGGCTGATTCCCACCCGCGGAACCGGACAGCAGTCATCGGATGAGAAGAAACAGCTCGTCTCCAACAAGCAGTATGGATTCTCGTTCAGCTGCCCGAAGAATTGGACTGTTGACTGGGGACACTTTCCCGATCCGTTGCCGGATCCGGAAGCGTTTAAGACCGGCAAGGTTGGTCTCGAAGGGAGTCTGGGGAAGCCATCACGGGGAGAAGAGAACGGCGTGCGCTTGAATGCGGTCAAACCGACGCGAGATGGTGGAGAACTTCCGCCGCCGACTATCGAGGTCTACGCCCATCCTTCTACGGCAAAGAGCTGTGATCAGTTTACCACGGAAGTAAAGGAGTGGGGAAAAATCTTCGGACAGAAGCTTCGTTCTGCGGAAAAGGTCATCACCAAGAATAACCTTGAGGGATGCGACATCGTCTACACAACTCCGATGGGGCAGCACGAGGTGTTCAGTCGTATGACAGTCTTCTTTCTGCATGGCAAACGGTACGTTCTCACGTACTTTGAGCCGAATGAAGCTGATTTTCGGGCGAACGCAAAGGCGTTCGAGGATGTTCTTCATTCATTCGCTATCACAAAGTAGAGAGACTCACAGATGAGATCGCCCTGTATTCTTCCGCTGCTGACTGTGCCGTTGTTTTTTCTTCCCGCACTTCGTGAGGACATCCGTGAAGTCAAAGACAATGCGGTGTTCGCGCAGAGCCAACGGGATCTCGGAGGACGAGACCATCCATTGTTTCCCCGCTTGCCGGGTTACCGCATCACGTCATATGAAAGGAAGGATCGTGCTACTGCACATCTGCACAACATCATCGAAGGCGGCAGACACAAAGGTCGGTTCAAGGTAGAGGGGCAACTCCGAGTTACAGATTTCTTCTACGAGGTAGAAAGCACAACGGCAAAGAATGGAGAGGAGATCAAGCAACATTACCGGGCGATTGTCAAGAAGCTCGGAGGTAACATCATCTACGACAAAGGGGCCGACTTCACCGCGAAAATAATGCGGAAGGCAGGAGAAGGCGGAACAGCCGACATCACGTGGCTCTACGTTCACGCATACACGGATGCCGGACCCGAGTATTACGTCACCATTGTCGAGCAAAAGGGAGACCGGTAGCGACTGTTTCGGGCAGCGTGGTTCGACAGGCAAAACAATGACGAGGTGAGAAAAAAACTACCACACGGGAGACTCAAACCATGAGCACACAGATTATTCTAACTTGGCTTTTCTCTGTTACGGTCTTTCTGTGCGCGAATTCGCTCGCTCAGCAGGACATCGAAGGTAGCAAAGACCACCCGCTCTTCACCAGAATGCCCGACTACTATATAGGTACGTACGAACAGAGGGACTTTGATGCCTATAACAGCTTCAGAGACAGCAAAGGTGGTTGGATAACGGTCGAGGGTCGATTCACCAAAATCACATACATGGTGAAGGACGGCGTTCGACCGCAGTCGGCGGCTGCTGTGCTCCGAAATTATGCAAACGCAATCAAGAAAGCTGGAGGCGATGTCGTCCATCAAGGCGACCAGAATGTCTATCTGAAGCTCGAAAAAGGAGGCAGGCGCACCTGGGCCCATATCTATGCAACAGGCGGTGATTGGTATAGTCTCGTCGTCGTTGAAGAAGCGCCGATGCAACAAGTGGTTGAGGCCAATGCCGATGCCTGGAAGAACGACATCCTGCAAACAGGTAAAGCGGCTCTCTACGGGATTTACTTTGATACGGGCAAGTCCGATATCAAACCGGAATCAGAAGCCGCGATCAAGGAAATCGTGCGTCTCCTCTCCGAAAACCCTGCACTGAGCCTTCACGTCGTCGGGCATACAGACAATGTGGGAGGGCTGGACTACAACCTGAAGCTCTCTAAAGCGCGAGCCGAGGCGGTCGTCAATGAACTTGTGTCAAAGCACAAGGTCGCTGCCGACCGACTAAAAGCTCATGGTGTGGGACCGCTTTCACCGGTCTCATCGAACGATTCCGAGAAAGGCAGGGCGCTGAACCGAAGGGTAGAATTGGTGAAGCAGTGAACAGATAACTACAGGGAAATATGAAAGCGACCGAGAACAGGAGCTGATCGTTTGTCGATTTCTGTAGCAATTGTCGAAGACAATGCGTCGATCCGGGATGGGATTGCGCGTCTGCTCAACGCCACGCCGGGCTTTCGCTGCAATCAGAAATATGCATCGTGCGAAGAGGCCTTGCAAAGCATCAAGGAACCGTTGCCCGACATCGTCTTGATGGATATCGGTCTCGATGGAATGTCCGGCATCGAAGGGGTTCGCCGGCTGAAGCAACGGTATCCCAACCTCAATGTTGTGATGTTGACGGTCTACGACGACAACGAGAGAATCTTTCAATCGCTCTGCTCCGGCGCATCGGGATATCTCCTGAAGAACAGCTCTCCGGAGGTTGTCATGGCGGCGCTCACGGAAGTACACCGCGGCGGCGCGGCGATGACACCAAGCATCGCGAAAAAAGTGCTCAGCCTCTTCCGCTCCATTGCTCCCGCCCAGACAGAATCCCACAACCTTACCAAACGCGAGACCGAAATTCTTGAACACCTCGTTGCCGGCTCGAGTTACAAGATGATTGCAGACGCACTGAACCTCAGCATCGAAACCGTTCATACGCACATCAAACGGATTTACGGGAAATTGCAAGTGCATTCCAAGACGGAAGCGGTCTCCAAAGCACTCAGGCAAAGGCTCGTGTAAATTCGGGGTACCTTCCTACCTCTCTCCCTGAAAATCCTTCAGAAGCCGTTCCCTCAAAATCCCCAGAATTGGGGATTGTTGATGTCCGCCAAATGCAGAATATTTGACACATCAAACCTTGTGTTCCCAGAAACTTCCTCTATAGACATTAGACATTCACAACGTAAGGAGGGTACTATGAGTATTCCAACACTGCACAAGTATTTTTGGAGCCTGCTTCTGGTGCTCGCTTTCACCGTCTTCGTTGCGGGCTGCGGAAAAGAAGAAGAATCGCCCACAGAGCCGCCGCAAGACGCGCCATCGATTCCGTCTGTGAGATTCAAAGGACCGAACACGACGTCGCAAGACCCGTACGCGCAGACGGCAAAGACCATGGCAGAGTTCTTCAGCGCCGTTACTTCGATGTGGGATGCATTTCGATCGTTACCGGCCACGAAAGAAGGAAATAGCTGGAAGTGGACATATACCGCCGGCGGTGTGACGTACACGTATACAGGAACGAAACAAGCGGATGGAAGTGTCCAGTGGCGCTACACGATGAATGGTGGCGGATACAATAATTGGACTGCTCTCGAGGGTTCAACAAGTGGCGATGGGAAGAGCGGGAGCTTCAAGGCATACGAGGAGAATTCGACGCGAATCGATGTGGAAGTGTCCTGGTCGACGAGCGCATCGAACGTCCTTACCGGCATATGGCGGGATTATGAGAACGGCGTGCCGGACGAGCGCATAGAGCTTATTAACAATCCAGACGGCTCGGGTGAGCTTAAGTTCTACAACAGGCAAAATGTTCTGACTCTTCGCATGGTTTGGCAGGCGAACGGTTCGGGCGAGTGGTGGACGTACAGCGACACAGGTCAGCAAACCGGCACCGGACGCTGGAGCTAAAAAATAGGTTGAGCAGTGGTTCGTTGCTCGTTCCCACGCTCGGCGTCGGAACGAGATGAACGGAGCAGAGAACTACAGAGTGAAGAACCATCAGCACGTATGCAGTCAACTCCACCAAGCAGAACGTTATTTGCCCAGTCGGCACAGTTAGCGTTGCTGGTCGGTTGTGTTACGCTTATCTCGGGGATGATGATACAACCGGGCAATACTCGACATGGTCTCACAGCTACGTCTGTTGTCGATACGCTGCGTGGCTCCACGCGGTACGGGAGTTACGTCATTATCAGGACGGATACTTCTTTTTTTGGAACCGTCGTTAACGGCACTGCAAGCGTGTACGGCATCCGCAGGGCCGATACGCTCGAGCTTCAGCGTGTTACCATCGGGGGAGCGCAGTTTAGCACCAAGCAGCGCTACATCGTTCAGAGCAGCACGTGGCAGACTGAGCTTGTTTCGATCTCATCGGTGGCGCATTCTCTGGCAAGGGCAAAACAGAAAGTGGAGCGTGCTGGCTGGTCCCTTCCTTCGTCGGTGCTCGAGCTTATTGGGGAAATCCTACCGGGTGAAAACAATCCGGTCTGCGAATCACCAGTTGCCTTTCCTGTACGTTTTGAGTTCTTCTACGGTAGTCTCACCGGCTCCTTCACCATCTATCCCGGCTGTATCGCGATTATTGTCCCTGATGCACTTACCGACTTCACCGACGTTGAAGTGTATGATGGCGGGGTGCTGCTCTCACTTGCCCCGGACGAACTGCTCAATGCCGATATCAACGCAGACTCAGTTGTGATTCGTGGGACAGTGGATATCGACGGCGACGTCCGGGCTGGAACCATTCGTCTCGATGGTTCGACGTTTGGTGCTTCCCTTACCGCAGGTGGCGTTCATGTGGGTGATCGTATGGAGGTGGTCAATGGTACCGTCGATCTCTCTGGAACCTTACGTGTCCGTCGTTCCCAACTATCGGGTGGAAGCGCTCAATCCATCGCACTGCGAGAGAACTCCAGGCTCCTGGCTCGAGAATTAAACGCCGAAGCTCTTTCCTCCCACGATTCACAGATTAGCATCCGCGGTAACGCGAAAGTGGACATCCTCTCGCTTTCGTCTTCCCGGATGACCGTTGAGTTAGATCTTGAATCAAATCACCTGACTGCAAGAGACTGTCCGTTCATAGCGGTTGACCGCCTCCGAGTTGTGGAACGCTCATCCATACCGAACTCCGGCGAGGCTACATTCACCTCCAGCACCCTCTCGATCGCTGCGGACGCGGAAGTCGCTAAACTCACCTTGAACGACTCCAGAATTGCGCGCTCTAATCAGCTCTTACTTGGAACACTCCGGGCAAGTCAGAACTCCTCAGTCAGCGCAAACGTCCTGCGCACACGTTCGCTTGCGGCAGAGCTGTCGCAGTTTAATGTGTCGGTAAGCCTCAGCTCAAGCACACAGCCTGCCAGAGTTGTTCTCGATTCTTGCTCCGTGGTAGCAGGCCGGATCGATGTGGGTACGTTTGATGCATCCCGGACCGTCACGAGAACGGCTCTTCTGATCGCCGATACTCTTCTCACCGACCGAGTCAAGATCCTCACTCCAAGCGACTCCTGCCGGATCAACGTTGCTCAGCGCAGCCGACTGATCAATACCTCTATCCCCGCGAAACGAATCCATGCCTCGCTTGGCAACGCGTTCATCGATTCGAGGACGCACTTCGATAGTGATGAAGGAGGAGGAGGCCCACGTTGGGGTCTTGTCCGTGACGAATCGGAGGCAGGAGGTCGGGTGCCCACCTACACCGGGGCGAGCTACGGGGGGTATGGCGGCACCTTCGGCGAGTTAAACAGTAATTACTTCATCCCGGCCGATGAACCCGTCGGTTCACCGGTCTTCTCCGATACTGAACTGCTGGAAGGCTTAGGGGGTTATCCGACGATCAACACAAGGTGGAGCAACTACGATACTGAAGGCGGAAAGGGTGGTGGAATCATCCGCATCGATGCGACCGATCTTGTTCTGGATGGGATCGTCAGTGCTAACGGCGGTATGGGGATCGTGCACCGGTGGCAACCAAACAGAACAGGGCAGGGAAGAGCGAGCGGAGGAGGGAGCGGTGGAACGATTTTTCTCAATGTGCGCGGCGCTCTCTCAGGTTCCGGTAGAATCGAGGCGAACGGCGGAAAGGGGAAATTCGGATTCTTTGATGATGGAACCGGAAGCGGTGGGAGTGGTGGACGGATCAGAATCAACTATGCAAGCAATGCCGGATGGAACGGGAGCGTGAAAGCGTTAGGAGGCGAGGGTGGGTGGTTCGACCCGGTTGAGATGCGACTGAATGTTCAGGCAAACCCAACAATGATTCCCCCGTGGGCTGATAGCGTCGTCAACGGCGGACCCGGTACGATCTACTGGAAGCATTCGAGCGGCATCGGCAAGATTCTGATTGACGGTTCCGGCGGTCTGAAAGGAGGAATGGGGAAGATTGAGGGTGAGTTCCCCGAAGACACCGTGGAGGTGCGCAATGCCACTGTTGTTACCAACGTTCTGAAGGCGCGCGCGTTAGTTCTTCGTGATAGCGCGCGGCTGATGCCCGACAATCCCTACGTTCGTCTTGTCTGGCCAATACCACGTCGTTACAAAGTTCCGGATGGCTACGGTCTGCGCACAGGTCTTTCCACAACACAAAACATCTATCCCGACGCTATTTGGAAAGATTCCCTCCAAGAAGTCGTGTCTATAGAAATCCGGTCGGATATTGTTATCGATCCAACCAGCAGCATCGATCTCACCGGCTTCGGCATGTTTGGACGAAAGTGGACCACGAGTGCGTATGCCGGCGGATCGCACGGCGGCTATGGTGGATTTGGTGCGCGTCAGCCTGCTTCTATAATGTTTGGTCGCTCTTCGCTGCCGTACGGCGACCCACGTGAGCCGCTGTCCTTCGGTGAGGGAGGAATGGGGTCGTGGGGGTATCGATCCGATGTAACACAATGGCATTACCTACAAACATTTGGAGGCTCAGGGGGTGGTGTCCTGCGAATCCTTTGTGGGGGAACAGTTCGCGTAAATGGCGCGATCCGAGCCGACGGGGCATCCGGCTCCGGTGATATATCCGGGCTTGACGAAGGGACCGGTGGAGGTGCAGGCGGGAGTATCTGGTTGAGTGCTTCATCGCTCGCCGGTAGCGGGATCATTTCAGCATCGGGTGGAGATGGAAGGTATGATGCATTCTACAGAGGGTATGGGGGTGGTGGGGGCGGTGGGAGAATACGCATCGACTACGGGGACAAAGCTCTATGGACAGGAAAGGTCATGGCCGTTGGAGGCCGGGGAGGGAGAGAAGCGATAAGCTGGAGCGACCTCCGCAACAATGGTGGACCGGGAACGGTTTATTGGAATCAATCGGGTGGAGAACAAAGGATCGAGATTAGCGATGAAGGCGGGCATCGCGGTCTTGGATACCTGTCCGGCATATTATCAGGATTCGATGTCGATATCCGCTCCGCTGTCGTAGCGACCGAGGGATTGGCAGTTCGGAATCTTTCAGTTCGCGATAGCGCAATCCTGGCGGGAAATGATTATCGAACTGCATTGAAACTTTTCCCCGCGGACGCCTTTCCCACATTGCGTTTCCCTTTGTGGGAAGATCGTGGTGATCGACGCGTTCAGATTCGAGCTTCTGGAAATGTTACCGTTGACAATACCGGAGCCATTGATTTTTCCGGGCTGGGATTTTACGGTCGGCAATCCAACTATATGCCGGGCGGTTCCCACGGCGGGCGCGGCGGAACAGGGGCATATCAGACTACTCTGGGAAGGCCGACTCCGACTTATGGCGATTCCGTCTTGCCTGTGACGAGTGGTTTAGGAGGATATGGTGTAAACTCTGCAATGGACACGTATAGTCCTTGGAACATCCGTTTGACTGGTGCAGGGGCCTCTGGTGGCGGTGCGTTGAGTCTTGTTGTCAGGGGTATATTACGAGTTGATGGAAAAATTCTTGCCGATGGATTCTCTGCCATTCCACAAGAGCGGGGCGGAGACTATGGAGCTGGGGGTGGAGCTGGAGGCTCGGTGCTGGTTCGAGCCGCTTCAGTCACAGGAAGCGGCATCATCTCTGCGTCGGGAGGATCGGGCGTTTTTATACCGTCCAGTTCGTGGAGAATCTGGGGTGGGGGAGGTGGCGGCGGAAGGCTTGCGGTGTACGGAGACCTCTCTTCATTCACCGGCACCTTACGCGCGGCCGGTGGAGACGGAGGCTCCGGTGGTGGCGTGGGTCCAGAGCTCTATCGAGGTGAACCGGGAACCATTGTGACCGGTTTGACGGCACCTCCGATGGTGGGCTCCTTTTCTCTCCTTCGCACCTTCCCAGCCAACGGTGATTCAACCGTTAGTCGCACAATGCCCATTAGGCTCTTTTTCAATCGCTCGATCGATGTCTCATCATTTACCTTCGCGTGCTCGCCCGATCCGGGTGGATGGACGGTGCACTGGAATATCACGTCAGATACTCTGACACTCACCCATGCCGCCTTCGACACCGGGAGAGCGTACGCATTTGCCATTACTGCAGTGAACGATTTATCCGGAAATGCTCTGCCTGGATTACCGATCGAGTGGAGGTTTTCCACCGGGAGTATTGTGACAACGGCAGAGCTGAATGAAGCCTGGCCACGCACATTTGCCTTGCATCAAAATTATCCCAATCCCTTCAATCCTCAAACGCGAATCCGCTACGAACTGCCGGAAGCATCTCATGTTACACTCAAAGTGTACGACCTTCTCGGGCGAGAAGTGAGAACATTGGTGGATGAATTTCAGACGCCGGGTGTGTATACTGCTTTATTCTCTGCGGAAGACCTTGCTTCAGGAGTGTACCTCTACCGTCTTCAGGTAGGAGCGTTCACGATGACACGGAAGCTTCTGATCATTCAGTAGGGCCGGTAGGGCGGCAGGGAACGGACAAAACGTTTCGAAACGCCGACGGTTCTGAACGTCCCTCCGAGTAAGCCGCCCCGTCTTTACCATCTTTCACCTTGCTCTCCCCCGCATTATTCCGTAAATTGCTCTCCGCATGAAGCGCGATAAAACAAACCTCAAAGGGCTCACCGTCTCGGAACTCCAGGAGTTCGTCCAATCCCTCGGCGAGAAGAAGTACCGCGCACGCCAGATTTTCACCTGGCTCTACGGCAAACGCGCCCAATCCTTCGCCGAGATGACAGACATCTCCAAAGGCTTCCGCGCCGTGCTCGAGGGAGTTGCCACGATTGACAATCTTCGCATTGTGGCGAAGGAAGTCTCGAAGCGTGATGGCACAACGAAGTTCTTGTTTGAACTGAGCGATGGCCTTAGGATTGAAAGCGTCCTCATTCCACCGGAGTCTCATTCTCCCGCAGCCGAAAAGCGCCTCACACTCTGCATCTCGACTCAGGTTGGCTGTCCGCTTGACTGTAAATTCTGTGCGACCGGCACAATGGGCTTCCTGCGCAATTTGACGGCGGGCGAGATTGTCGACCAGGTCATCCAGGCGCAAAACGAAAGCCCGCGGCGCATCACGAACATCGTCTTCATGGGGATGGGCGAGCCGATGTTAAACTACGACAACGTGATGAAGACAGTGGAGATTCTGAACCACGATGACTCGCTCAACATCGGCGCGCGACATATGACAATCTCCACGGCCGGCTATGCCGATAAAATCCGGCAGATGGCGGATGAGGGGCGAAAAGTCAAACTCGCCCTCTCCCTCCACACCCTCGACAATGCAAAGCGTACCCAGCTCATGCCGATTACCAAGAAGTTCAGCGTGGAGGAGCTGATGGACGCTATGGAATACTACTACCGGAAAACGCGCTTTCGACCGACGTTTGAATACATCCCCTTCGACGGTTTCAATGACACGGACGCCGATGCCGAGCGATTGATCAGGGTTTCTAAGCGCTTTCCGTGCAAGGTCAATATTATCCCGTTTCATTCAATCGAGTTTACGCACCCCTCCGGGTTTGCTGCCACGTTACGGCCATCTCCCCGCACAAGGATGGAGGAGTTTGTCGAGAAGCTTCGCAAAGCTAATCTGACGGTGATGGTTCGCAGCAGCGCCGGTGAAGATATTCAGGCGGCATGCGGTCAGCTTGCGGTACAAGAAGGCAAAAGGCAGAGGTCGGATGTCAGCAGTAAAAGAAGGACACTCGTCAGTCAGCATCTTCCCTTCGGAGCTCTGACT
>DATLYT010000009.1:0-25393 GCA_035574455.1 Bacteroidota bacterium
ATAACGTTCTGGCGTAACCACGCCGTGCGCAATGAATGAAGTGTCAACGGAATGATTGCGCATGGAGCGAACTCTTTAAGTTTTCACACCGCTTCAACTTCGTACTATCAAATGACATGAGCGTCGTGGTTACGCCTGTTATGCGTTCGTTGCTTTGCGCCCAATCAAAAATTCAAATGGCTGCTGCATTTCTCATCTCTTATGGATGTACGCCAGCGGCTAAGTTGAAGAGGTTCCGATGAACGAGCCACGATTGGTTCGGTTGACGCTTCCACACCAGAAGGTAACGCCCGCGTACTGGTTGGGGCGGCTTCCCTGCAAAGTTAAGATTTTCAGTATAGGTAGCGAGCTCGTAGGCGGTGCTATCACAAATATCAATTTCGCGAGTCTGAATTGCAAAATCTGTAACTTTCATGGCAGCATACATCTGTGACATTGCTTGCTTGACTGCCGATCGGCCTCGAAGATCATCCGCATTAGGTACCATCACGATGACGTCCTCAGTTACCATTGTCGCGAGAGATTCCACATCTCCTTTTTCGTGAGCTGCCCAAAATTGGGAAGCGAGTTTCTCTATGTCTTCGCGTGTGGCAGTCGGACGACTTTTTTGTGGAGCGCACGAGGAGAAGAAAAGTAAGCCGACCAAGAGAAGTGTAAGAGATTTCATCGGAACCTCCTTTTGATGGTTTTTGAGTTTAGGGCGCAAAGCAATGACGCATAACGTCTCGGCAAACAACGCCGTGCCCGCCGCATGAAGTGGAACGGAATAAGGCGGGCATGGAACGAGCACAACTATTTTTCTTACCAAGCTTCAACGTAGCCATATCAAATGAGCGAGTGTCGTTGTTTGCCGTGTTATGTGCCGTTTGCCAGCGTCTATCACAGGTCAAATTGAATTCTTGTTAGCAAAGGGATGAAACTCTCTTGTGAATTGAAGGTTTGAGTAAATCGACCCTCGAGTGCAATCCGAATGCTTGAGTCCAGTGGAATTGAAAAGCCCAGCCCGAGGGCAGCAAAACCCTTTGTTGAGGAAACGCCTGAACCATTGTAAGTTGAGCGAGACACATTCTGTGGATTTGAATCGAACCACGTTGAGATAATGATCTCGCCGATGTTGAGTCTATACAGACCTGTCGTAAGGGACAAAAAAGGGTTGATGAACGAAGCTTCCGTTGAGGCTCGAGCCGTGATTGATGCCTCAATTACATTCGATGGTTGTCCGGCAACACTCCATTGAAAACCCGCGACAGCAGGAAACACCAATTGGAGATTGTCACCTCTGTACGCATGGTGACTATAAGCTATGTTCAAACCAAGTTCAATCGACGGACTAATCGGATATGACGCACCACCCCCAAATGTCCAACCATCTCTCCAATTGCTGAAAACACCAGTGGTCAAGGCGTTGAACGAAACTCCGCCGACAGCTTGCAGGCGGAAATTGTTCTGTGAATACAGAGCATGTGAGAGGGTAAGGATAGCGATAACTGCCACTGCTGATCGTATATGATTCATTGTGATTAATCCTTTCATGAAGGCAAATGGCACATAACTACCGCATAATCGCATTGCGTGATTATTTCGTTTTAGGGAGGATAGCCGCATAGCGTGCTTGCCCCGAAGAATTCGGGGCTTACTTACTTCGTCTGAGAAAACATCCGATCTAACGGATTAACCACCTTCGCAATCTGCTTCTTGCTCACGTGCGTGTAAATTTCCGTGGTCTTCAAATTCGAGTGGCCGAGGATCTCCTGGATATACCTGATATCAACTCCTGCCTCGAGCAAGTGTGTGGCGTACGAGTGACGAAGGGAATGAATCGAAACGGGTTTCCGGATCCCTGCCCTCGTCGTTGCCTGTTTGAACACTTCTTCAGCCGTACGCTCGCTGAGAAAGCCTTGGTCGCCTTGGCCAGGGAACAACCACTCTCTCGGTCGAGCATGTCTCCAATACTCGCGTAGCGTTGAGAGCACCGTTTCCGAAAGCTGCACGTACCGGTCCTTCAGTCCCTTTGCCTTTCGGATATGGATCAACATCCGTGTGCTATCAATATCCTCCAGCTTGATTCTCACGACTTCTCCCACGCGCAATCCGGCTGAGTACACCAACATCAAGAGCGCTTTGTGTTTCAAGTTTGATGTCGAGTCCAAAATGGCACGCACTTCCGTCTCGCTCAATACTTTTGGTAAGTTTCGGGATTTCTTCGGACGTGGTATCTCCCCTAAGACAAACGGCTTACCGTATAAATCAACATACAGAAATCGTAGGGCATTGATGACTTGATTCACCGTCGATGCCGCGTATCGCTTTTTTTGAAGGAGATAGAGGAGATACTCTCGAATATCCTCCTCGGAGAGTTCGCGAGGATGTCTCGGTGCAAAATGCTTCGCGAGAGCACGAATCGTGCTTTTGTACGCTTTGATGGTCTTTGGACTATAGTTCCGCAGCCGCAACTCTTCTGCAACGACTTCCAACAAATTTCGACGGTGCTCGGACATGTGGTTTCTCGTGGTCGCAGGGAGGTTAAGAGAAGCAACGGTCTCATAGTAGTAAACTCGTGTGTCAGTGTCAAGAGGCGTCAAGTGTAAGCGGAGTGGCTTAATTTGGTACGTCGGGCCAGCTTGCCGCAGCGGCGAGAAAGGGACAACATTCTGCGTTAGTAAATAACTCAAGTTGACCGCTGAGAACAGTCGTGCAGATATTGGGTGAATTCAACCTCGCCATCGACTGAAGTCGACGGCTTGCCGGAAGCGCCAAAACCCGCACCGCGGGTTTTCTTCGGTTTCCCAGCCGTCTGTTTCAACGGATGGCTGGAAGAGCGGTCAACTTGAGCAAATAAGAAAGCCTGCCCAATATCAGGCAGGCTCGCATTCCGAATACAGCCTCAACCATCAACCATCATCCATCACCCATCGTTCATCACCCATCACCCATCCGCTTCACTCAATTGTCCTTCGACCCATCTTTGTTGTTGTCCTTATACACTCTGATGGAAGCCCTCAGGTTGTTGTCGATCTCGCTCTCGTTACGAGAGTCGGTCGGGTCGAGCAGGGTGTTGCCGGACTTAAACCAGCCGTTGGAGCTGATGAGCATCGTCACGTTGACCGAACTTTGGCCCTCGCTCACTACAAGCTCCGGCGAGAGGTCGATCTTCTGCTTGGCATTCACGCGGGAGCGGTAGATGAAATTGCGCGGCGCCTGTCCCGCCGTGTAGATCGTCCCCTCGATGATGATGCTGTAACGGTCGCCGGCGAGGAAGTCCGCATACAACGGCCGTTCAGCAGCAGGGACGCCGTTGACGGAGGCGGTATCGACCCGATGTACATCGAACTCGATCCGGCGGTAAGTGCCGAACGGAACGCTCGCCACGGAAACTTCTTGCACCGCGCCGTTCAAATTAAGTTCGAGGATCATCGGCAGCGCGCGGAAGTTGGAGCTATCGGCTTGTGTCTTGAACTTGATATCCCGCAGCACAAACCGCGCGCGGGTGATCCGGATAGAATCGATGGCGCTCTCGCCCGTCGCCGCAAAATCCGGACGGATCGACGCAGCCGGTGCCGGGGCGCTCGAGTACTTCGACGTCATCGAAATCTGCCCTGTGCCCGTCGGCTCGGTCGATTTCTCGCAGCCCGCCACGAGCAATGCCGTCGCCAGAAGAGCAACTACGGCTGTAAGCAACTTTGTCCAAAAAGAACCCTTCATACATCCTCCTCAATGAGTAGAATAAACAATGAATTCACTCTATGTTACAGTCTTGCGGTGGGAATAGCTGTGGCTAATGTCACAGAAGCGAGGAGGGAGAAAGCAGTATACAGAAAGCAGATTGTAGCCCCCTTTATGTTGGGAGTTCTGAACAGGTTAGTGGATCTTCTGGAATGACAGGAACAGACCTTGCTACAACTCGTTAATGGTGTCCTCCGGGTCCGTGCACATGGCCGTGACTCAGCTCATCGGGAGTCGCCTGTCGCACATCGACCACGCGCACGTCGAAGTTGAGCGTCTTCCCCGCGAGCGGATGGTTCGCATCGACTGTGACCATATCGCCATCAATTCTTGTGACCGTGACAAAGTACTCGCCCTGTCCGCCATCGGCAGCAAACTGCATTCCTACCTCAAGCCTGTCGATGCCGCGAAACTGCTCCCGCGCAACCGTCAGGACCTTCCGCTCGTCCCGCTCACCGTACGCTTCTGCCGGCGGCACAGAAATCTTCACCTCATCCCCTTTCGATTTTCCCTCCAGTTGAGATTCGAGTCCCGGAATCAGATTCCCGGCACCGTGTAAGTAGGTCAGCGGCTCCTGACCTCGTGAGCTATCCATGACTTTTCCTTGTTCGTCGGTGAGCGTGTAATCGATCGTTACGACGGTGTCTTTCGCGATTTTCATGTATGGGCTTCCTTTGTTCTGTGTGGTCAAATGTCGAGTTGCAATGGTGCTTCAAGGTAAGAGGTTTCGGGCAAAGAATAAAGACTTTTATTTGATCAGTACAAGTTTTTTCGATTCCATCTGCTGTCCGGTTTCGAGGCGGTAGAGGTAGATGCCGCTCGGTAGTCCGTCCGCCTGCCACTGCACTTGATGATGACCCCCCTCAACCGTGCCGGCGACCAGCGTAGCCACTTCTTGCCCCAACATGTTGTATACGCGTAGGGACACGTCAAGATGTGTCCCTACTGAGGGCAATGTAAAACGGATAACCGTCGCCGGGTTAAAAGGGTTGGGGTAATTCTGGGAAAGGGAGAATTGCAATGGCATCGTTGTCTCAGAGACAGTGGTAAGGGGAGAGTTGCGGAACAGAAGCACACGATCGTTAAACTCGACCATACCTTCATCGGGCTGGTCATTCTGCGTGTCGACGACAACAATCATCCCGTTATCGGTAATATACCGGAAGCTTTTGTAATGATAGTTGGGAGGTTGTTCGTACCACCTGAGGCGCAGACAGGGACGGGATTCTCCACCGGGAAGCCGCAATGTTCCATAGCCGTCAACAACATAATGCATTGGGATGTCGTTCTGCTCGGACCGGGTAAGCGTTCCGCGAGAATAGAACGACCTGGTAATTCTTGACGTCTCTCCAGTAGAATCAGGATACGAAATGGGGAATCTCAAAAACAGCTCTGGCGGGTTGTCTTGTGTCACGAGAAAAGAATCGGCAGAAAAATCTTTGTAGTCCCCGGGCGTAAGGATTCTGTTGTTGTCCCACAAGAAAAGAACATGGTTCTTAAAGCTTGGGTGATCGGAGAGATTCAACGTGAGAGTTGTTCCGGGAAAGCGGGAGGCAAGATAAGGAATTGTGGAAACCTGCCGAAAGGTGTCGATGATGGCCACGCTGAAATTCAACGAGCTGAAGTCGTACACGTTGTTTCCGCCGCGTTGACCGACGTTGATTGTAGATTGTGTATCGCTGCTCGCGTAGATTCGAATCGGTTTCCCTGCAGTGAAAATGCTCTGCAGAGTAGACTGTTGAATGGTGACTGGATTTTGGGCCAAAAGGGAAGCAGCGAGGAAAAGCGGTAAGATCAAACACGCGGCAGGACGCATGGTGTCTCCTCCTTCAGTATGTGACAGTATGTGATTTGTCGATAGTGAGTTGGAAACACCGTCGACCGATCGTGGGAGAAAAATGTCAGGCTTCCACGGCCTTATTTGTTGTGAAGGAATTCCGCCTTCTGTTCCGGTGAGAGTGGTTCATTCATGCTGCCGGTCCGGTAACCCTGGAGGTCGAGCGTGACGTACAAAAAGCCGAGGCTCTTAAAATATGCCACGAGCTTGGTGCGGAACGCGTCGTCGAAGACGCGATGGAAATCCTGCGGACCCAGCTCGATGCGGGCGGTCTTATCGTCGTGGTGGCGGACACGGAAGAAGCGAAATCCGTGGTCGCGGAGGAATGTCTCGGCGGCGTCGATCTTCATAAGGTTCTCCTTGGTAATACCCTGCCAGTAGGGAAAGCGCGAGGCGAGACAAGCGAACGAGGGCTTTTCCCACGTCGGAATACCGATAGACTTGGCGATCGTTCTCACCTCATCTTTGGACAGGCCGGCTTCGAGCAACGGCGAGCGGACACGCCGTTCGTTTTTTGCGCGCATGCCCGGACGGAAATCCCCGACGTCGTCCGTAATGGTTCCATCTGCAATCCATCGAATGCCCTCCTCTTCGGCGATCGCGCCTAACTTTCCAAAGAGTTCATTCTTGCAAAAGTAGCATCGGTCGGGAGGATTCTCTTGGAACTTGAGGTTGTCTGTCTCTTCTGTATCGACAACGCGGTATCGCGATCCGAAGCTCCGGGCGAGTGCAATGGCTTCTTCGAACTCTCGCGTCGGGTACGTTTCGGAGCGACCGATCACGGCTAAGGCGTTCTGTCCCAACACCTCGGTTGCGACACGAACGAGCAGCGTGCTGTCGATCCCGCCGGAAAACCCGATGACGACAGAGCCCATTTCGCGGAGGATGGATTGGAGACGATCATATTTCACCTGAATCTCAAAAGGCAGCATTGTTCTCCTCAGTGGATTGATGGATTCGTGGAATACATAGTCAGAGCTTCTCAGGATTCCACAATCCAATGATCCATTAATCCATTACTCCATTTATCCATTTACTCCATTTATCCCGATCTCAGCCGCTCCTCCAACACTTTCCTCACAAGTTCCAGCGGCATCTGTTTTCCTGTCCACAGCTCGAACGCCTTTGCTCCTTGGTGAATGAGCATCTCGAGCCCGCCCAAAGTTGTTGCACCGGAAGACGCTGCGGACTTCAACAATGTAGTTTGCAATGGAGAGTAAATCAAGTCGAAAACAATCTGGTCGCGATGAAAGCTCACCGTTGGAGGCAGGGGAGAATCGGATACATTCGGCGTCATACCGACGGGCGTCGCGTTGACGATGAGCGACGCATCGCGCAGAAGTTGCCCCAGTGAGCTGTCGTTGAATGAAAAGACGCGGAGTGAGAGGGATGCTTCAAACGCCCGGACGAGCTCTCGGCCCCGTTCAGGTGTCCTAGTTACGACGGAAAGGGAAGATGGCTGGAAATTTCTCAAAAGGCATCGGACGACTGCACGTGCTCCGCCGCCCGCGCCGAGGAGGACGACGTGCTTACCTCGGATGCGGTCCGCATAAGGCTCCAACGATTTCCAGACACCATACACATCGGTGTTGTATCCCTGTAGCTCGCCGTTTCGGACAACGACAGTATTGACCGCGCCGATAGCTCCGGCTTCTTCATCCGTTCTGGAGAGGAGTGGGATGATTCCCTGTTTGTGAGGGATCGTGACGTTGAATCCGGCGCACCCTTTTTCCACTAACTCCTGAATCGTTCGCCGCAGCTGCGAAGATTCGACATCTACGGTAATGTACTCTCCCGGAAGTCCTTGTGCCTTCAGAGCGGTCGCGTGCATCAGCGGTGAGAGCGAGTGGCTTACCGGATGGCCGACGATGGCGTAGAAGGGAGGGCGCGGAAAAGAAGTCATGGTCGATGTGCGATCTGAACTGTACGATGTAAGCGTTGAACGAAGATACGAAGAAGTTGACGGAGGGTAAAGCGGAAACAGGTGATGAATGGAAGCGTGAGAAGGATGGGAGGGTGAGATTATTTCTTGAGGAGTCGCGAGAACTCGCGGACAATTCTGAGTTCAGGGAATTCGTCGCGGAATACCCTTTTGAGGTCAGGGTTGATCGTGAACGCTCGGCCGAATGCCTCGAGAGCTTTTTTCGTCTGACGAAGAGAAAGAAAAATCTTCCCGAGGGTATAGTGGGCGAGTGAGAAATTGGGGCTGAGTGTGATCGACTGCTCCAGCGCTTGCTGAGCTTCATCGACATCGCCGTATTCAAAGAGTGTCTCGCCGTAATCGTACCATGCTTCGGCGTTTTTGGGGTCGAGGCGCAGAACCATTCGGTAACTTTCGAGGCTCTCCTCGATGCGGCCTAAGTTATACTCGGCATCTGCACGCGCGTACCAGAGCTCGGGATAGTCGTTGTAGATCGAGAGCGCCTTTTTGTAGTCCACCAGCGCCTTTTTCGGCATATCGAGCGCATCGTAGCAGCAGCCCCGCCCGAAGTACGACTCGTAATGCTGAGGATCGTACTTGATGGCATTGGAGAAACAGACGATGGCTTCTTTATATTGTCCCAACTCCTCGTAGGCATTTCCGAGGTTATGCCAGGCGGGCACGTCGCTGGGGTCGTAGTGCAGTGCCATCCGATAGCATTCGATTGCCTCTTGGAGTTTTCCGGCGTTGGCGTAGGTGTTCCCTTTGTTATACCACGCCGCAGGGAACTTCTCGTGAATCGCAAGCGCCATGTCGTAGCTTTCGATCGATTTCTCGAACTGCCCCATCCGGCTCAGCACAATACCCCGATTGTACCAGGCATTGAAATTGTACGGATCCCGGTTCAGATGCTCGTCGTAGCACTTCACCGACTCTTCGAGCTTATCGAGGAAGTCGTAGCAATAGCCCAACTCATACCACGAGTCGGCGTGGTCGGGATTGAGTTGAAGGACGAATCGGAAGATCTGCACCGCTTCTTCGAATTGCTCTTCTTTTTCTAACGTGACCCCTTTGTGGAAGAGCGCGTCTTCGTGTGTCGGCTCCAGTTCGATGGCAGCATTAAAACACGCCAGTGCCTCATCTACGCGGTTCATGTTATCGAGCGTGATACCTTTGTTGACCAGCACCTCCGGGTCAGTAGGATTCAAGCTGAAGGCTTTGTCGTAGCAGGCGATGGCTTCTTCGTAACGTTGGAGATTGTTCAGGATCATGCCTTTGCGTTGCCAGGCATCGGCACTGAACGGTTCGAAGGAGAGGAGTCGGTCGGCAAAACAGAGGGCTTCCTCGAATTGCTCGTGATCGAAGTAAAACTGAATAATCTCTTCGAGTGCCTCGGTGTTATTGATATCTTTCTCTCCGTTCCGTAACTGCTCGCGGAATTTTTTCACATCGTCGTCGGAACGGCGCGGGGGCTGATTCTCGTCGTCGAATTTGTCAAAGTCGGACACTGCGGTAAATCCTCCGGGCGCGTCTGTCGCGCCAAGTCAATCCACACCACCATCGATGCTTCTTTAATTAAGCGAAAATCGGAGTTGAAGTCAAGCAGCGGCTGAACGGAGCGGCAGTATCTCACGATGGGACAGTGAGATGCTCTCTCGTGAGCGTTGATTTTGGCGGGAAGTACGATTATATTAAATCTTTCAAGCGACGCGATGATTACCGAAAACATTGAAACCGTCAGAAGAAAAATTCGCGAGGCATGTTTTCGGTGCGGAAGGAAGCCTGAAGAAGTGCTGCTGGTCGGTGTGTCGAAGACGTTTTCACCCGAGCATATTCGAGAAGCGATGGCGGCGGGGCTGCGGGATTTCGGCGAAAGTTATGCACAGGAACTGCGGGAGAAACGGGAGCAGTTACGAGAGGAGGATATCCGCTGGCATTTCATCGGCCATTTGCAAACGAATAAGGTCAAGTATCTTACCGACTTTGTCTATCTGATTCACTCGGTTGATAACATCCGAGTCGCAGAAGAGATCAACAAACGAGCAGAAAAAGCCGGTAGGAAGGTCAACATCCTGCTTGAAGTTTGCACGACGACCGAGGCGACGAAGTACGGCATCATGCCGGACAAGACGGTAGAGTTGGCCAGGCAGATTTCGAAGCTTCCGTGGATTTCTGTGCAGGGATTGATGACGATGGGGCCGTTTTCGGACGACCCGAATGATTCCCGCCCCTCGTTTCGACAGCTGGCAGAGCTGCGAAAACAGATCGAACAGGAGGGGATACCCGGTATCACAATGCAGCATTTGTCGATGGGAATGACGCACGACTTTGAGGTTGCGATTGAAGAGGGTGCGACGATGGTAAGGATCGGAACGGCGATATTCGGGGAGAGAAAAGGGTAAAATACGATGCCACGAGATTTCGCTTACGGGTGATGAGAGAAACCTGTCAGGCCACTGCCTCCACACGAGATGGCGGAAGCCGTTGAGCGTAGTCTGTTACTGCCAAGAACGGAAGTTCCGGGCAACGAGAGAAAATCTTATTGTTCACCTGTGCTTGGAGACATTTACCAAACCCATGAAAGGCTGAGCTATGAAACTCACACCGCTTGAAGTTCGACGCCAGCAATTCAAAAAAGTGCTGCGGGGGTACGACCCGGTGGAGGTCGATACGTTTTTGGAGATGATCTCCGGCGAAATTGAAGACTACATCAAGGAGAATAAAGAGTTGCAGGAGAAACTCCTCGAGATGGAGGTTCAACTCCGCGACTATAAGAACATGGAGAAAACACTCCAGCAGACCTTGATGCAAGCGCAGGAGGCAAGCGGCAAGTCGATTGAGAACTCGCGCAAAGAGGCACAGCTTATTGTCCAGGAGGCGGAGTTGAAGGCTCAGCAGATTCTCGATAAGGCACGGCAGGATTTCTCGCACATCAAAGATGAGATCTCGGGACTGAAAGCTCGCAAAGAAAGCATCATCAGCAGATTAAAGGTTCTCCTCTCGTCGGAAATTGAGTTGATCAAAGCGCTGGAGCTGGACGATGAGGTTGTGCAACGAGACCCTTCGCTGGGAACGGGCAAAGACTATTTAGAAGTCGATGATATTCTGAAGAAACTGTAATCGCATGACCGACCTCCGCAAAGCAATCAACGAAGCGGTTGCGTATCTCCGCACGAAGACCGCAGCGAAGCCGCCCATCGGAATCATTCTCGGGACAGGCTTAGGCGGCCTTGCCAAGGAGATTAAGAAAGATCTCGTCGTGAAGTACGAGGAGATTCCCCATTTTCCGATTTCGACCGTGGAGTCCCACCACGGCAAGTTGATCTTTGGGACGCTCGCAGGCAAGCAGGTCGTTGCCATGCAGGGTCGCTTTCATTACTACGAGGGCTATACCTTGCAGCAGGTGACCTTTCCGGTACGCGTCATGAAGTTCTTGGGTGTGCACACGCTGCTCATCTCGAATGCCGCCGGCGCGCTCAACCCGATCTTCCGCAAAGGCGATGTAATGCTGATGGTCGACCACATCAACCTGCTGGGCGACAATCCGCTCATCGGCCCGAACGACGATACGCTTGGCCCGCGCTTTCCGGATATGTCGGAACCCTACAACCGAGAGTTGATCGAGCTGGCAGAGAACACGGCGCTCGACCTGAAGATCAAGCTTCAAAAAGGCGTGTATGTTGCAATGCAGGGACCGAATCTTGAAACCCGCGCAGAGTATCGGTTCTTGCGCACCATCGGCGCGGATGCCGTCGGGATGTCGACGGTTCCGGAGACCATCGTCGCCGTGCACATGGGGATGCGGGTGTTGGGCTTCTCCATTCTCACCGATGAATGCTTTCCGGATGCATTGAAGCCGGTGACGATTCAAGAGGTCATTGCCGTCGCCAGGAAAGCCGAGCCGAAGATGACCGCGGTGATGAAGGAAGTGGTCAGGCGCATGAAAGTCTGAAGACGGTTTGAAGTTCAGAGTTCACGGTTGACGGTAGTGAAGAGATAAAGGTGTTGTTTGAAAAGAAACCGTTCGATGAAATGTCCCCGCTGAAAAGGAACTGTTCGACGAGGTGTCCCACCTCGTCCTGACAGGTGTTTGATGCTCGGTCGGGAGACCTCGCCCAACAGCAATCATGTTATGGATTGTGTGGAGTAGGCAAGGCACACAGCGATGAGCTTAAGCGGGCTTGGAACGAACATTTCAGAAGTTGAAGTGGCAAACATTTCTCGGCACGGTTTTTGGCTCCTTGTACGAGGCTGGAATTATTTTTTCCATACAAAGATTTTCCTTGGCTTCAAAACGCTCAAGTGAGCGACATTCTGAATGTTCAAGAACAAACTCCCGGCCACTTTTATTGGCCGTCGCTCGATGTCGATTTGAGTATAGAAATCATAGAACACCCTGAGCGATTTCCTCTCAAGTCGAAGATGTGATGATGGAATTTCATACAGTATCATGGTCGGTATAGGGAAATTACTCGTCTTGCTCGGAGCGGTGTTGGTGGTTATTGGCCTGGTGCTTATGGTTGCGCCAAAAATTCCATTCCTCGGAAAGCTACCGGGCGATATCCACATCAAGAAAGATAACTTCGAGTTTTACTTCCCGCTGGCAACGAGCATCGTGTTGAGCCTTGTGCTCAGCGGAATTCTGTGGCTCATCTCTCACTTCGGAAAAAAATAATGCAGTCGATAGTGTTGATGTTGAGAGTCGTTGTTCTCCTGATGCTGGGGGCCGTCCTTGCGCTCGGCCAGCACACGGAAAAAGAACCCCAGCGCACGATTCGAGTAAACGGGTCTGGGAAGGTGCGGGTAGTGCCCGACCGGCTGCGCCTGACGATTCAGGTCAACATTCACCGGGCAGAAACCGCAGTCGAAGCGCTCTCGCGCAACAGTGAGCGTACCGCACAAGTCATCGCTCTGCTGAAACGCTTCGGAATTGCCGAGAGTGATATCCAAACGACGCGCGTTTCCGTCAACCCTGTCTATGATTACGAGAAGCGTATCTCCCCTCCTCCGATCGTGGGATACTCCGCGCAAAACGACGTGATGGTCGTCGTGAAGAAGATGGAAGATGCGGGGAAAATACTGGATCAAGCGGTGAAGAACGGAGCGACCGGCTTCGGTCCACTGCAGTACGAAAGCTCCAACCGCACGGAACTCGAACGCGAGGCACTCAAGAAGGCGGCGGATGATGCCAGGACAAAGGCTGAGCTGCTCGCTCGACAGGTAGGGGCGACGCTCGGTCGCGTGCTCACAATCTCCGAATCGGCTGTTTCCACGCCCTCGCCCATCGTTCCGATGACGATGGAAGCTCGCACCGCCAGTGTCGATGTGCCCATCCTGGCCGGAGAAATCGAAATCACCGCGACGGTCGAAATTATCTTCGAGCTGAAGTAGCGCACTTGTGTGCCGTCATCTGCGCTCTGCTATCTGTAACCTGAGATATGTTCAAGCAACTTACCGATAAGATCAATTATCACGAGCTCGAAACCCAAGTCCTGGCGTTTTGGGAAGAGAACCGCATCTTCGCGAAGAGTGTCTCAACACGCGAGGGCAGACCGACCTTTACCTTCTACGAAGGCCCGCCCACGGCGAACGGTCGGCCCGGCATTCATCACGTGATGAGCCGGACGCTGAAAGACCTCGTCTGTCGCTACAAGACGATGCGCGGCTTCCAGGTGCATCGCAAGGCGGGATGGGATACACACGGGCTTCCGGTCGAAATCGAAGTCGAGAAAGAACTCGGCTTCAAACACAAAGACGAGATTGTGAAGTACGGCATAGCAGAGTTCAACAAGAAGTGCAAAGAGTCTGTCTGGAAGTACAAAACCGATTGGGAGCAAATGACCCGGATGATGGGCTACTGGGTCGATCTGGACCATCCCTACATTACATTTGAGAACAGCTACATCGAATCGATCTGGTGGGCGCTCAAGCAGTATTACGACAAAGGGATGATCTACAAGGGCTACAAGATTCAGCCTTACTGCCCGCGCTGCGAAACGCCGCTCTCGTCGCACGAAGTTTCGCTCGGTTACAAAGATGTCAAAGACCCTTCCGTGTACGTGAAGATGAAGGTGAAAGGGGAGGAGAACACGTACTTTCTCGTCTGGACGACGACGCCCTGGACGCTCATCTCCAATGTCGCTCTCGCCGTTCATCCGGACGTCGACTACGTCAAAGCTGAGTACAAAGGAGAGAAACTGATTCTTGCAGAGGCACGTCTCTCGGTTCTCGCTGATGAATACTCGGTGGTCGAGAAGTTCAAAGGCTCATCGCTTGCAGGAAGGGAGTACGAGCGGCTCTTCAACTACCACACCGTCTCCGGCAAAGGCTGGTACGTCGTCACGGCAGATTTTGTCACGACCGAAGACGGCTCGGGCATCGTCCACATGGCGCCGGCGTACGGCGAAGACGATTATCAGATGGGGAAGAAGTACAATCTTCCCACCATCCATCCTGTCAACAAGTCGGGCGAATTTGGTCCGGAGGTAAAAGACTTCGCCGGGATGTTTGTGAAGGATGCCGACCCGGAGATTGTTGCCAACCTCAAACGTCGTGGGTTGCTGTTCAAAAAGGAATCGTATCTCCACAGCTACCCCCATTGCTGGCGTTGCTCGTCGCCGCTGCTCTATTACGCGAGGGATTCTTGGTATATCCGCACGACCGCCTATGCGCAGAGGATGATCGACCTCAACAAAACAATCAACTGGGTGCCGAAGGAGACCGGCACAGGGCGGTTCGGCAATTGGCTTGAAGAGAACAAAGATTGGGCACTTTCCCGTGACCGCTTCTGGGGGACGCCGCTGCCGATCTGGATTTGCGAACAGTGTGGCGAGCAGAAATGCGTCGGCAGCGTCGCGGAGTTGAAGGCGGGCAAAAATGTGCCGGAGCCTCTCGATCTCCACAAGCCGTACGTTGACGAAGTCATCTTTGACTGCCCGAAATGCTCCGGAACGATGAAGCGCACGCCGGAGCTGATCGATGTCTGGTTCGATTCCGGCTCGATGCCCTTTGCACAGTGGCACTACCCGTTCGAGAACACGGAGCGCTTCGAGCGTTCGTATCCCGCCGACTACATCTCCGAAGGCATCGATCAGACGCGCGGCTGGTTCTACACCCTGCACGCCATTGGCACATTCCTGTTTGATAAGCCGGCATTTAAGAGCGTGCTCGTCAACGAGCTGATTCTCGACAAACAGGGACAGAAGATGTCGAAGTCGAAGGGCAATACGGTCGACCCGTTTGCCCTGCTCCAAAAGTACGGCGCCGATGCCACGCGCTGGTATCTTGTCTCGAACAGTCCTGTCTGGCGGCCAACGTTGTTCGATGAGGATGGGGTTGCAGAGGTTCAGCGGAAATTTTTCAGCACGCTCATCAACACCTACTCCTTTTTCGCGCTCTATGCGAATGTGGATGGCTTTACGCCACCGACATCGCCGGCCGAACGCATTCCGGTTCGCGAGCGGCCGGAAATCGACCGTTGGATTCTCTCCGAATTGAATTCTCTCTTGGAGCAGTATCTCGGTTGGATGGAAGAGTACGATGTTACTCGAGCAGCACGGGCGATTAACGATTTTACTATTGACCGGCTCTCCAATTGGTACGTGCGACGCAATCGGCGGCGCTTCTGGAAGAGCGAAAAGGGGAAGGACAAGACGGCGGCATATCAAACGCTCCATGAGTGTCTGCTGACTGTCTGCAAAATGATTGCACCGTTTGCTCCGTTCATTGCCGACGAGCTGTTCCGTAATCTGCACGCCGGTTCCGGAGAGGAATCGGTGCATCTCTCGATGCTTCCCGAGGTGGACAAACACGCTATCGATGTTGAATTAGAGCGGAAAATGGAGCGGGCGATTCGGATTGTGAGCCTCGTCCGGGCGATGCGGATGCGGTCGAACCTCAAAGTGCGCCAGCCATTGAAGCGGATTATCCTGCCGGTATCGAACGACCGCCAACGAATGGAAATCGAAGAGCTGAAAGAGATGATTCTCGAAGAGATTAATGTGAAGAAGATCGAGTATGTAGGGGACGATTCGGATATTGTACGTAAGAAAGCGAAGCCGAATTTCAAAACCTTAGGCCCGAAATTTGGCAAGCACGTGCAGGCGATTGCCGCACGGATTCGTGAATGCACTGCCGCCGAAATCACCACGCTGGAGCGGGAAGGTTCGTTAAAGCTTTCTTCTAACGGCACGGAGTTTGAAGTCAAGCGAGAAGACGTCGAGGTGCTCCATGAGGACATCAAAGGCTGGCTCGTGGAAAGCGACGGTTCCGTTACGGTTGCACTTGACACTGAACTAAATGAAGAGCTTATTGATGAAGGGTTGGCGCGGGAGTTCGTCAATCGCGTGCAGAACATGAGAAAGGATGCGGGCTTTGAGGTTACCGACCGCATCAGAATCTATCATCGCAGTACCGACCGGCTTGCAACCGCATTAGAACGACGGGCGGCCTACATTCGGCAGGAAACGCTGGCCGTGGAACTGCGGAAACTCACGTCGACGACGGATACACAGATGAAATTCCAGGAAGCTGACATCAACGGCGAGCAGGCTCAGATTGCCGTCGAAAAAGTGTGAACGAGGGCGGAGGGGGAACGTTTTTCATTCACAGGGAGAACACCATGCCAAAAGTGAAGCAGAAGAAATCCACAACAACGAAGAGCGCTAAACCAACCGCTGCCAAACTGACGCCAAAAGCTGTTACACCCAAGGCCGCAGCAAAAGGAAAACCGACAGCGGTGAAGGCAAAACCGAGCCCACAGAAAGCCGCTGTTCCACGGAAGGGATACAGCAAGGCGGACCTCGAATATTTTAAGAAGATCATCTTGGATCGCCGCAAGGAGATTCTCGAGGACCTCGAGACATTGAAGGCGAGCATGATGGATGTGACGACCGGTGAGTACGTCACCGAAAACTCGACGTACTCTCTCCACATGGAGCAGGGAACGGATGCGATGGAGCGAGAGAAGACCTTCCTGTTTGCTTCACGCGAAGGGAAATTTCTCAACTACCTCGACGACGCCTTGAAGCGGATCGAAAAAGGTGAATACGGTTTCTGTGTCGATTGCGGCAAACTGATCGACAAAGAACGCCTCGAAGCAGTTCCCCACGCTCAGCTTTGCATTGATTGTAAATTGAAGCGAGGAAAGTAGCCCTTCATTCATCGGGATGTGTCCATCGTTCTAAGAAGCGGATAGCAAACAACAAATAACGAATTACTCAACAGCATGCGGATTCTCTGGGTTACAGCGACGATCGTTGTTCTCGACCAGATCACCAAACTCTTGGTGAAGGGCTTTTCTATTCCCTTTCTGGATTTCTACCATTCCGGAGTCCCGTTAGGTTCCAGCCACGCGGTCCTCGGTGATTTCCTCCGATTGACGTACATCGAGAACCCGGGTATGGCGTTCGGGATTGATTTGGGTGGCAAACTGTTCCTCACACTCTTCTCCATCGTCGCGAGCGTCGGCATCTTCTACTATCTCTACAAAATCCGGAACGAGTCGCTTATTATCCGATTTTCTCTTGCAATGATTCTTGGTGGCGCAATCGGCAATCTGATTGACCGCGTCTTCTACGGTGTCTTTTTTGGAGAAGGGCCACTTTTTTACGGCAAGGTGGTGGATTTTGTCGATGTCGATTTCTTCAATGTCGATATCCTCGGTCTCCACATCTCACGTTGGCCGGTGTTTAACGTGGCTGATGCGTCGGTCTCGATTGGCGTCTTGCTTCTGTTGATCTTCCACCGGCGATTTACACACGAAGAACAGGCTGTTTTGGCTTCGTCGGCAAACCCGGAATCAGCCCCCGAGCAATCGCTGAACATTCCCGGCGACGCGTCGAAATCGTCCGACAATCCCTCCTGATATGTCCGTCGATGTTGACACCGATGAGCGAGAACGCATTCGCCTCGTCGTGCCCCCGAAGCAATCCCGCGAACGACTTGACGTATACCTCACCCACCAGATTCAAAACGCCACGCGCAACAAAGTTCAGCAGGCCATCAATGAAGGGCTCGTCCTTGTCGATGGCAAGCAGGTCAAGCCGAGCCACCCCGTAGCGCCCGGCGAAACGATCGAAGTCACACTGCCGCGTCCACCACGGCCTGAAGCCGTTCCAGAAAACATTCCGCTCGACATTGTGTACGAAGACGATGACCTGATCGTCGTCAACAAGCCGGCCGGTATGGTGACGCATCCCGCATACGGCAACTACACCGGCACGCTCGTCAATGCGCTGCTGTACAGGACGCAGGAACTCTCCCGCGTCAAGCATCGGCTACGGCCCGGCATCGTGCATCGGTTGGACAAGGATACGAGCGGACTGCTCGTGGTGGCGAAGACCGACACCGCGCACCATCTGTTGGCAAAACAGTTCTCCGCTCGGACGATTGACCGCGAGTACTGGGCATTGGTGTGGGGGAAGTTCAAAAAGCCGAAGGGGGTTATCGAGGCGAGCTTGGGGAGGAGCAAGAAAGATCGCCGGAAAGTGACGGTGACGACGGAGGGCAAGCACGCCATCACCGAATACGAAGTGCTCAAGGAGTTTGATTTTCTTTCGCTTGTTCGCTTGAAACTCAAAACCGGCCGCACGCACCAGATTCGCGTGCACCTGATGCACGTCGGTCATCCGGTCTTTGGCGACCCGACGTACGGCGGGCGGAGTCATCTGTGGGGAGGACTCTCCGGCAAGAAAGCTCAGCACGCGGCCAATCTGCTGAAGATCATTACGCGGCAAGCTCTCCATGCGAAAACCATCGGCTTCATTCATCCCACGACCCAACAGGTGATGAAGTTTGATTCCGAGCTGCCGGAGGATATGAGGGCGGTGTTAGAAAAGTTGGGGTGATTGATGAAGAGTGTTCCGGTAGTCATCGTCGGTATGCTGTTGAGCCTCTGCGGTTGCGAAAGTTCTGTCGATTCAGTGTCAGAGAACCGACCGCTGTTGTAGGCCACGTGGGCACTCCCATTGGCAATGATTAAGGGAGACTCAAAACCGTTTTGAAATGCCGATGCGAGGCGTTGCCGTGAAAAGGAGGAGCAGCAGATCAATTGGCTCATCAAGGTAGAAGAGTGGCAGAATAAAAAAATCCACAGCAAGCGGGATGGAAAATCCTCTGCCAAGGTGGATTTCCGTTTTCATCCCGATCAGTGCGTTAAACCAGGTTTCTGTTGTTGCTGGTATCACGCGTTTGGCCGTGTCGCTTGGACTGACGGTTTGTCGGTAATACATTTCCCCGTGGAATGACTTAAGACCTCCCAGACTTAGTCGAAACCATTCGCCCACTGTATACGATGCGTAAATGCCGAGAACATGCTGTGGATATTCCTCGTCGAAAAAGGAGGGAAAGTTTTCTCCCCACCGAATATTCCGACGATAATTCTGATATTCAAGTATCAAATCCCACCTGCCGAAGCCCTCGAATTCTTTTCCAAAGCCGAGGCGGACAATGTATTTTTGTTTCCAATCATGACCGAGATTGAGTAGTGTCCTACCGACGTCGGCAGTGATTTCCCACGTTCCCTGCGTCGCTACACTATCGGTTTGACTCTCTAAACGAGAAGAGCTTCCAAGCATGATGAGCACAATCAGTAGAGGTCGCATGGTAAACTCCGAAAGTCTTTCTTTACACACACGGTAGGCAATCTACCACGTCGAGAATTTTGTTTTCGTTGGCGTTTACTTCAACGGTGAAGTCATAGTACAGATAACTCGGCCCGCCGCGATTGATGTTGTAGACTCGTACCGTGTACCTGCCCGGTGCGACGGCAAACTCTGCTAACCCCATCTCGTTCGTCTCTTTTGTCTCGCCGGTCTCTCGCAGCTCGACCTTTTTCTTCGCAATTCCCATCTCTCCCCAGTGGACGTAGACGAGGATGTGGGCGTTTGGGGGAGAAGAAACCTCTGTACAGTTGAGGCAGAGTAGAAAGGAAAGAACTGTGAAGAGGATTGTATTCTGAAAACGTATCCGGATCTTCATCGCACCAGCATCATCTTTTTCGTCTCGACAAAACTCCCGGCCTCAAGTCGGTAGAAGTACACCCCGCTCGGCAGCCCTTCCGCCTGCCACTGCACTTGATGATAACCCGCTTCCATCTCGCCGTTCACCAGCGTTGCCACCTCTTGGCCTAACATGTTGAAGACCCGTAGGGACACGTCGTGACGTGTCCCTACATCGGGTAATGTAAAACTGATCACCGTCGCCGGGTTGAATGGGTTGGGGTAGTTTTGAGATAATCTGAATTCCACCCTCTGTTCCATCGGATCATGCATGCTTGTCACTATCCGCTCAGCCAGATAGAGAATGCGGTTTGGTTCTATCCACATGAATCTGGCATCGTTGCGATATTTTGCAAGCAGAGAATCAATAATGAATCCCGTCGTTTGCCACTGCTCGCTGATCCTATCTTCGGTTCTGTGCGAACTGAGAACAATGGCGTTCATACTATCACGTAGCTGTCGGATGACTGAATCCGGCGTGCTGGTCGTAAAGCCAACACGTAGTTGGCCGCCATAGTATGCCGGGGCGGAGATTGAGATCGAGTCGAGTTTTGGGCCCTCGGTAAATCTACCGTACAGTTTATGGGTTCCGTCTCGATTTGGTAATCCGAAGCGCGCTGGGTTGAGTTGATATTCCCATCGCATCGATGATTTTGGTGGAAATTCATACTGCAGATCAGTCGGTACCACAATAAGAGTAAAATTAATTTCATTGAAGGAAAGCGGCATGAAAAAGCCCGTGTAAGGGCCGAGGATTCGAACAGTTGTATCAGAAGGGTTGGTTGCTATTCCAGAAAGTTTGATCGTTTCCCCGTAACCATAAACGGGTTTGTCGGTCGTCATCGTAAAGCTTAGTTGGGCGTTGCCTGTGTGAAGGTAGATAGGCAGCGCAAAACAACTCAAAAGGAGAACTTTCATTGGATGAATACAGAATTTCATGCGAAGTTACCTCACCAGCATCATTTTCTTTGTCTCGACAAATCTCCCGGCCTCAAGTCGGTAGAAGTACACACCACTCGGCAGCCCTTCCGCCTGCCACTGCACTTGATGATGACCCGCTTCCATCTCGCCGTTCACCAGCGTTGCCACCTCTTGGCCTAACATGTTGAAGACCCGTAAGGATACTTCATGACGTGTCCCTACACCGGGTAATGTAAAACGGATCACCGTCGCCGGGTTGAATGGGTTGGGGTAGTTCTGGTGGAGACTGAATTCTCCTGGCAGTACTGTAAACGATGGAACCGAAGTAACAATTTCTCGCTCAGACCACAACACTCGTTCGACTTCTACCCAACGAAGCCTGAAGTCATTGCTGAGGGCAGCAGCTAAGCTGTCTACCGTTTTCCCGGTTACCTGCCAACGTTCCACACTAGCTGAATCGGTGACATAGTATCTTTCGATAAGAACCGCGTTTGCACTATCTCGAAGTGAACGCATCTGCGATTCCGGAATACCAGCTTTAACCACGACACTCATTCGTCCTCCATAGTATTTCGGAGCTTGGATCAATATTGAGTCTACTCTTTCTCCGACATATCCCCGTATTACTTGAGTTCCGTTTTTGTCTGGAATTCCGTATCGAGCCGGCTCAAGTAACCAAACCCAAGTCCTCGCAACACCGGGAGCAAAGTTAAACGGTCGCATATCAGTAGTGCATATAAATCTGAACGGGAAATCGTTCATCCCAATGCGAGCAAAGCAGGTTGAGCTGCCGTACAATGTAAATGTGCTGTCCGTATTGTTTGCGAGGCTCAATCGAACCTCAATCGTCTCGCCGTATGAATAGGATGACTTATCCGTTTTGATTGAGATGGTCCCTTGCGCCAGAACCTGACTAGCGCAAAGGAAAAGGATAGTGGTAGTGTTGAAGATGTGTCTCATTCGGAATGCCATGTCAATCAGCAGCCCAGGCTCGCAAGATCACCCTCGCCATTTCAGTGTGGATTGTGTGTTGTAACATGGTAGAAACGGGCGGGGACAAAGTCAAGAAAAAATCGTGAAGCGATAAAGCCAACGGGTAAGTGGATGACGTGAATCAACGATCGGCGGATTTCAACAGACGACTATGAGGGAGGTCCTCCTCAAAAACGCACGAGGGGAGTCTTATTTCAAGACTCCCCACATCCTCCATCACGGTCTCATAACATTCTACCCGAACAAGTGCTGCCTGAACAATTCATCCGGGCGTGCCCACCAAGGCGTCTGTCGTAAGGAGGAGAGAAAGGACGTCGCCACATGTTATGAGACTGAGAGCCTAATCTCTGTTCCGTTTTCTTCCTTCGCCACGCGAGCCGCCTTGCGGTTGTGATGCACCGCCGCGTCGCATCTCTGGGGCGGGCTGAGCCGGCTCTCGTTGGATCGAAGGAGGGGAGACACGCTCACGACCCGCCGGGCGCTCACGCATCATCTCCCGCCGTTCGTAGAAAGGTGCAAACCACTGCTCTCGTGAGCGCTCCTCAGGCCGTGCAAACTCCTGCCGTCGCTGCTCAATGTATTCTTTCATGCTCGGTCGCTCGGGTTCCCGTTGTCGGGTTACTTCGCGCTCTCGGCTGCCGTCCTGTCTTCGGTCAATATCTCGATGGATTTCTCGTTCGAGAGAGCGAATCTCCGGCTGATCTTCTCGCCGGCGTTCCGCTCCACCTTCACGGTTGCGCGTCTCGGTCTGACGCTCGATTTCGCCGCGCTCAATTCTGCCCACGTCGAGCGAGAGTCTCCGATCCGGGCGACGAGCTTCGATTCGCACATTGCCCGCATCGCGCCCCACCGTTGGGTCGCTCTCTGGACGATAAACTTCTACTCGATAACGGCCCTCATCTCGCACTATTCGTTCTCCACGATCTCTGCCGATGGTGACATCATACCGCTCGATGCGCGTATTCCCTTTCCGCTCGATGATCGTCCTATCGACTCCTCGGTTGATTATGCGGTCTCGGTCAACTTCATAACGGGAGACTGTTCTGGTTACTCCGATGAGCCTTCGAGAATACTCCGGCGGCGCTGCGTAACGATGGACGTTCGTGACTGTAAAGTGTCGGTAACGGACAAACGTCCAATACGGAGCCGGTGCTACCCAATGCGTCGTGAACCGAATCCCGATGGAGAAGCTGAACGATGCGTACGGCGGCAACGGAGCCCAGCCGATGTAATCATCGCTGTAGCGCCACTCGACCCACGCCGGTCCCCATACACGGTCGGGAATCCAAATCCATCCGTAGTAATCATCGTAGTACCAACGGCCGTAATGGAAGACCGCCCATCCGAACGGTTCGTAGGAAACCCAGTACCAGCCGAAATCTGTCCAGACCCAACGTCCGTACAGATATGGACGCCAGGCACGATGCACGCGCAGAGGCCGCCACGCGTAGAAGCCGGCATCGATTTCAATCCACTCGCCGTATGGAGCAAGCGAGGAATAGAAGAAACCGATGCTGACGTCAAAGTCATTGTGGACAGGCGCGCTTTCGGCTTTGTGTGTGGCAATCAGCACGAGAGCAAGGGCAGCCAGAAGATAGAAAAGATAAAATGGCTTTTTCATTTTTCACCTCATCGGGATGTTGCTTCTCTATGTAGCCTCAACGGTTATGCCATTGACAGGAGGGTGTATTCCCTGAATTCACGCGGATTTTGGGCAATGCCCTGTCCTAAAGAACCTGCAAAGCGTGTTCAGGAGCGTACAGGCCGGGGTTCTTGATTCCCGAATCAAAAATCTTCATTTTTATGACAAATGATGAAAGCGAGAGACCACAAGCTGTTCTTTGTCCGGATGATCTGCCTTGCTCTGCTCGCCTTCAGTGCCTGCAGCGAAGGGAGCACCGAGCCGGAGCTGGTCATCAACCTCGATCCACCTTCTGAACTTCAAGCAAGCAGAGTACCCGGGAAGGTTGCCGTGCGGCTGACTTGGAAAGACAATTCCAATTCCGAAGTAGGATTTGCTATCGAGCGCCGTCAGAATAATGGAACGTTTCAGGATCGGATCTTCACGATCAAGGATGTGACCTCAGCGATTGATTCGATGGGCCTGACGATCGGGGCGACCTATTCGTACCGCATACGGGCCACGCGATACTCCGAAGCAAGTCCGCCATCCAACGTCGCTACGGTAACGTTGACGCCGTAGGCGCATCCCCCATCACGACAGAATTTCACCAATGCCTGCTCTTGAGTCATTCGATTGGTTTCGGCAACAGGTATGGCCAGTACTCGATGAAGAAGGACGAAGGTATCTTGAGACTCAACGCCAGTACCTGTTGACGCTCCGGAATGAGGATGAACGGAGGCGATTTGTTGCCAAGGTCATGGAGCAAGTGAAGGAGATGAAGAAAAAGAAGGCATAGTGTAGGACGTGGGCGGGAAGGGGAAGCATCTGTTTTCGTTTTGATAAGCTGCACAGTTTTTTCTATATTCCACTATGCAGCACACGGAAACCGTCCTCGTCCTCGACTTTGGCTCTCAATATACGCAACTGATTGCCCGCCGTGTTCGCGAACTCGGCGTCTACTCGGAAATCCATCCGTACAACATCTCCCTCGATTCGATTCGGAAGATTAACCCGACCGGCATCATTCTCTCTGGTGGACCTTCCAGCGTCTATGACGACGGTGCACCCCGATCCACAGAGAAGATTTACGATCTGGGTGTACCCGTGCTCGGCATCTGTTACGGCTTGCAGCTCATTGCCGATCAGCTTGGCGGCAAAGTTGACTCTGCTGCGCGGCGAGAATACGGCAAGGCGCTGCTGAGAATCGACAAGGGTGATGATCTGTTCGCCGGCCTGAATGGTTCCACGACGGTCTGGATGAGTCACGGCGACGCGTTGAGTGAAATCCCGGCCGGCTTCGAACCGATTGCTCACACCGATAACGCACCCATCTGCGCCATTCGCGACCCGAAGCGGAAAATTTGGGGCGTGCAGTTCCATCCGGAAGTCGTTCACACACCCGACGGAAAGAAGATTCTCTCCAATTTTCTCTTCACCATCTGTAAAGCGAAGGGGGATTGGACGCCGGCGTCGGTAATCGAGAAATCGGTTGCAGAAATCCGGGCAACGGTTGGATCTGCGCACGTGCTCTGCGCATTAAGCGGAGGGGTGGATTCGTCCGTGCTTGCTGTTCTACTGCATAAAGCTATAGGCGACCAGCTCCACTGCGTTCACATCAACAACGGCTTGATGAGGAAGGGCGAAAGCGAGCAGGTGGTGCAGACGTTTCGCGAGAACTTTCATATTAACCTGACGTATGTTGATGCAAGCGAGCGCTTTTTGGCGGCGCTCGCCGGTGTGACCGATCCCGAGCAGAAACGGAAAATTATCGGCAAAACCTTTATTGATATTTTCGAGGCAGAGGCAGCCAAGCTTAAGGGTGATTTTGAGTTTCTTGCTCAAGGCACGCTCTATCCTGACGTGATCGAGTCGACTTCGTTCAAAGGTCCATCTGTGACGATCAAGACACACCACAACGTCGGCGGGTTGCCGGAGAAGATGCAGTTCAAGTTGGTGGAGCCATTTCGTGAACTGTTCAAAGATGAGGTGCGGCAGATTGGGGAGATGCTCGGCGTGCCCAAAGAGATTGTCACTCGGCATCCCTTTCCGGGTCCCGGATTAGCGGTGAGGGTCTTGGGAGAAATTACCAAAGAAAAACTTGCTCTGGTACGAGAAGCAGACGACATTTTCGTTCAGGAGATCAAAGCGGCTGGTTTGTACGAACAGCTGTGGCAAGCCTTTGCAGTGATCTTGCCTGTTCGTTCCGTCGGTGTGATGGGCGATTTGCGAACGTACGAATACACCGTCGCCTTGCGCGCCGTTCACAGTCTGGACGGTATGACGGCCGATTGGGCATCGCTGCCGAATGAGTTGCTCGCGCGCGTCTCGAACCGCATTATCAACGAAATCCGCGGTATCAACCGTGTCGTTTACGA
>DATLYT010000010.1:0-6387 GCA_035574455.1 Bacteroidota bacterium
GGCCGTGCAGGTGTTTTATCCCGATGAGTTCAACGGTGCCTGGGCGGCGTGCCCGGACCCAATCGACTTCCGAGCCTTTACGCTGGTCAACATTTATGAAGACGAGAATGCGTACTACATTGGGACGCCGTTCAAAAAGACACCACGAGCCGGCAAACGCGACTACAAAAACGAAGTCACCGCCACGCTCGAAGAAATGAACCGATTTGAACTTGTCCTGGGCGACAAAAGCCGCTCAGGCCAGCAGTGGGACATCTGGGAGGCGGTCTATTCACCCGTCGGCAAGGATGGCTATCCGCAGCCGATCTGGGACAAACGGACCGGGAAGATCGACAAGAACGTAGCAGAACATTGGAGGCAGAACTATGATCTAACGTATATCATCCAACGGGACTGGGCGAAGTTGGGTCCCAAGCTGCGCGGGAAGATTCATTTGTATGTGGGTGAAATGGACAACTACTACCTGAACAACGCCGTGCGGTTGGCGGAAGGAGTGCTGCGCGGACTCAAGGATCCTCCCGCCGATGCCGAAGTCGACTATGAATGCTTAGCCGAGCATTGCTGGAACGGCGACCACTCGAACCCAATCTGGATTTCGCGGCTGATGTACGTGCAGATTCACGCGCCGAAGATGATGGAGAGAATTAGAAAAACGGCACCGCCAGGTGCAGATACAACAAGCTGGAGGTATTAGTCACAGAAATAAATATTTCGCCGCAGGCGATGCCGCGGGACATCGCCTGCGGTCAACATTGCTATCCCCCACTTCTCCTCAACATCCCAGGAAGATTCAATGCAGGCTTGGTATCGCCGCGATGACAGGTTACGCAGTTCACCGTTGCGTCGTCCTTACCGGTCGCTGCTTTGACCGTTTGGTTAAGATCCCGCATCATCGCCGCCATCTTGCGGGCAACCTGCTTCGGTCGTTTGTCGTCACTCTCCCATTTCCCTTCTACGTGACAGTGGTCGCAGCTCACACCCAAGGCATTGGTGTACGCGCCTTCCATCACACGCAACACACGACCGGCCGGCATCCCTTTGAACATCTGGATGTTCTTGAACACCGTCTCCGCCGGCTCGTTCTCCCTCCCCTTGATCGATTCCTCGATCGCCAGAGCATGCTTATTCCGCTCCCGCTGCTGAGGCTGCTGTGCCGGCTGCCCCGATTGGAGCAACATCAAAGCGATAACGACGAATGATAGAGACATGGACCCTCCTGTTGTGAAATGAAGTGAATCTGCAAAGATAGACGTTTGACGAATTACTTCACGTTTGGTTGCAGCAAATCCAATCCAAACTACCAATATTCATCGTCGGTAGAATGCCTTCTGGCGGATGCTTAAAACACACCTTTTTTATCTCTCCCCTCGTGAATAAGCCTCAGGGAAGAGCTTCGTAGCTCCCGGCAGAATAGTTTCCGTTCTGCGTGATGACTACGGAACATTTCTCCCCTTTTTCCTGTCTAACCGATACCAATTCCCAAACAGTCTTCCAGGTCTCATAGACCTGGAAAGTCTAATCTCCAGGAATATAAAGAAAGGTATGATATGTCTTCAGGCCGATTGTTGGGCTTTCTCCTGCTTTCTTTCGCTGCATTTTGCATAGCACAAACAAACCGGGACCAAACACTACCGGATACGCCAGCCGGGAAACGGGTGCAGGCATATCTGCAGGCCTTCAATACAGGCACGGTCGAGGCGTACCGTGCGTTCTTTACGAACCACGTTTCTCCCGAGGCACTCCAACGCGTTTCTCTCGATCAGCGAGTCGAGCGAACAAGGCAGTTGCGATCGCAGACGGGGACGCTGGAAATCCGTCGCGTTGCGGAACAGCGTGCCGACTTTATCAGCCTCATTGCTCGTACGGAGAACGGAGAATTTCTCCGGCTCGGCTTTGAATTCGAGCCCCAACCACCCTACTATTTCGCTCGCCTTTCCATCGAGCAGGTAGAATCCGACCAGACGTCGAGCAGGAAAACAGACGATTTGGAACTGATCGCAGCGACTCGATCGTATCTCGACAGTCTCTCCAATGCCGACGCGTTCTCAGGGGTTGTCCTCATCGCCAAAGCCGGCAAACCACTGTTCGAGAACGCGTACGGCCTTGCCGATCGGGAAAAAAAGATCCCAAACCGAGTCGACACGAAGTTCAACATCGGCTCCATCAACAAAACGTTCACGGCGCTGGCGATTCATCAACTTATTGCCGACGGGAAGCTGTCGTTATCCGACCCCATCAAAAAATTCTTGCCGGACTATCCCAACAAGGAGGCCGCTGAAAAGGTCACCGTGAAGCACCTGCTTGAGATGACTTCCGGCATTGGCGATATCTTCGGCGAACGATATCGACAAACACCGAAGGAACAGCTTCGTACACTCCAGGATTTTCTTCCGCTCTTTGCCGACCAGCCGCTTCTGTTCGAGCCGGGGAGCAACCGACGGTACTCCAACGGAAGCTATATCGTCCTCGGCTTGATCATCGAAAAACTCTCCGGCGTGGATTACTACTCTTATGTTCGCGACAAGATCTTTCGCGTGGCTGGAATGAACGATACTGATTGGTACTTGAAGGGTAGCCAGATTGAAAATCGAGCGGTTGGATATATCCGGACAGAATCGGGTCATCGTATTCCAAACACCGCAACTCTGCCTGAGCGTGGAAGTTCCGCCGGCGGAGGCTACTCGACAGCGCAAGACTTACTCAAGTACACGATCGCTCTGTCCGAGAAAAAATGGAATGCACCCGGCTACGATGGCTTCAACGGCCTCGGTGTTGCCGGTGGTTCGCCGGGACTCAATGCGGCGCTGGAATGGGATGGCCCCGAAGGATACGCGGTGATCGTGCTGTCCAACTACGATCCGCCTTCTGCGGAGCGAGTCGCACGCCAGATCAGAAGTTGGTTGCCTCGTGAAAGGTGAATGAGGGTCGCCCTATCGGGTCGCAGACTCTTGATGGTGAACAAGCTGTATGATTCGTTCGCGGTCTTTTTTCGGAAGGCGGAGCTTCAGGATGACAGCGCTATCTTCATATGTCGTATCCAGCACCTCGCTGACCGTGTGAAGATAAGAAATCAGCTTCTGATGTTCCTGAGATATCCTCACCAGTTCTTCCACAAATTCTCGCTCCAGGAGAGTACGCACTGCTTCTTTGAGCCCGGTAATATTGATGCCTCGCACTGCTGAGATGAAAACGCATTTCGGGTACTGTTGGGCGATTTCGTGAAGAATGCTGCGGTCGGGTAGCCGGTCGATTTTGTTGAAGACCATCAACGTTGGTTTTTCGTGTGCATTCAACTCCTCCAACGTCTGCCGCACGACCTGAATCTGGTCCTCGAAATGCTTTGATGACGTATCGACGACGTGCAGGAGGATATCCGCCTCCGTGATCTCCTCCAACGTGCTCTTGAACGAGGCAACAAGGTGCGGCGGGAGTTTTCGAATGAACCCAACGGTGTCCGTCATCAGTATCTGTACGCCGGGCGCGAGCGGAACGAGGCGCGTGGTAGGATCGAGTGTGGCGAAAAGCCGGTTTTCCACAAAGACGTCCGACCCGGAGAGCAGGTTCAGTAAGGTCGATTTGCCCACGTTGGTGTAGCCGACGAGGGCGGCGCGGGTATGCTTGCTGCGACCTTTCCGCTGTGTGATCCGTTGCCGGGCAATCCGTTCAAGTTTCTCTTTGAGATGACTGATCCGGCTTTTAATCAACCGGCGGTCTGTTTCAATCTGGGTCTCGCCAGGACCCTTCGTACCGATGCCGCCGTACTGTTTCGAAAGGTGCGTCCACTGCCGCGTGAGGCGGGGGAGAAGATACTGAAGTTGGGCAAGTTCAACCTGTGTTTTCGCCTCATTGGTCTTTGCACGGTTGGCAAAGATATCCAATATCAAGGCGCTGCGGTCGAGCACCTTGCACTGAAGCTCGTTCTCGAGATTCCTCACTTGCACCGCTGAAAGGTCGTCATCAAAGATCACCAGCGGAATCTTCTGGCTGACGACGAGTGAACGTAACTCCTCGACCTTGCCTTTGCCGATAAATGTTGCCGGGTCAAGCCGGTCGCGATCTTGTATGATGCGTGCGACCACCTCAGCACCGGCCGTATCTGCGAGTAGGGCTAGCTCGTCTAAATATTCCTCCGTTTCCTCGCGACTGACTGCACGCGTGGACACACCCACGAGGATACAGCGCTCTTTTCCGATGGGTTGAAGCTCAATCATATCTCAATGTACAGAAAAATCCCGATGAGGACAATGTGGATATCGGAGCTTTATCGACTTCTCACCGGGTTCATCAACATTACGATGCAGAAGGTTGAATCGCTGCGAGTTCACGTTTACTCTCACGAGCAACAAACATCTCCACAAGAGCGATAATGAGCGCCGCGAGAAGGAAGTACTTCCAAAGTTCTACACCAAGCCGCGCCTGCAAGATCGTCCGCTGGATTTCCTCTGTCGGCTCGACTATCTGCAACGCCTCTGTTGCAATACCCACGCGCCGATACATGCGGTCGAGTTCTGTAGCGTCGGCTTTGGCTGTCCTGGATTCATCAGGGTGAAGGTTGACCGCAAATTTCCGCACCGCGGTGGCGCCGCTGTTGAGTGTATAGATGCCGGGCGTTTCCGTGTCGCGAAAACGGATAATCTGTTCTCTTCCCGTTGTCGTGGGTTGTACGACGGTTTCACCTTTGGTTGGTGAAAGGATTGTCCACTTCTCTGTTGAGCGGGATCGGGTACGGAGTGATGCTTCCTCGCCGACGAGGATCTCGCCCATCTGCGGCTCCGCTGCAAGGTATGCAACAGCTCGATGCATCAAGGGAACAAACAGCCCTTTCAACGGAAAATCCGACCAATCGAGATTGGGAGCAACAGCGAAGAGGAGAATGCGGCCTTGAAGCGCCGGAGCTTCGAGGAGAAAGGGCGATCCATTCGAGAGAGCAATCACCGTGCGCGCTTGCGGCGGAGCCTGAAATCGGGCGAAGGTTTTCACGTTGGGTGTTTCGATAGCCCGTTGCGGCGATGGTGGGCGACGTGTTGAGGCGAGACGAGGGTCTTCTTCAAACATGCCCTGGAAAACAGGATGACGGAGGTCAACTCGATCGAACGTCACGAACGATTCAGTCTCATCACGTGCAGGATCGGGTCGGAGGTGCTCGATCCCAAGCAGAGCCGGCGATTTGAGTTTGTCGGCAAAATCTGCGTTAAAGACGACGGGCTGAGTCTGAGAACCCGGAAAGATTACGATTCCGCGTCCGCTGGCCAAAAATGCCGAGAGTTGCTCTGTTTGAGCGGCCGAGAGATCCCGCGGATTGGAGAACAGGATAACATCGCTTGCGAGAATATCGGATGCCGCCAGCCGTTCGGTCGTTGTTTCCCGTATCTGGAATGTAGATGCCGTCGTTGCCTCACGTGTACCGAGTGCCAGTCGGACGTACTGAAGGTCGGTTGGCGTACCAACAAGGAGAACCCGAACCGATGCCGGTATGTCGACCGTAAAGTATCGACGGTTGTCGAAGTCCAAATCATCACTCTCCAGCTCGACCTTTCCTTCGAGAATTCCGGCAGACTTTGGCACCGCAGTGAATTCCACCTCCGTGGACGAACGGCTCGCAATGTCCACTCCTTTTTGTGTAACGCGTTCTCCGTTTAAAAACAGGCTGACGATGAATCCCTCTACGGCATTCTCACCCGCGTTCACCAGCCGGGCGCGTACCTGAAAGGCTTTCCCCGGCTCGAACATCGTCGTGGGAATGGTCACCGACTCGATGCCGATATTGTTGGGCTGCCGCTTTCCAATCTGCACGGCAAAGAATCGGACAGACTCCGGAAAAAGACTCTCCGGCGCGAACGCCGTAGATTGTTCCGAAGCGATACCTCCCTCCTGAAAGTCTGAGAACAGATAGACTTCCTTATTCAGATTCGTCGATGCCGCCAGAAGCCGAGCGGAAAGACGCAATGCATCTTCGAGTGTGTGATGGCGGAAGGAAAGCTTTACGTCTCGTAAGGCTGCTCTCAGCATAGGGAGATTTCGGATTGGCTGGATGTCCGTCTCTGCACCCCTCTGTGAAAGCGTGGAAAGCTTCAGCAGATAAATTTCATCCCCGTCATGCATGATCTCGACAACGCGCAATGCCGCATCGACGGCCTGTTGCCAATATTCTCCTTGATCATCTGCGGCCATCATGCTTGGAGTGTCGTCGAGGATAAAGACCGCGGTGGTCTTCGCTCGTTCGCCGACGATGCCGGAAAGAGGACCGCGTACCGTCGGACGAGCAAACGCCATCACCAGCAGAATCACGAGCAAGGTCCTGAGCAACAAGAGCAACCACTGACGAATTTTGATGCGGCGAATCTTCGACTTTTGCAGCTCTTTCAGAAAGGTCAGCGTGCTGAACTC
>DATLYT010000011.1:0-6085 GCA_035574455.1 Bacteroidota bacterium
TCGGGAAGACCTGCTCTACCGACTGAATGTGATTACGCTTCACTTGCCGCCGTTACGCGATCGAAAGGAAGATATTCCCCTTCTTGTCGACCATTTCCTGAAGAAACGCATCCGCGGCAAGGAAGCAATTCGGATTGACCCAAAGGCGTTAGAATTGTTGACAAAATACGACTGGCCGGGGAACGTTCGGGAATTGGAAAATGTGATTGAGCGTGCCGCTATTCTCTGCCACAACAACGTTATTCGTGTCGATGACCTCGCGCTTCCCATCGGCATGAGGCCTGTGGTCGATCAAACGACCGGCGGCGCCGATGGTGCTCCCTTGCTCGGTAGCCCTGTTTCGATGCGCGAGATCGAAAAGGTCCACATCGACGGTGTCCTGAAAGCCGTTAGCTGGAACAAGAACATGGCGGCGAAAATTCTCGGCATCAGTCTCAAGACGCTCTACACAAAGATTCAGCAATACAACCTCACCAAACCGTGATCCGATTCCGCGTTGCAGATTGTGGATTTCGGATCACAGAATCGCTCCACAATCCGCAAACCGAAATTCACGCTCGACATGCTCCTTTACCTACTCCGTCACGGCGACGCGGTCGAAAATCCCGCCCTGCACGATAGCGAGCGCCCGCTGAGTGATCGGGGTTTTGAGCAAGCGCGTACTGCCGCACAGTTCTTTCAACGTCTCCACATTTCATTTAACCTGATCATCGCCAGTCCGCTCCTTCGCGCGCAGCAGATGGCGGCACCGGCACGAGAAATGCTCGGCGTCAGTCACTTCCTGAGCTCCGACTACCTTCTTCCCGGCAGCAATCACCAACAACTCTTCGACCTGCTCAACGCCCAAGAGGCAGGGTCGGTTTTGCTTGTCGGACATGAGCCGCACCTGAGTACCGCAATCGCACTCCTCACTGCCGGTGAAACGACTGCCCGCATCGAGATGAAGAAAGCGAGTTGTGCTTGTGTCGACATTGCAAAACCGCTCCGCAAAGGTCAGGGTACGCTGAAATGGCTGGTCACTGCTGAACAGATGAAGTTGCTCCAATGACGTCCGAAAGAACGAACCAAGGGTTCAACAATTACACTTAAGCTTTTTTCAGGAGAACAGTGCGATTTTGAGCAAGCATTTTGTACATTTGGGCATGAAGGGGGTCCAAGGTAATCAACGAACATACGTTGATGCCTTGCACATGAAAGTAGCTCTTCGAAAAAGTTCAAGGAGGTAACCATGCAACTGTTGACCGTGCGAATCGAGAAACCGGAGACGACAAACTTCATTCTTGGCCAGAGTCATTTTATCAAGACAGTCGAAGACATTTATGAGGCCATTGTGCAAACCAACCCGCAGATGAAATTCGGTCTTGGTTTCTGTGAGTCGTCCGGGCCGGCGTTAGTGCGCTGGGTGGGAAACGACCAGAAGCTGATCGATTTGGCCAAAACAAATGCGATGAACCTCGCCTGCGGGCATTCGTTCATCCTGTTTATCGAAAACGGCTTTCCGGTGAATATTCTTAACGTGATCAAGAACATTCCAGAAGTCTGCAATATCTATTGCGCGACAGCAAACCCTGTTGAAGTCATCATTGCTGAAACGGAACAGGGTCGAGGGATTTTGGGCGTGATCGATGGACTGAAAACAAAAGGCATCGAAACGGACGACGATATCAAAGCGAGAAAAGAGTTGTTGAGAAAGATTGGATATAAGCTGTGAAACATGATGAGCGATGGAGAATCCAGAATGTGAGCGCCGTGGTAACTGATCAGAAACGGAAAGGACTTGATATGAATCGAGCATTCTTGTTCACCTTCGCCCTATTGTTGGTCGGCTGTGGCAAATCTGAAGAAGAGGTTCGTGCAATCGTGCAGGATGAGTTAAGCCGAGCAGCAGAACGATCGTACATCACCGATGCGCACGTCATTGGTCCGTACAGTCCTGCCGTGCGAGTCGGGAAGTTTCTCTTTGTCTCGGGTCAAATTGGTCTGCAACAGACCGGAGAGCTTGCGGGAGACGATATCGAAAGTCAAACACGACAAGCGTTAGATAACTTGATGTCGATTTTACAAAAAGCCGGTTACGACTCAAGTCATGTCATCCAATGCACGGTGTTTCTCAAAGACATCAATGACTTTCCTAAGATGAATTTAATCTACGGCGGCTATTTTGAAGAAGGGAAATACCCGACGCGCGCGACCGTGGAAGTTTCCAATCTCCCCCGAAAAGCAAAAGTGGAAATCGCTGCGATAGCTTATAAGTAGGCACAAAATACGAATTTGAAACTTCTGAATAATGAAATAGGAATGTCATTCTAAGGATCCGCCAAAGGCGGAGACGAACCTGCCCGCCTCCAACGGAACATCGCTCAGGCAGGCGGGGAATCTGCCTTTTGACTCTAAAAGTATGTCAACGAGATTCTTCGTCCGCCGGAGGCGGACTCAGAATGACAAGAGACTTGGAATTTTTCAAAAGTCTCTTATTCGGATTTCGAATTTATCAAAGAGAAAATCATGGCAAATAAACCTTCCCGCATCATTCACGCTCCTCGTGGCACGAAGCTCCATTGCAAAGGTTGGCTGCAAGAAGCCGCTCTTCGGATGCTGATGAACAACCTTGACCCCGAAGTTGCAGAAAAACCGCAAGAACTCATCGTCTATGGCGGCACAGGTAAAGCCGCCCGCAATTGGGACTGTTACGATGCCATTGTGAAGAGTCTTCAAAATCTGGAAAACGACGAAACGCTCCTCATCCAGTCTGGCAAACCGGTCGGGATTTTCAAAACGTATCCTGATGCGCCGCGCGTCCTCATAAGCAACGCGATGCTCGTGCCGAAATGGGCAACGTGGGACGAATTCCGCCGCCTCGAAGGACTTGGCCTGACCATGTACGGCCAGATGACCGCCGGCAGCTGGATTTATATCGGGACGCAGGGCATTCTGCAAGGAACGTATGAGACGTTTGCCGCCTGCGCGTCGAAGCATTTCGGCGGCAGCTTGGCAGGCAAATTTGTGCTGACGGCCGGACTCGGCGGCATGGGTGGAGCGCAACCGCTTGCCGCCACGATGAACGGCGCCGCGTGCCTCGTTGTCGAAGTTGACCGTGAGCGAATCCAGCGTCGCTTGAAGACGAACTATCTCGACACGATGACCGACAATCTCGACGACGCACTGACACAAATCCGTGCCGCCAAAGAAAAGAAACTCCCGCTTTCCATCGGCTTGCTGGGCAACGCGGCTGAGATTGTCCCAAAAATTGCCGCCGGTAAATTCCTGCCCGACGTCGTGACAGACCAAACCTCGGCACACGATACACTCAATGGCTACGTACCGGCGGGAATTCCGTATCAGAAAGCTCTCGAGCTTCGGAAAAAAGACCCGAAGAAATATGTGCGGATGGCGCAAGCATCCATAGTCGAACACGTGAAAGGCCTCCTCAAGCTGAAACAGCGTGGAGCGGTGGTATTTGATTACGGCAACAATATCCGCGGCGAAGCACTGGCAAATGGCGTGAAGAAGGCGTTCGATATTCCGGGATTTGTGCCCGAGTTCATTCGCCCGCTGTTTTGTGATGGGAAGGGGCCGTTCCGCTGGGTTGTGCTTTCCGGAGATCCTGAAGACCTCTATCGCACGGACCAAGCGGTGATGGAAACGTTTCCCAACAACAAACAGCTTTGTAACTGGATCGAAAAGGCACAGAAGCAAGTGGCATTCCAGGGTCTTCCCGCGCGCATCTGCTGGTTGGGATACGGAGAGCGGGCACAGATGGGCAAAATCTTCAACGACCTCGTGGCGCGCGGAGAAGTCAAGGCTCCCATTGTTATCGGCCGCGATCATCTCGACTGCGGCAGCGTTGCCTCACCGAATCGCGAGACCGAAAAGATGAAAGACGGCAGCGATGCCATTGCGGATTGGCCGATTCTGAACGCGTTGCTCAACGCGGTTGGCGGGGCAAGTTGGGTAAGCGTGCATCACGGCGGCGGGGTGGGCATTGGGCTGGCCATCCACGCGGGGATGGTAGTTGTCTGTGATGGGACGAAGGAAGCCGAGCGCCGGTTGGAACGTGTGCTCACGTACGACCCCGGCATGGGCATTGTCCGCCACGCGGATGCAGGATACGAGCGGGCAATTCAGAATGCGAAAAAGTGGGGCGTGAAGGTGCCGATGATGAAATGATTCACAAAGGACATGAAGGGCGCAAAATCGTGGAGAAAAACTAGCCGCTCCACTCTATCTATCCGAGACATCTGAGATACTATTTCTCGCAAAGCCGCCTGCCTTCGCCGAAGCGAAGCTGCTTCGGCTTCACGCAGGCAGGCAAAGAACACCAAGGCCAGACTTTCGTTTAAAAAACCTCTTTGCGAACTTCGCGATCTTTGCGAGAGATCCATTTTTTGAATTTTTCAAAAGTCTCTATCCATGACTTTCCTCATTCACGGTGCAGGCGGCGTTGGCGGATTCTTCGGCGCGAAGCTATTCCAATCGGGCGAAGACGTCTGGTTTCTCGCTCGCGGCAAACATCTCGAAGTCAGCCGTGCTAACGGTTTGCGCGTCCTCAGCACGCAGGGAGACGTAACGATCCCCGGTCACCGCGTCACAGGCACCGTTTCGGATATCGGAGCCGTCGATGTTGTTCTGTTTTGCGTAAAATCCTATGACACGGAGACAGCGGCCGAGCAACTCAAACCCGTCGTAACAGACAACACGGTCATCATTTCACTTCAAAACGGCGTCGATAACGAAGACAAGATCAAGGCAATTCTCCCCAACGCTCTTGTCTATGGCGGCGTTGCCTATATTTCCGCCCGCATTACCGCGCCGGGAGAAATCACCGAGACCGGAGGGGCACAACGGATTGTGTTTGGGCCGATGGACGGTTTGATCACCGACCGCGCAAAAAAGATCCTGGCGATCTTTCAAAAGGCGGGAATCAACGCTGAGCTGAAGACTGACATGGTCGCCGAATTGTGGAGAAAGTTCATTTTCATTACCTCGTTCGGTGCGTTTACAGCGGCTTCCAGGCTTTCGAATGGAGAGATTCTTGCCGTCCCCCAAACGACCGATCTCGTGTTCGACGCGATGAAAGAGGTCGAAGCCGTTGCTCACGCCAAAGGAATCAGGGTGGAGCCGCTGGATCGCGAAAAGGTCATTGCCGGTCTGAGACGATTCGACCCCAATACGCGCTCGTCGATGTACTTCGACCTCATCAACGAAAAGCCGATGGAGGTCGAAGCACTCAACGGCACCGTCGTTCGCCTCGGCAAGGAGCTCGGTGTACCAACGCCCATTCATCGAACCATCTATGCCACACTCCTGCCCTATCATTTGAAGCATCTTCAAAATCGTCGTTCAAACACTTCGTCGTAACGGCGTACCATGACATCAAGCTCCATCGAACGTTCCGCCGGCCTTTGTGCAGACTGCGTGCATGCCCGCGCCATTCACAATCCGCGCGGCAGTGTCTTCGTCCTGTGCGAGCTTTCGTTCACCGATCCGCAATTTGCAAAGTATCCCCGGCTGCCCGTCCTCTCGTGTGAGGGCTTTGTGAACAACAGACCTCAAGAAGCCAACCCACATTCATCATCTTGATTCTTTTCCCTTATCTTTGTTTCTTGTAGTCGCTGCGTTTGAGAAATCTCTTCCAACTCGCTCACCGGGGAGCACAGCCATGAACCATATCACCTATGTCGAAATCCCTTCACTCGATCTCAAGAAGGCCGAGGCGTTTTTCGGAAAGATCTTCGGCTGGTCGTTCGAACCGATGAGGGGTTCCTCGGAAGTTCTGCTGCTGCGAAACCCGGGATCGGGACCCGGCGCGCTCCTCTTTAAAACGAAATCGCTTCCCAAGAAACCGGGCGTGATCGTACACATCGAAGTCGACAGCATCGACGAGAAACTCCGGGCCATCAAGAAAGCGAAAGGCAAGGAGATCCTCCCGAAAACCTTCATCCCCGGCCAGGGGTGGTACGCCTATTTTTCCACACCCGACGGCTGTACGCTCGCCCTCTGGCAAGCGCTCCGACTCGCCGCGTGATCGACCAGCAGCAATATCGGAAGCTTCTGTCGAAAGAGGCAGCTCATTGGAGCGCTGTTC
>DATLYT010000012.1:0-16146 GCA_035574455.1 Bacteroidota bacterium
CCCTTCTCGTGGCCGAACAGTTCCGACTCAAACAAATCAACTGGAATGGCGGCGCAGTTGATGGCAATAAACGGCTTGTCGGAGCGGCGACTGTGGTAATGCAACGCACGCGCGGCAAGCTCTTTTCCGGTTCCCGTTTCGCCGATGAGCAACACGGTGGCGTTCGACATCGCCACGATCATGAGCTGCTGAATCAACTCCTTGGTGGCAGGACTTTCTCCAAGGATAGAGCGAATATCGAATTGCTGCTGGATTGATTTCTTAAGCCGCTGATGGTCCTCAAAGAGCGATTCATGCAGTCGCGCGCGGTCAACAAATTGCGACGCCAGTGTAGCAATGAGCGAGGCGATACGGAGAGAATCTGTTGTAAACAGCTTGCCGCCGCGGGAGTTCACCATGTTGATGACTCCGATTAATCGCCGATTGACTACGAGAGGGACCGCCAATGCCGGCCCAAGTGAAGCGATAGTACTGGAGGGATTTCGCAGGCCAAGCTCCTTCACGATATCGTCTGTTATCAGCGGCTGTTGACGGCGCAGGAGGGCTTCCACGACAAGGAGGTTGACAGAGTGATCGATCTCACCGCGTGTAGTATCCGCTTTCCGGATGATGGTTTGTGCTGATTCATCTTCGGTGGGATCGACCAGGAGCAACGCTACCCGATCGGCGCCACAGAGGTTAAGACAGGTGTCGGCAATGGCGTTGAGTGTTTCGTCGACTTTGAGCGTGGAGCCTAAAGTCTGGGCAAGGCGGTTGAGTGCTTCGAGCTCGTGCAGTTGCTGTTCCAGATCGGTGCGATTGTCTGCCATGGTAAGTTCTTTTACTGCGGTTCAGTTTAACCATTAAGCACGCCAAGAGCGCGAAGTCCTTTGCGTTTCTTTGCGCCCTTTGCGGTTGATAATTTTAACCGCCAAGCACGCCAAGAAGAGCGCAAGAAGCGCTAAGTACGTAAGTTTTGCAGCAAGAACCTGACGCGCTGAATATGCAACTCTTTTTCAAGCTTCTCAACTGAGATGCGATAGTTGTGCAGGTAACGAAGTGCTCCCTGGTGCTCGCCCAACAGCGCACGGAGGTCTTTCTCAGCCTGCTCAAATTCCCGATACATGACGTGAAAGAGCCGGGACGTTTCGGCGGGGTTGAGGAGTGTCTGCGAAATTTGGGCCGAAATGCCTTTCCGCCCACGCCATCTCCTTTTTTTGCTGAGTAAACAGGCAGCAACGTAATTGTACCTTTTCCGGTCGAGGTCTTGCTTCAGGTCTTTGAAATCGTCTACCACCTGACCGATGATAGCAAAACTTCTGGTAAGCCGGAAAATTCGTTGCCTGTGCTTTGCCTGTCCATGTACTGCCGCAGAAACGGCAAGCGGACCAATGCTGAAGATGCTGTTGACCTGAGGGAAGAGATTCAGCAACCGATGTGGTGAAACGCCCGGCTTCTTCTGCAGCGCATCGACCTCGACGATAGCTTGCGTGGTAGTGCGAAGAGCCGAGCGGTAGTGACGCCAAAATGGAGATGACTTCTCGAAATGCTTGGCAAAGGTCCGCTCCGCTTCGATCAAGAACTGGTCGGAGACGTAGATGAGGCTCGGCGAATTGACATGGCCATCGAACAGGTCATCCTGAATGCGGATGGCTTTGAAGAGACAGTACTGCCCCCAGAGGATGTCGTTCAGCACCCGGCCAGGCATGCGTCGCCCACCGTGGACCTGGGCCAGCCATACAGGAAGGAGTTTCCAGTAGGGTTCGTGGAGAAAGGGCTTTCCCCTTTTCGCGTCCTTCCGTCCTTTCCAAGCTCTGCCAATCGAAATCCGAAACCGGGAGGGCCAAAGAGAGAAAAAGCCTCGCTCTCTCGCTTTAAGAACCGCCAGTTGAGCCAAACCCGAGAAACTCACAGATCACGCAGGTCCCCACGGATCAACTGTATGCTCGCCCACTGTTCTTTGGTCATCGAATGTTTTTTTCATCCAACTTAGGAGTCTTCTGGCATTAACCCTGGCTGTAAATCTCGTCTGGTAGTCTTCTTCGTTTTGTCCCTCTTGGTCTGTTCGAGTGAGAATTTGCTGTAAGGTTTCTATCTGTTGATTATTTAACGGCGGTGTCAAACTCGCCAAGACCATCTTCAGTCTATCAAGCTTCGGTGAACCATCCGCTTCAAGGGGTATCGAGAGCAGTTTCTTTCTAAATTCCTTGTTACCAAAGAACTGGTTTGTCAGATTCATCCAGGCGTGTGTCTCGTTGGAGCGCGCTGCTGGCTTCGATGGAGATTTTTTCACCCGCGTACTTGTTGTTTTCTTTTTACCAGCATTCATGTGATCCTCCTTTCGAGTAAGGTGAATAAATACCTGCTATTACACAGACGCAGGCTGATGTCCTCCTGTGATTCAATTAATCCTTCGATTCATGTAAGACGTGCATATTGTTTACCTTCAATGGCCACGATTGAGTTTACGGTTTCAAGAACCTGAACAGTCTTCCTTGAATTCCCTTTGCCGTCTCAGAAAGTGAGTCCTTCTTTAGAAAAAGTTGATAGTGCATAATTGCTCTCGTCGTATCCTGCTTGATTTCAAATATCTGGCCGAGCCAGCGGTGCGCATCGTACAGCGAAGAATCTTTTTCTAGAGCGTGTTCGAAATCTATCCTCGCCGAGTCAAACTCTCCCATTCCAAAGTACGCTTCACCGCGATACCTTCGCCGCGCTGCGTTGTCAGGAGAAATTGTTAGCGCTCTTCCAAAGTAGTGGACAGCCTTAGCGTAAAGACTCTCAGCGAGGCAAAGATAACCTAAAGTTCCATAAACTCTTGCGAGATCCCGCCGAAAGGAACCCGCCTGCTGAATCGCCAGACGTTCGAATTCGACAGCTTTTGTTGTATCGGATGCTCTCAGGTAAAGAACAGACAGCAACGCGTAGCTGGTTGGAAAAACAGGCTTTACTGTAAGTGATTCCTCAAGAATTTCACGAGCTTCTTCTTTGGAGCCTTGATCGTACAAGCAGAGCGCATAGAGGTAATGCGCCGGTGAATATTCCCAGCGGGATTCGATGGCGGGACGTAGGACACTGGCGGCTTGTTGGTATTCATTTAATTCGTACAACACCCGTCCGAGATTGTACGCGAGAATATTATTGCCAGGTGAAAATTCCAGTGCCAGCTTCAAAAACCGTGCTTGTCCACGAACATCTCTTGAAAGGAATGAACTCGCCCACCCAATCATTGCCTGTTCAAACGGACTCGCTTTTGATTCAAGGGGAATGAGTTCTTCATACTGTCGTCGGGCCTCCGCGCTCTCGTTGTGATTCACCAACACCGACACCAGCCACACCCGCGCGGAAATGAACACTGAATCCACCTCAATCGCCTGCCGCAGATAGGTCTCCGCACCCGGCTCGCCGCGGTAGATCAGCTCGCTCGCCTGCATAAATGCCCGCACCGCCGCGATGTTCTGCCGGCGCTGTTGTGTCCACGGCCTCAGGTCTTTGTCCTTCCCTACCTGCAACACCTGCACACGGAAGAAATCCAGCACATTGCCCGTTAGGTCGGACACGGCGCCGGGAAGCTCTGCCTCGCCGGAAAACTCCTTCTGGTCAGAGAAGCGCACTTCGCTCTTCTCCGGGTCAACAACGTTGAGCGAAAGTACATAGCGCTCACCCTTCCTCAAAATGTTACCATCAACAACAAACCCAATGTTCGACTTCTGCAGTGTGCCGTAGAAGCCGGACGAACGGTTAGCATTGAAGCCGCCGAGCGACCGCCGGATGAAATCGTTCAAGCTCACCGGATCGACAATGCCCAAGTTCTCCACGCCGGTCAGCTCACGCACGAACAATGCCTGCACAAGCTGGCTCCATTCCTGACTCTCACGAGCGTTGTCTGATATCTGGAATGGGAGAATCGCCACCCGCCATCCGCCACGGCGGGCGCGCTCTTCCGATGTCGGTACCACCCACCGCTCCACCACATACCAGATACCGACTATCGAAAGCAAAAGAATGGCAAGCGCACCAATCCGCTCCCGCCGCTTCGTAATAAGACTTCGTGCTGCCGTCGGCACCTCTTCCTCGCCGAGCAGCTTCAACACTTCGTCCATCGATGAGATGCGGCGGGCAGGGTCTTTCTCCAAACAGTGCCGACAGAGGGTGCGAAGCGATTCCGGCGCGTCCTTGCGGAGCGTGGAGAGGTCCGGCGGCTCTTCGTTGAGAATCGAATACATGACGGCAGGCGTATGGTCGCCGCGGAACGGGCGCCGTTGTGTGAGCATTTCGTACAGCACAACACCGAATGCCCAGACGTCGACACGCTGGTCGACGTGCGCTCCGGAGATCTGCTCGGGCGCCATGTAGGCGGGCGTGCCGCGGAGAATGTTGGAATCTGTTTGACCGACGCGTCCCGTCAACCGCGCGAGGCCAAAGTCGAGAATCTTGACCGACCCGTCGCTCTTCACACAGATGTTTGACGGCTTGATGTCACAGTGAACGACACCCTGTTTGTGCGCGGCAAGCAATCCCCGCGCAACCTGGACGGCAATCGAATGAACCTGTTCTTCCGGTAGAGGACCTTTCTTCAACAGCTCACTGAGCGGCTCGCCTTCGACATATTCCATCGCTATGTAGAGCGCGCGCGTAGAGTCGTACTCGGCCTCATTGAGTTCAAAGATGGTCGCGATATTGGGATGAAGGAGATTTGCAGCGGCTTGGGCCTCGCGCTGGAACCGCTCGCGCTCAGCCTCCTCGGCAGCAATCGGGGCAGTAAGAAATTTGAGAGCAACGGGGCGTTGGAGTCTGGTGTCTTCAGCTCGGTAGACGATTCCCATTCCGCCTTCTCCGAGCTTCTCAAGGATGCGATAATGTGATAAGGTCAGTCCGATCATCTCTTCTCCGCCCGCCAAAAAGCGGAGGGATCCTGAAAATTCCAACTGCTCACAAACCACGTTCGCAGAGAATTTTCGGACATACTACCTTCACCGAGTTTCTCCAGGATGTGGTAGTGAGAGATTGTTTACCGGTCATGAACGTCTGGCTCCCTTTGGACCGAGCCTCAGGGCGAAGTCCTCCTAAGCCCTCGGTGGATGGCAGACTTCTAACGATGCTTTAACGGTGGTGAATTTACAGGTTGGCGAGATAAGACGCAACTGCTTCTGCCGCTCTTCTTCCGCTGACCACCGCCCCTTCGATGGTCGAGGGCAGGCCCGTGTCGGTCCAATCCCCCGCTAGAACAAGGTTCTCGAAGACAGTTCGGGATGATGGGCGAAGCGGCTCAACCTCGGGCTTTGGCGTGAAGGTTGCCCGTTTCTCTTTGATGACGAGGGAGTGAACAACATTTGCAGACCTCGCTTCGGGAAACACCCGCCTCAGGTCTTCCATCCCAGCCTCCACCAGTTTTTCTTTATCCATCTCCACATATTCCCCAGCGCCGCTGATCACCAACGAAAGGTACTGTCGGCTTTTCGCTACTGTCGTCGTGCTGTTACTCGCTGCCAATGGCTTCCTCAGCATTCTCGACCGATTAAACACCCACTGCACACGGGAGTCGAGCAGAGCGACAAACTCCTGCTCCATGATCTGCCGGTCGAGCCAGAGATGGATTGTGATGATGGGGGAAGACTCAAACTTGGAAATATGGAGGAATGGAGTAGTGGAGGAATGGGGTATTGGAAGAAGAAGCGACAGGAGAGAATAATGGGGAACGGCACTGATGTACGAACGAGCGACGTAGATGTTGCCGTCGGAACAGCGAACGCCGCGAACACTGGAGCCGTCCACGAGGAGCTCTTCCACACCACAGCTTGTCTTCACCTCACCGCCATGCGCGCGAAGAAACCGAACCGCCGGGTCGACTAACAATTCGCTTAACCCCACGCGGGGAACAAGCAGAGCCGAGTCTTCCTGCGTCCCCATAAACGCCGACCGCAACACACGATAGAACAGCAGGGCTGAAACCGCCTTCGGGTCGTCGTTCAGCGATCCGATGGCAATGATATCCCAGAGATACTTCTTGCTGAGTTCGGATTGACCCAATTGGGCCAGCCATTCATCGACCGATAACGCGGCGATCTCGCTTTCCCTCTCCTCCGAGTGGAACAATAAATCCATCCCCACCCGCAACAGCATCAGCCGGTCTGTGAGTGATAACGACCTCAGCCTCAGCATTCCGACGAGGGCATGGAACGGCGCCGGCAGGGTTGGACACGAGAGCGAAGCAAAGCCACGCGAGGGATGGAGAAAGTCGATTCGCAGATTGGGTTGCAGTGTGGCAAGATGGTCGGCGCCGATCAGCCGGAGATACCAGCGCGTTTCGTGGTAGCAACCCATCAGCAAGTGCTGGCCGTTGTCGACCACGTCGCCCGTCGTTTCATCGATAAACGAGTACGTGCGCCCGCCCAAAAACGGACGGTGTTCGAGGAGGAGAACTCTGGCACCGCGCTGAGCCAAGTCGACCGCCGCACTCAAGCCAGCGACACCGCCGCCGATGATGATGACGTCATGTCTCACGTTAGACCAACGTTCTGGATTGAGGGATAACTGGAACAATGAACCGACGGAATTCCCAGAGACAAGTAGACAATGTTAACGGCTTTTATTCCATTCATCCAACACTCCATCCTTGCAACGTGGGGGCTGCGCGGGGAATCAGGCGGGAAGCTCGATCGGAACGATCCGGTAGACGAACTGGGGAAGCCGATTGCGGATGCGAAGGCCAAGAGCGATGAAAAGTTTGAGGAACGGGGAGAGACGGATGCGCTTGGTGAAGACATCGTAATTCGCTTTCTCAATTCTCTGCAAGAGGACGTAGTAAATGTTGCCCATCGCTCGTGCGGCGTAGAGGAATGGTTTGTCTTCTTCTGCGAGGAAGCCTCGCGCTTTCTTGAAATAGTACTGCGCGCGGGCACATTCAAACTTCATCAACTCCACAAACCGCTCGTTATAGACATTGTTCAGCAATTCTTCTTCTGTGTAACCGAACCGTTGCAGGTCTTCTTGCGGCAGGTAAATGCGGCCTCGTTTCGCGTCATGTTTGATGTCGCGCAAGATGTTCGTCAGCTGCAGCGCAATGCCCAAGTTGATCGCATATTGTTTGGTCTTCTCCGTCTTGTACCCGAAGACTTCCGAGCTAATCAACCCCACCGTTGAAGCGGCCCGGTAACAGTATTCCTGCAGCTCCTCAAACGTCGCATACCGCTTCTTTACCAGATCCATCTCCATCCCTTTCAACAGGTCGTAGAAGTAATGGAGCGGAATGTTAAACCGCCGGATGATGGTGCTGAGCCTGTTAAGGATGGGATAGTTCGAGATGCCGTAGAGCGACTGCTCCAGTTCGTTCGTCCATTGACGGAGTCGTTTGTACTTCTCCGACTCGTCCTCCACGCCATCCACAATGTCGTCCGACACGCGGCAGAAAGCGTAGATGGTCTCGATCGCCTCTCGCTTGGGTTGCGGCAGCATCAGAAAAGAGAAATAGAAATTGCTTTCCTGATTCGACGATAGCTGAAACGTATTGAGGACTTCGCTTGCCATGCGTTATGTTGTCCGAAGAGAAGAGATGAGAACCGAAATCTTATCCGACCAGCCGAGCGTCGGCCGCGTTGCGAGGACGTTGTAGTCCAGCCGCTTGATCTTGTGCAGGATTCTCATGCCGCCATTCCAGGTAAGGTAAAGCTCCAGGCGCAGGTCTTTCCCTACTTCTTTGAGTAACGGTTTTCCGTGCTGGAAGATTTGCTCCGTCCGCTCGACTTCGAACTCCATCAGCCGCCGGAAGGAAGGATTCCATGTCCGACGGAACAGCTCTTCTTCCGTATATCGAAAGCGCTGCAAATCTTCCTGCGGAAGATACACGCGATTCTTCTGAAGGTCAACCGCAACATCCTGCCAGAAATTTGCCAATTGCAGCGCCGTGCAGATGGAATCCGACAGCGTCATCAGTGGCTCGCTCCGGTAATTAAAGAGCAGCAGGACGAGTCGCCCGACCGGGTTTGCGGAGTACATACAGTAGCGAAGCAGATCGTCGAAGGTTGCGTGACGATTCGTGACAACGTCGGAGCGGAAAGCTTGGAGGAGATTTCGGAGAAGTTCGATGGGAATTTCAAATCGCTCGATCGTTCGCGCAAGAGCAACGAAGACGGGATGGTTTGCCGTTCCGCTGGCACAGAGGAGCAGTTGTTCATCCCACGCGTTGATTGCTTCGATCCGTTCCGCCGGAGTCATCCCCGGCTCGTCGGCATAATCATCCGCCACGCGTGCAAATGCATAGATCGAGGCGACGTACTTCCGTTTGTCTTTTGGAATAAACAGGGACGCAACGGGAAAATTCTCATAATGGCGGCGGGTGAGATGCTCGCAGTAGCGAAATGCATCATCCACCGACCAGGAACGTTGGGCGATATGGAGGTCGCGTGTCAACACGGGCGGGCTTTAATATGCGGAATCACCGCGGGAGAAGCAAGCAGAGCGGGGCGTCGCTAGAGCGGCGTATTCTACAAGATGGCGTCAGGACGAACAACCTGGCACCACTCTGTTGGCCATTTTTCATCATCCCGCTAAGGCAGCATATTTTTTCCTCACAACAACAAGCAGTACGCAATACACGAGAACCGAAGCAATCGAAACACTGAACCCCGTTGAAACCAACGGAGGGAAATACTCCAGCTCAACCCGATGTTCCCCCGCCTCGATTACGACACCGATGAACCCGATATTCACGCGATGCACAGCGACATCCTTTCCATCCACTCGCGCGCTCCAGCCCCGATCGTAAGGAATAGAAAAGAAAAGCAATTTGCGCCGATCCACACTGATAGTCCCTACTATGGAGTTCTGATTCCACTGAGAAACGACCAATGTATCCTGATGGCGAGCCTCTACGTCTGCCGCATATTCGTCGTACGTGTACAAACGACCGGCAGATGGCATTGAGAATTTCTCAAAAAACTGTGCAATATCCCCCTCCTGTTCCCGGATCACGAACGCTTTCATCAACACTCGCTCTTTCTCACTCTTGGGCGCCCAACGGAACTCCGTCTCAGTCACATACCGGTCGTACGTAAATCCAAGCGGCAGTGCGTTGGGGTTTTGCAGGATGGTGACCTCCCCCACCGACATCAGTGGTTGATATCCCTCATGGAGATACGGATCGACGTTCTTCTTCTTCGTCAAAAAATACTTGATGCCCGCGAAAGAATGCAATCGCGGACTCTGCCGCAGTCCCAACGACCAGCGCGCATGCGGCTCACTTCCCTCAGGAATGACCTCTGCCGCCTGGAGAAACTGGAGATAGGAAGGTTGATTGAAGGAATGATAACTTGCCGTCCCATAGTATCCCTGAACCTGTGCGTCGTTCAAGCTCAGCGCTCGCGCTGGACCGGACGCATAGTCCTTCTCAATTCTATAGTAACCCGGATCGCGAGCGCGCAGGAGTCGCACGATATCATTGGTCTCGTCCCGGTAGAGACCACGTTGCTCAAGGTCAGACGCCGCAAGAGCGTCACGCTTGTTCACCGGCAGCCATGAAAACCACGCAAGCTCAATTATGACGACAAGGATGATGCCCACCAATGCAACGCGACCGAACTTGAGCGACGTCAGGGCAATCACAAGGACCGCATACACGACAAGAAAGGCAAACACGCCTATCCTCAGCGTTGAGTCCAATGCATCGGACGGCGCCAGCATCGGCACCGAAAGAAGGCCAATACAGCTAAACGCTACGCTCCAGAGAGCAATGCGGTCTACTTTACCCTCTCGTTCAATCGCCGAGAGCGCCTGGAGTGCGATAAGAAGAAGAGGGAGAACCACAAAGAGCGACAGCGTTCGGAAATACGGTCCTGAAAAACCCCAGAACAGGTAGCGTGCGTACGGGAACACGAGGGGCAAAAGACAGCATCCGGTAACGACGAAAAGAAGAACTCGCTTTTTGCCGGTAACTCGTAGAAACAATTGAGGCGCAAGAAGCAACGTGAGGAGGCCACAGTAGAGGACCGGTGCTTCTAAATAATTGCCCCACCCCCGAAACGCGTCTCCCGTACCGAGCAGATCCAGAGAGAACGTCCGGGCCACAAGCGACATCAGCAAAAACGGGTCGATCAGCTTGAAGACGGGCTGGGCGGAAAGTTGGCCGACAGCCGCAAGCTCGCCTTGCACGCGCGGACTCTCCAGCAACTGACCGAGACTGCTGAACAAAAACACCGACGAAAGTCCAACGCCCAATGCCAGCAACCCGACGAGCTTGGCAACGAACTCCGATGCCGCGCGCAATCGCCATTCACGCGCGCTAAGATACCGAACCATCGCGTACCCCCCCACCAGCACAGCAAACAGATAGAGAAACACGGCATGATAGGAAACGGTAACCGCAAAGGCGATCGGTAATACCCACCAACGGCCCCGTTGAAACCAGAGCTCGAACGCGTAGAGCAACCCCGCGGCAAACAACGGCTCGAACGAGTGATTGAACCACCCGCTGGTGCCGAGGATGAAGTACCCGTTGAATGCATAGAGCAATCCGCCAATGACGGTCGTCAATGGAGAAAGTGAAAGCAATCTCAAAAACAGAAAAAACAACACGCCCGCGAGAATAATCTTGATGACTTCAACGTAAACGATGCCGTACGCGAAGTTCTCCTTGCCAACCAGCGACAAGAACCAGAGAGAAGGATCGGACAGACTGCCGGGGAAGATATTCTGACCCATCCCGCGGTTGAACGACCACTTTGGCATTCCTTCGGTCTTGAGATAGTCAAGAACGTGAACGGTGTTGGGATAGAAACCGTTGACGGAATCGCTGCCGATGTCCGTATAGAGTAGCACCTTCTCACCAAGCAGAAAATCTTTGTAGACAATACACAGGATGACAAGAAGGCAGGCGAGAAAAACCCAATGCGTTTTTCCTCGGAACAACATCGTACGATCGTCTGCGGCTTGTGCCTGCGGTGCCATGGTGGATCAGGACCTCTTGCGAGGGTGGAGACCATACTGCCCAACACATCGAGCGACATCTCGCAGTGAGGAGAGAATGTTCTTCCAGCTTGCGCCGGTTGTCTTCCCACCTGTGCGTGGCAAGAACTCAATCGCCGCGAAGCCAACGCGATATCCAGCGATGCGCGCTTTGATGATACGCTCCGCTTCGGCAAACGGGCTGCGGGAGACAATCGGGACTCGAAAGATTTCACTCCTCCCTAATTTGTTGCTCCCGGCGTCTCCCGTCTTCACACCAAAGAGCAGCAGCGGCAAGAGATTAAAAAACGCAGAAATGATGAGTCTCCACAGGCCGTAAACGCGTCGACGGTTACGCCGGATTCCAACGACGAGATCCGCATCCGACTTCTTCAACTCTTGCCATAGCGAGTAAAGATTCGTCGCCGGCCACTGCCCGTCGGATGCCGTCACGTAGACGTAACTTCCTTGCACCGCATGGTACAGATCCAGCAACGATTGATGAATACCCGCATTGCGTTCATGTCTCAACAGTCGCACGCTTGGATGGTGTGCTTGCATCGTCTGCAGGACCTCCCACGTGCGATCGGTGCTGCCATCATCCAAACAAAGAATTTCCCAACTCTTCAACTCATCACGCATCTGCTCCAAGACGGCAAGATGTTCTTCGATGACATGGCCCACGGATGTCTCCTCATTGTAGACGGGCATGATCACCGTCAGAGAGGGAAATGATGCGTGAGCAGATGACTCTCTCATGCGCTATCCGAGGATGAACGCGGAGAAGCTGGAGCTGCCTGGCAGTACAAATTGGCACAGAGGTCGGGAAACTCTCGGCTCAGTTTGAAAAGGCCTTCAATCAGTTGAGCGCTCATCGTTTCCAGCTGTGCGTTGGTAAGAATCTTGAGAAAGATCGATTCTTCATGCAGAATCTGCAACCCTGCGGCCGCAACATCGCGCCGTAAGCTTTCTCGCTGATAGACCCGACGATGCCCCAACACAAGGTCTCGCTTATCCAACGTCTCCAAGGTTGGAATGAGTCCCATCGCAACGCCGAGACGACGATGGAGCGAATGGGCATTTGGAACAACGATGTGGATCGACCCTCCGGGCGCTAACCATGTTTGGACACGCTGCAGTGTTGCAACGGGATCTTCGACATGCTCGAGGACATGAGCCATGACGATCGAATCGTACCTCTGCGGCGGTTCGAATGCTTCAAAATACTTCTGAAAGAATTGCACGCTCGCCGGGACCTGACCCTTTGCCAATGCGATACACCGCTCCGATGCATCGACAACGTGGAGCGCCGGAAATTTCTCGGCAAGCAGTTTCGTTGTCGTTCCGCGGCCACAACCCAGCTCGAGCACGCGCGGCCCCTGCACGCGGGGACCGAAGACGCGGAAATCGTAGACAGCGAGCACGTTGTCAAAATCGGTTTCCGATTCGTAGATAGTTGAATAGGTATCGTCCATTTTCTACCGTGCAACAGTATCGACATGGATAAATCGTACGCCCGCCGAACGAGCAGCCTCTTCATCAAATCCGCTATCGCCGATAAAGAGAGCGTCGCTCGCTGAAACGCGCAACTCGCGGAGGATCTTCAGCACTCCCTCCGGATGCGGCTTCAAACGACCGACGGAATCCAGTCCCACGACCATCGCAACACTCTTCTTCAACCCGAAACGCTCAAGTCCCATGCGGACAGTCGACGTCATGTTATTCGAACAAATAGCTGCTTTCCCTCCTGCTGCGACGACGTCCTTCAGATACTTGATAGCCTTCTCGTTCACTTCCATCTGTGGGACTGCCGGATGCTCGTACCCCTCAATGCACCGATAGGCTTCTTCCAGCGCGGCTGGTGAAAGCTGCCGTTTGATCTGTTCGATGTCCTTCCAAAATGTGAGTGACGTCCGCTCAACACCCTGTTCGTGAAGAAACCACAGCAGCCGTTGTTTCAATCCGTACCAATCAACGGGAAGCGTGGCGATTGTGCCGTCAAAATCAAAAATCACCAGCACGGGCGTGGCCATCTGCGATCGTTCACCGAGGCAATCCCAACCGCCAGAAATCCGTTACGGCTGTGCCATCGTCCTGCACAAACACTTCTTCCCAGTAGCGAAGCATTGTCATGCCGTAGCGAACGGAGATGGAAAACGGCTCAATTTTCTCCCCGCGAGCCAGTTTGAGCAAGAGCATCGGGCTATTAAAGCCGGCAGCGATGGAGAGCACAACGGCAGCGGCAAAGCGTGGGTTCACTTCTGAGACAACAAAGGAGCCATCTCGCCGGCGAAAGCATTGAATGTTCGAGGGCCCCAAGATTGGCAGCGCCTCTGCAACGTTTTTGACAAGCTCAACCAGCTCCGGCATGCGGACGGTCTTCCCTTTTACCGATACTCCTGATTTGGTTTCGATGCGCAGCCTTGGCACGGCTCCGAGCAAACGGCCATCAAAATCCGAAAGTGTATCAACCGTATATTCTTCACCGTCAATGAATTCCTGAATGAGCGGTTCATCCAGCTTGCTACACGCCACCTCCAGTTCCTCGGCTGAATCAACTCGCTGAGCACCGAGTGAGCCGCGCCCACCTTTCCTCGGCTTAACAAAGAGCGGAAAGGTAGCCCGGCCAGCAAGGGCTTCATCCTTCTGAACAATCATCGGCGCTGGCAGCCCCCTCGATGCAAGCCAGGCTGCAAGTACTTGCTTGTCCCCGCACGTTTGAATGACGGAAAGAGGAGAGATGACAACGCGCGTTCCATCATCCAAGAATTCACGGGCATTCTTTGAAAAAATCTCGAACTCGTAGTCGACTATCGGGATCAAAAGACTGATGGAATGCTTGCGACAAACGGTGCGAAGTGCATCGAGGAATGCTGGACTGTTGGCTGGAGGGATTTGGATGAATGCATCGGCCAGATAGCGGCCGGCAATGGTCTCCTGCGCATCAGCGAGCGTGACGTGAACCGGGACCTCTCGCTGCACTCGCAAACCTTTCAGCACGCTGACTGCCGTTGCTGTGCCGCCGCCCGTTATGAGTACTCGGAGAGGATCGCTCATTGTGGTGTCGGGAGGTGTTGATGCCACGTCGTTCCAGCCACGCGTGAAAAGCCATTAGAGAACAACTCTGCCTCCTTGCGCTTTAATACTGCGCTGGGCGGCTTCAAGAATCTGCACCACACGAAGTCCGGCTTGACCGTCGGTGATGGGAGTTGTGCCGTTTCGGATGCAATCGAAAAAATGCGTTGCCATGCGCGCGAGCGGCTCTTCGCTGCTGAGCTTCGGCGACCAGACATCACCCGACCGGTAACTAATGAGCACTGCACGGCGTTCCTCCGTGCTGTTTGCGACATCGATCCCGCGGTCGTATACCTTCACCTTCTCACTGGAATCGAGGTCGTTGTAAATCAAGCTCCGCTGACTGCCACCGATGATCATATGCCGCACCTTGACGGGCGAAAGCCAGTTGACATGGAAGTTCGCCACCAGCCCATCGCCAAAGTCGATGTTCAGATAGGCAACGTCCTCGATGTCGTGGTTGGCGTGCACGCTGCCAAATGCCGCCACGCTTTTCGGGAGTTTACCAATCAGGTAATCCACGATGGAGAGATCGTGAGGCGCCAAGTCCCAGACGACATTCACATCGTGCTGAAACAGTCCGAGGTTGATGCGCACGCTGTCGATATAAAAGAGCTTCCCAAGTTTCCCGGAGGCAACGATCTCTTTCATTTTTTCGACGGCAGGATTATACACAAACACATGGTCCACCATCAACACAACACCCTGCTTTGATGCGAGCGAGACCAACTCCTCTGCCTGCGCCGTATTCATGCACATCGGCTTCTCAATGAGAACATGCTTGCCGGCGTTAAGAGCGGCTCTGGCGAGTTCGTAGTGCGTCCCAACAGGCGTTGCAATGGCAACAGCGTCGATGGTAGGATTGCTGAGGACTTCGCGGTATTCCTTTGTTACCTGGATGTTAGGATTGCGGGACTTTGCGCGGGCTAACCGCTGCTCGTTAACGTCGCAGCAGACGATGGGACCGAATCCGCCGACTTCTTGGAAATTCCGGATCAGATTCGGCCCCCAGTAGCCGTAGCCGATAACCGCGATGCCGATGTCTTTGCTCATTGCTGATCGAGTGTCACCGAATGCAAGGGAACATGAAGCGTGGAAAAATCTATCCCATTGTCGCTTGAAAAGCAAGGTGGAAGTCGCTGCGTGTGATGTGCGGCAGGAATGGGATTGTTACTCAACAGGGACTTCGTACACTTCAATCGGCTGGTCGAGTCCCTTTGCGTGGATCGGTGGGTGCGGGCGCGTGGGGACGTGGTCTTTTACCAGCTCATAGGTACGGTGAGAGATCATGATGCCTTCCACCGGCGCATTGGACTCGAGACGCTGGGCAAGATTCACATCGGCGCCGAGGGCGGTGTACGACAATCGTTTGGACGAACCCATGTTGCCGACGACGACCTCACCCGTGTTAATCCCGATGCGAATCTTGAGCGGAAAATGTCCCGCCGCTTCCCACTTCGCTTTTAGTTCGCGACATTTTTTCTGCATTTCGATCGCCGCCCGGACACACCGTACAGCATGGTCGCTTTGTGGCTCGGGATCGCCGAAGAATACCATCAACCCATCCCCGATAAACTTGTCAACCGTTCCGCCGTGCCGGAAAACGATCTCCACCATTGCCTCAAAGTATTCATTGAGCAGTCGATGAATCACATCCGGCTGCATCATGGAAGAGTAGGTTGTGAAACTCTTGATGTCGCTGAACAGGATCGTTAACTCCTTCTTCTGCGCTCCCGTCGTGACCAGCTCGGGCTGCAGCATCACCTTTTGGACAATCGACGGCGGGAAATAGGCTTCGAAGCTGCGGCGAAGTGCCTCTTTCTGTTTCTCTTCGGTGATGAAGCGATAGGCAAGAACGGAAAACGTTCCGACCACAAGCATCAATGATGGCTGAACAAGGTCGATTATCGTGTTGGCAAACAGGAACAGCGCAACGCCAGTTGCGAGGTACAGCAACAGGATGCCGACTGCACCTAGAGAAAACACCAGGGATGGAGTGCGGAGCGAAAAAATAAGGAGCAAGAGTAACACAATGGCCTCAACGATGAATACCTGAAGAGGCGTAGCTTCCCGTAAAAAATTCCCCGTCAGGATCGTATGGATAGCGTTCGCATGAACGCCGCTGAGAGGAAAATTGTTGTCCGTCGGCACGGG
>DATLYT010000013.1:0-21005 GCA_035574455.1 Bacteroidota bacterium
AATTCCGGGCGGACGCGGCGCACCATTGCTCGATGAGGAAATAAACGAGATCCACGCCGCGTTTCCCATCATCAAGAAGTACCTCAGCCCCGACCACCTCCGCGCCATCGAACAGCAGGGAATGTACGAAGGTGAAGCCGGTCAGTATGCTACAACGTGCTTCAACAACCGAGCCTGCGTCTTTGTTACCTACGATGGGGATGTTGCGCGCTGTGCGTTCGAGACGGCTTATCTTCAAGGGGAGATCGGGTGGAGGAAACCGCTTTCGTGCCACCTCTTTCCCCTTCGAGTGGATCGGGAAAACAGAACACGCGTGCGATACGAATATCTCCCCAACTGCTCTCCGGCATTAGAGCGGGGCGATCAGGAGGAAATTCCATTGATTGAATTCTCTCGCAACGCGCTTGAGCGAACATTCGGGCAACAGTGGTATGCTGAACTGGTCGGCACAATGAGAGCTTCGAGAAACTCTCCGCGTGTGCACCAGGCGATTCATCAAGAGCATGATTAATCTTTCTCAACAACTGAAACTCGGCCTCAGACTCACACCGCAGCAGGTGCAATACCTCAAACTGTTGCAACTGCCGACGATCGCATTAGAGCAACGGATCAAAACGGAATTAGAGCTGAACCCAATGCTCGAGATCGATGAAGAAGCCGAGATGACGCTCCAGCAGGAAGAACCAAAGGCAGACGGTGAAGACAGCACCGACGGAACTGCCGATGACTATACCTTCGAAGACTACCTGAATGACGACCTGGCGGGCTACAAAAGTCCCGAAGCCGTTCACTCCGGCACCAACGAGGACGAAGAACCCTACGAGCCACCCCTGCCCTCAACAACGCCGCTCGCGGAACGACTCCTCTCCCAATTCCGCCTTTTGAATGTCGATGAAACTGACCTCCTGCTGGCTGAGGAGATCATCGGTAATGTCGACGAGGATGGCTACTTACGCCGCGACCTCGCCTTGATTGTGCAGGACCTCAATCTGAGTTACGGCCTCGATATCACCATCGAACGGGCAGAATGCGTGCTGCAGAAAATTTTGCTCCTCGACCCGCCGGGCATTGCGGCCCGCTCGCTGCAGGAGTGCCTGATCGCTCAAGTCAAGAGCGGCAAGTACGAACCTACACTGAAAGAGTTGGCGTTGAAAGTACTGCAAGATCATTTTGAGGACTTTAAGCTCAAGCGGTATGAAAGCCTAACGGAAAAGCTTCGCATCTCGAAAGAAACGCTCAAGAAGGTGCTGGAGATCATTCAGCATTTGAATCCGAAACCGGGCGAGGGAGAGTTCAGCGCGCAGGAAAACTACGTGACGCCGGACTTCATCGTGCAGAAGGATGACGGCGATTTTGTGATTATTCTGAACGACCGCAGTATACCGCCACTGCGCCTGAACCGCGCGTACCGCGATCTTGCTTCGGCACGCAACAAGACGACGACGCGTGAGGCAAAAGAGTTCATCAAGAAGAAATTCGAGTCGGCCAAATGGTTCATTGCCAGCCTCCATCAGCGGAGGGAGACGTTGCTAAAGGTCATGCACGCCATCGTCGACAAACAGCGACAATGGTTTGAAGAGGGCGAGGTTCTGAAGCCGATGATCTACAAAGATGTTGCGGAAGTGGTGGGGGTAGACATTTCTACAATCAGCCGCGTCGTCAACAACAAGTATGTGCAGACAGAGTACGGTGTATTCCCGTTGAAGTATTTCTTCACCTCCGGTCTCGAATCCGACTCCGGCGAAGATGTCTCCAACTTGATGGTGAAACAAAAGATCAAAGAGATCATCGCGACGGAAGACCCACAGCACCCCCTTAACGACGACAAGATTGCCGAGATACTCCAGAAGGACGGCATCAGGATCGCTCGCCGTACGGTGGCAAAGTATCGTGAGCAACTCGGCCTTCCCATCGCTCGTCTCCGAAAAAAGATTTAACCCTCAACATTTTCCCAACATCATGAAGACACCGACAATTCACGCCACTACGATCATCGGCTTGCGACATCGTGGTCAGGTTGCCTTAGGCGGCGACGGCCAGGTAACCGTCGGAACCACGGTGATGAAACAGCGCTCCAACAAAATCCGTAAGCTCTACAAGGACTCTGTGCTCGTCGGGTTCGCGGGATCCGCTGCAGATTCGCTCAGCTTACTCGAGCGATTCGAAGAGAAGCTCGACCAGCATCAAGGCCAGCTCGTACGGGCTGCAGTGGAATTGGCAAAGCTCTGGCGCACCGACAAATATCTGCGTCAACTGGAAGCCCTCCTTGCTGTGCTCGACAAAGACCACGCGTTGGTGATTTCGGGCAATGGCGATGTCATCGAACCGGACGACGGCATCGTCGCGATCGGCTCAGGAGGAAGCTATGCCCTCGCCGCCGCCCGGATGCTCGTCAAGCACACCCAGATGAGCGCAAAGGAAATCGTGCGGGAATCGTTAGACGTCGCCGCCGATATCTGCATCTACACCAACAAGAATATTCAGATCGAGGAGCTGTGAGACGGAACACTATGGACAACGAGCGAGTGCAAGAGAATAACAGTGAGAACCGGCAGATTCGGGATTTAACGCCGCGGGAGATTGTTCGCGAGTTAGATAAGTACATCATCGGCCAGCAGAACGCCAAGAAATCGGTCGCCATTGCCCTGCGAAACCGCTGGCGGCGGCTCCACGCGCCGGAACATCTGCGCGAAGAGATCATGCCGAACAACATCATCCTGATTGGTCCAACCGGAGTTGGCAAAACCGAGATTGCGCGCCGACTCGCCAAGCTCGCGCATGCGCCTTTCATCAAAGTGGAAGCGTCAAAATTTACCGAAGTTGGCTATGTCGGTCGCGATGTTGAGTCGATGATCCGCGATCTCACCGAAATTGCGGTCAACATGGTCAAATCCGAAAAAACGGCTGAAGTGGAGGATAAGGCACGTATGCAGGCGGAGGAGCGCATCCTTGACCTCTTGCTGCCTCCGGTTCATTCTCAACGCGGTGTTGATGCTCCAGGAGAGGTCTCCGACGCGAAAGAAGAGCTCGACCGAACGCGGGAACGATTCCGTGCGATGCTGCGCGCAGGATCCCTTGACCACCGCGTGGTCGAACTCGAAATCCAGACTCCTCAGATGCCGCTGATGCAAGTCATGGGGCCAATGAGCCTTGAAGAAATGGGCATTAACGTGCAGGAGATGTTCAGCAACATCTTCCCCAAGAAGAACAAACAGCGGAAGATGACGGTTGCCGAGGCACGGCAGGTGCTGATGCAAGAAGAAGCACAAAAGTTGATTGACGTGGAGAGCGCTGTCAAAGAAGCCCTGCAGCGCGTCGAGAACTCCGGCATTGTCTTCATCGACGAGATCGACAAGATTGCCAGTGCCCGCGGCCAAACGACGGGGCCGGATGTTTCGCGCGAAGGCGTCCAGCGAGACTTGTTACCGATTGTTGAGGGGTCGAGCGTGCTGACGAAATACGGTATGGTCAAGACAGACCATATTTTGTTCATCGCATCGGGGGCTTTTCATGTTGCGAAACCCTCCGACCTTATTCCGGAACTTCAGGGTCGATTTCCCATTCGCGTGGAGTTACAGAGCCTCACGGAGGAGGATTTCGTGAAGATTCTCACACTTCCGAAAAACGCCCTCCTCAAACAGTACGCCGCCCTGCTTGCAACCGAGGGGGTTACACTGGAATTCGACGACGGCGCTGTCCGGGAAATTGCGAGAGTGGCGTATGAGGTAAACGAACAGGTGGAGAATATCGGGGCACGGCGGCTTCACACCATCATGACAACGCTCCTGGAAGAAATGCTCTACGAGAGCCCCGATGGAATAACCGCGAAAGAATTGCTCGTCACAAAACAGATGGTGCAGGAGAAGTTGAGTTCCATTGTGAAGAATAGAGACTTAAGCCGGTATATCCTCTAAAGAAAATGGGGGAAAACAATAACGGGTGGTCAAGCGACCACCCGTTGTGTTTCTCACCTGTTCCACCGCTCAGTGAAACTTCTCATCCTTGGGCGGCGGTTGGAACCCAATCATCGGCCCGCCGGGAATCTCACCTGCGATCTTAATCTCACCAAATTTCTTCTCGAACTTGTCGATGTTATCCTTCATCGCATTCAGCAGCATCTTGGCGTGCTGAGGCGTCATCACGATGCGGGCATGCACCTTCGCTTTCGGTACACCCGGCAACACCCGGGTAAAATCGATCACAAACTCCGCCGGCGAATGCGTGATGATGGCGAGGTTAGAGTAAATTCCCTCAGCCTCTTTTTCACCGAGCTCGATATTGATTTGTTGCTGACCTTGGTCGTTCATACGATTCCCTCGCAGTCGCTACACACTGCACCGTTATTTGCCTTGTCTCAGCTTATCGGACATCTCAAACGCCTTCGTTGCCTGATCGGTCTTTCCTAAGCGGGCGTAAATCGTTCCGAGCGTGTCCCAGATTTGCGGGTCTTCCTTCTTTTGCTCAGAAACTTTTTCCATATAGGGAAGCGCTTTTTCAAATTTCTCCACATAGGCTTTTGTTTCAACACCTTTTTCCTCCGCGTCCCGGATAATGTCAACGCCCCAGTTGTAATAGGTGGCACCAATATCGTAGATGGCGTCAGCAAAATTCGGGTCGATCTTCAATGCCTCCTGGAACTCCGCAATCGCCTCATCAAACTTTCCAGCAGAACGATAGAGCACGCCCAACACATAACGGTTTTGCTTGTTGCTGGGATCAGCCTGTACTTGGACCTGGAATGTCGAGATAGCTTCGTTGATCCGATCGGCATCGATATACGCTTGCATCAGGAAGCTCACAATCTCAGAATCCTTGGGGTCCTTCTTACGAGCGTCTACCAGAATATCGATGGCGCTGGTAAACTCCTTGAGCGCTTCTTTAAACATCGACGAATCGATATTGGCATTGTAGGGCACGCTAAACTTCTTCGAAACAACCTTGTCTGCATCCAATGAGACCGTCAGGTTGTACTTCTTGTACGTCCAATCTTCCTTTTTCGTGCCGCGAGGTCCTCGCTTCACTTCGTCGGGCGCCCCTAACGCGAGCATGACGTCGCTCTTGGAGGTATTACGCCGCACACGGTCCAAATTCTTCATCGTCTTAATGGCATCGGCATTCTTGGATTCAAACTGATTCTTCAAATCCTGGCCACGGCGGATGTGAATCAGTCCCGCCCGTTTCGCCGCTTCGGCTTCATCGCCCATCTCCCACGCCTTCTTGTACGCTGCCAGCGCATTTTCCAGATCTCCCTTATTGTTATAGGCATATCCAAGATAGCGGTATGTTAAACCCGTATCCGGCCAGGCGGCAATCGATTTTTTGAACTCGTTGATGGACATCTCATAGTATTGCGCCGAATCGGCTGAGGCGCGCTCTAAGAAGTTCACACCGTTGTTAATGTGTGTTCCCCAACGACTGTAGCGGATATCGCGAATCTCCTTTTCATGCAGGTTTGAGAGCTTCAACGCTTGAGCAAATGCGGCGTTCATCCCTTCGTAATCGCCTTTCTCTGCACGCACGGCTCCCAAGAGATACCATGCCTCCTCGTTCTGGGGGTTCTTGGAAACCTCGGTTTCCAGCAGCTGCAGTGCTTTATCGTATTCCCGCTGTTGGATGTGCATCTTGGCGCCGGTAAATTCTGAGGATGCGCACTGGAATCCCTGAAACAACAACGTCACCAGAAGTGCACCGACAATATTCACCACGTACGTGTTCTTCATTGCAAGACCCTTCATGTAGAATTAATGTTCTGTGAATCGGCGATGAGCAATATACCAAAACACGCTCAGAGAAACAAGGCTATTTCCGTCAAGCGCTTGTTCAACGAGGCATCCGGAAACAAGAATATGCATCATCAGCACGGTTCTTTGACTTTCGGACGATTTTTGGGTAGATTCATTTTGATTTCACCGTATGCAATGCACCGTATGGACGACTGCACGTTTTGTCAAATCATTGCCCGCCGCGCGAACGCGGAAATCCTTTACGAAAATAACGATGCCCTTTGCATCCTCGACATCAACCCGATTCACTATGGCCACACGTTGGTCATTCCCAAACGCCATTGTCGGGATTTGATCGAGCTTCCCCCCGAATCCTTTCCAGGCTTGATGCAAGCGTTGCACACAATCGCCAAGGCCCTGAAGAACAGTCTGGCGTTAGAGGGCTTCAACGTCTTTTCGAATAACGGCCGCATTGCCGGGCAGTCGATCTTTCATTTTCACTTCCATGTCACCCCCCGCTACGCAAACGATAACATCAAATTCGTCCTCGAGCTGAAGAAATACCGAAACGGCGAGATGGCGGAGTATGCGAAGCGGATTCGTCAACAGATTCAACCATAAAATCCTTGAATAGGAGCATGTACTCATATGCCTCACTACGTCAAACTCACCCCTCCGTCCGAGGGAGAGAAAATCACCGTCATCAATGGAAAAGTAGCCGTTCCCAACAAACCCATCATCCCGTTCATTGAAGGCGACGGCACAGGTCCCGACATCTGGCGCGCATCGCAGCGTGTCTTCGACGCTGCAGTTCAGAAAGCGTATGGTGGAGCGAGGAAAATCGTCTGGTTTGAGGTGTACGCGGGAGAAAAAGCGAACGCGGTTTATGGTCCAAACACCTGGTTACACGATGATACCCTGGAAGCGATCAAGGAGTACGTCGTTGCGATCAAGGGACCTCTCACCACACCCGTCGGTGGAGGCATCCGCTCGATCAACGTCGCGCTGCGGCAGATGCTCGACCTCTACGTTTGTCTTCGGCCTGTGCGCTACTTTGAAGGTGTCCCTTCGCCCGTCAAACATCCCGAGCTGGTGGATATGGTGATCTTCCGAGAAAATACTGAAGACATCTATGCCGGTATCGAGTGGAAACATGGAACGCCCGAAGCAAAGAAGGTGGTCGAGTGGTTACAGAAAGAGATGGGGGTGAAAAAAATTCGCTTCCCAGAAACATCGAGTATCGGGGTGAAGCCGGTATCCCTGGAGGGAACGCAACGCTTGGTGCGGGCGGCAATTCGGTATGCCATTGACAACAAGAGGAAATCCGTGACACTTGTTCACAAAGGCAACATCATGAAGTTTACCGAAGGCGCGTTTCGGGATTGGGGATACGAGTTAGCACAGAAAGAATTTGGAGGTCAGCTGATCGATGGCGGACCGTGGGTCAAGCTCCCCAACGGTATCGTTGTGAAAGACATGATTGCAGACAATTTCTTGCAGCAGATTCTCACGCGTCCAGCCGAGTACGATGTCATCGCCACGCCGAACCTGAACGGTGATTACATCTCCGACGCTCTCGCCGCCCAAGTTGGCGGCATTGGTATTGCGCCGGGGGGCAACATCAATTACGACAATGGCTACGCGGTATTCGAGGCGACGCATGGAACGGCACCCAAATATGCAGGGCAAGATAAGGTCAACCCCGGCTCCGTCATCCTCTCCGGTGAAATGATGATGCGCTACATGGGCTGGCATGAGGCGGCTGATCTGATCATTAAAGGATTAGAAAAAACAATCAAGTCGAAGATCGTGACGTACGATTTTGCGCGATTGATGGAAGGGGCGAAAGAGGTGAAGTGCTCTGAGTTCGGTGAAGCGATCGTGAGCAACATGTAGCGGTGCGGGTCGAGTGGCCGTACAACACTAGAACTGGTCTCAAAAATACCCTGTCATGCCCGCGGATTTCAAGCGGGCATCTAAAAATGGCTGTAGAGCAGATTCCGTCTTACAATCCGACGGAATGACTTTCCTTTTTTGAGATGGCTTCTAAAAAAATGCCATTGATCAATCTTCGCATGAAGCGATGAAACCTTCATAGTACCTTGTCTCACGAGAGAAGTCCGACTTTATCATCGTACCAGCCCTGAAAAGTCGGACTTCTTTATTGAAACACTCTCGTTTTTTGGTTATTTTCCACAAGAGAAGATGGAGCCCACCCATAACGTTGATGGCCTATGGTACGTGGACTCCATCTCGCATCTTAGAAGAGTACACTGTATGCAAGAGGAGATGGCAAACGATATCGCAACCCTTGAAACGCCAGTCGTCGAGAAAGACTCGGATAAGGACATTAAGACAACGGAGCCGGCGAAAGTCATTCTCTTCAACGACGACGTGCACACGTTTGACGAGGTCATCGAGCAGCTGATTAAAGCTATTCGCTGCAGTCGCTCACGAGCAGAGGCGTACGCCTGGGAAGTCCATACGAGAGGCAAGGCGGCCGTGTTCGAAGGCCCGATGAATGAATGTATCAAGGTCTCGCACGTGCTCGAAGAAATTGCGTTGCACACCCAGATTGAAGTATAAGCGAGTAAGCTATCCCGAATATGGTCAAAGCTGCTCAGGGGCTGTACGATGCTCACAGGAAGAAAACCCATGTCTGATGAAGAAGCATCAGCAATTGCTCGAAGAGCTTGAGGATGCCCGCGATCTTTGACCCATGAAGAAAGTTCGACACGAGCCAGGCATTTTTTGAGAAGAAGCGAAAAGTCGATTCAAGAAAAGAACACGATCACATACGCCGTTGTCTTCAAACCTACTGCTTCCAAAGAAGCAGAAAAATTTCGAAACATCTTGCGGACGAGATTTTGGAAAAAGTAACACATCTTGCAACACACCCACAATCTGCTGGTTGTAAAAAGCTAATCGGCTTTCGTAACACTTGGAGATTACGAGTCGAAGACTACCGGATTCTCTACGAACTCTATGACGACGCTCCCCTCGTGAGGATCTATCGAATCAGGCATCGAAAGGAAGTGTACCGATGACCTCACGGGACATCAGGCAATCGTTCCTCCAATTCTTCAAAGAGCGGGGACATACGATTGTTCCCAGCGCCTCCGTTATACCGCATGGTGATCCAACGCTTCTCTTCACCAACGCCGGGATGAACCAGTTCAAGGACGTTTTCCTCGGCACCGGCACGCGGGACTACAAGCGCGCGGTCGACACCCAAAAGTGCATCCGCGTCAGCGGCAAACACAACGACCTCGAAGAAGTCGGCAGGGATACGTATCACCATACCTTCTTCGAGATGCTAGGTAATTGGTCGTTCGGCGACTACTATAAAAAGGAAGCCATCGAGTGGGCGTGGGAGCTCCTCACGAAGGTCTGGGGCTTGCCGAAGGAACGCCTCTGGGCGACGGTGTACAAAGACGACGATGAAGCGGAGGAATTGTGGAAAAAAGTTACCGATATCAATCCCGGCCACGTGTTGCGTTTCGATGAGAAAGACAATTTCTGGGAGATGGGCGAAACAGGCCCCTGCGGACCTTGCTCGGAGATTCACTACGACTGGACGCCGAACGCCAATGCCGACGCCTCAATGATCAATGCCGGCACTCCCGACGTGATCGAAATCTGGAATCTCGTCTTCATTCAGTACAATCGCGACGCAAACGGAACGCTCACTCCCCTGCCCGCCAAACATGTGGATACAGGCATGGGGTTCGAGCGTATCTGTGCAGTGTTACAGAATAAAAAATCGAATTACGACACTGACGTTTTCAGCCCACTGCTGGCGGCTATCGGCAAGCTCGCGGCAAAACAATATTCCGGCTCGCTCACGTCCGAAACGGATATCGCGATGCGGGTGATTGCCGACCATGTTCGCGCTCTTACCTTTGCGATCGGCGACGGCGCCATTCCCTCCAACGAAGGCCGCGGCTACGTGTTGCGCCGACTTCTGCGTCGCGCAGCCCGCTTCGGTCGTACCCTCGGCATGCATGAGCCGTTCATCTTCAAACTGGTACCGACACTCGTCGACACAATGGGTGATGTGTTTCCCGAAATCAAAGAGCATCGCGAGCATATTCAAAAAGTCATCAAGGGAGAGGAGGAAGGGTTCAACGAAACGCTGGATCGTGGTCTCGAGATTTTCGAGAGCGTCATCAAGCGCATCGGCCATTCGAAGGTCTTCCCCGGTGAAGATGCGTTCAAGCTGTACGACACCTACGGCTTCCCGATTGATCTGACCGAACTCATGGCCCGGGAGCGTGGAATGACCGTCGATGTCGCCATGTTTACCGAGTTGATGGAGAAGCAACGGGAGCGGTCACGAGCCTTGAAAATCACAGTCTCGGATTCTCTTTCGGTATCCGACGCAACCAAGACTGACGTAAAAGTTTCTCTCGAAGAATTCCTACGAAACGTCGAAAAAATAGACTCCACGTTCGTTGGCTATGACGCATTGGAGGCAGAAACAGAAGTTCTGAAAGGCGAGCGGCATCTCCTTATCCTCGCGGAGACGCCGTTTTATGCCGAAGCCGGTGGTCAGGTAGGAGATCAAGGCGTCATTGAAATAGCGGGCCGCGCCTTCAAAGTTCACGACACGCAAAAGAGCGGCAATCTTAACGTGCACATTTTAGAGTCGCCTGCCGGATTCATGCTCGGAGAAAAAGTTCGGGCAGCGGTTGATAAGCAGCGCCGCTACGCCATCATGCGCAATCATACGGCTACGCACCTTGTCCATGCGGCGTTGCGCAACATTCTCGGCACGCACGTCCATCAGGCCGGCTCGCTCGTCGCGCCCGAGTATCTCCGATTCGACTTTGCACATTTTTCAAAGGTCAGTGATGAAGAACTTGCCGACATCGAAGCACTTGTGAATCAGAAAATCGAAGAGAACATCACGCTCACCCATCATCGCAATATCCCGTTTGACGAAGCAAAAAAAATGGGGGCGCTGATGTTCTTCGGGGATAAGTATGGAGATCGGGTCAATGTGGTTGAGTTTGGCGAGTTTAGTAAAGAATTCTGCGGCGGCACGCATGTGAAGTCAACGGCAGAGATCGGCTATTTCAAGCTACGGCATGAAGGCAGTGTTGCGAGCGGCGTACGGCGCATTGAGGCTGTAACGGCAGATTTTGCGCTGGAGCTTTTGAAACTACAAGATAAGAATCTCCTCGAACGGTTAGACTACGCTTACGAGCAGCTTGATGAGCTGATGAAACTCAAGAACGAACTGAGCACGCTGAGCAACGGTAAGTCCACACTGGCTCTAGAACCCGTCAGCAACATTGAGCGGAAGCTTGACAAATTCAAACAAAAGCCGAGCCTTCCCGGATCGGCATCCATCAACCTACGGTCCTATTTCGATGAGCGGTCGCTGTTGGCTCGCGAGCTGGAAGATACGATTCTCTTACTCGCAGACAAGAAAAAGACCGTTGAACGCGAGCTTGCTCAGTATCGTTTGCGGGCGCTTTCGTCAAACATTGACACACTGTTGGAGCACTCAGTCAAACTCGACGGGCTGAAGGTTGTGACCGCGAAAGTCCCGGCTGCCTCGATGGACGAGTTGAAATCGTTGGGCGATACCTTGCGCTCGAAGTTAGGCAGCGGGGTGGGTATCTTAGCCTCGGTGGCCGATGAGAAAGTCTCGCTCGTGTGCGTCGTCACGGACGACCTTGTTGTTGCCAAGAAACTCGATGCTGGAAAAGTCGTGAGTGCCGTCGCGAAACTTATCGGCGGCGGGGGCGGAGGTCGACCTCACATGGCAACCGCAGGTGGAAAGGATGTCGCGAAGGTTGATGAGGCGCTTCGCTCAACAGAATCGATTGTGAAGACCTTCTTAGCCCAATAACAGATGACAACCTACGAGCGACTTCAGGAGATCCGAAAGCATCGCGGCGCTGGTTACCTTGTCCTCATCGACCCCGACAAGATGACGAGCGAGAAACTCCCTTCATTCGTCCGCCATGCCACCGAAGCGGGCGTCGACGGTTTTCTTGTCGGCGGCAGTCTCATGCACACGACGGAGTTCGATGAGCAGATCAAAAGCATCAAACGCAACACCACGCTGCCAGTGGTGATCTTCCCCGGCAGCCTGATGCAGGTCTCGCCAAGTGCCGATGCAATCCTCTTCCTCATCCTGATCAGCGGACGGAATCCTGAGCACCTCATTGGCAATCAGGTCGTTGCCGCGCCGATCATCAAGAAGATGGGACTGGAGGCGATCTCGACAGGCTACATGATCATTGAATCGGCAACGACGACGTCGGTGGAATTCATGAGCTCCACCAAACCGATTCCACGCTCGAAACCCGATATCGCCCTCGCCCACGCGCTTGCTGCAGAAATCATCGGGATGAAATTCTTGTACCTCGACGCGGGTAGTGGCGCAGAGCAATCGGTGCCAAACGACATGATCGCTCTCCTGTCGAAGCACTGCACACTTCCGTTAATTGTCGGCGGCGGGATTCGTACACCGGAGGAGGCGCGGAAGAAAGCCGAAGCCGGAGCCTCGTTGGTTGTCACGGGCACGATCAACGAAGAACAATCACACCCGACGCTGATGAAAGAATTCGCTGACGCCATCCATACCGGAGCCAAGATACGCGTGTAACTCCTATGAACCCACGCCGGAAGTTCATCGTCGATTCGCTCAACGAAAGCGTAGAAACGAAACGCCTCATCGAGCAGCACTGCCTGGAGAGTATCGAGAAGGCCATCGAACTGATGGGTCGGGCATTGCGAAACAACAAGAAGGTCCTCCTCTGCGGCAACGGAGGCAGTGCCGCGGACGCACAGCATCTGGCAACGGAGTTCGTCATCCGCTTAAATCCGAAGATTCAGCGCCCCGGACTTCCCGCCATCGCACTCACCACAGACAGCTCGACACTCACCGCAGGCGCGAACGACATCGGCTACGACAACGTCTTCGCTCGTGCGGTCGAAGCGTTAGGTAACGAAGGCGACGTGCTCATCGGCATTTCGACCAGCGGGAATTCTGAAAGCGTAAACCGGGCATTCCAGCGTGCACGAGAGAAAAACCTGACCACGATCGGCTTCCTCGGCAAAGACGGCGGACGCTCGAAAGATTTGGTCGACCTCGCAATTATCGTCCCCGCGCAGGACACGCAGCGGATTCAAGAAGGACACATCACTATTGGCCACATTATTTTCCAGCAGGTAGAGCAGGAGTTGTTCGGTTCATAGCGTAGCGCCGATCGCCGCTGAAGTTTTGACCATGTGAGCTTTCCCGCGCTGGCTGAAGACAACCCCCTGCTCACGATCGGCAATAAATGATTCACGGGTATCGAATGTCTGAGCCTCGTCGCAAAGATTTCCTCATCCCTCTTCTCACCGTGCTGTCGGACGCAGTTGCGATCGAAGCTGCATTTCTCTTTTCCTACTGGCTGCGATTTTTCTCTCCGTTCACCGCATGGTTTCCTGTCGAGCTCGGCGTTCCGCCTCTCGATGCGTACGTGTACGGTTCCTTCGTCGTGATTCCCGTCTGGCTCCTGCTCTTCAACTCCCGGTCGATGTACAGCCCACGCCGCGTACTGTACTTTTCCGACGAATTCTTCGCCATCGTTCGGCTTGTCATTATCGGGATGCTGATCGTGATGTCCGCAGCCTTCTTTTATCGGGCTTTTTCGTATTCCCGTCTTGTCTTCGCGATGCTGGGTGTGTTCTCCGTGGCGTTCATTGCTACAGGCCGGTACGCTCTCCTGAAATTCGAGCAGCAGTGGTACCTGCGCGGGAAAGATTTGAAACGCGTCCTGATCGTGGGCACCAACGCGTTCGCCGCCCGGGTTTATCAAACACTTACCCGGAATCCGCGGTTAGGCTATTCCGTGGTCGGATACTGTTCGACCAACGGCGCGGGTGAGTTCGAACGCCTGACCGCTCAACGATTAGGGTCAATCCGTGAAGTGCCCGACCTCATTAGGGCGCAGAATATCGATATCGTTCTGGTAGCGCTCAACTATACCGAGCATGCCAAGCTGTACGACATGGTCAGAGAGTGTGAAGGACTCAACACCGATATTTTCATGGTGCCGGATACCCTGGAACTGATGACGAATCAGGTGCGCGTCAAAGAGATCGAAGGCATTCCCTTCCTCAAAATCAAAGCCGTGCCGATGACGACGTGGAACCACATCATGAAGCGAACGTTCGACATCGTCGTCGCCCTTGTGGTGCTCATTCTTGCCAGTCCCATCCTGTTGCTGATTTGCCTCCTGATCAAACTTGATTCCAAAGGACCGATTTTTTATCTCCAAGAGCGCGTCGGATTGGACGGGAAGCCGTTCAATGTCATCAAGTTCCGAACGATGCGAACTGATGCGGAGAAGCAGACTGGGCCGGTCTGGGCACAGAAGGATGATCCGCGCGTCACCCGGATTGGACGGTTCCTTCGCCGCTTCAGCCTCGATGAACTTCCTCAGCTTCTCAACGTCCTCAAAGGGGAAATGAGTTTGGTAGGACCGCGACCCGAGCGACCGCATTTTGTAGAGCAGTTCAAGAAGGAAATCCCGAAATACCTCGACCGCCATCGCGTGAAAACCGGTATGACCGGCTGGGCACAGGTGAACGGCCTGCGCGGCAACGCACCGATCGAGGAGCGAACGAAGTACGACCTCTACTATATCGAAAACTGGTCGTTAGTCTTCGACCTCAAGATCATTCTCAAAACGATCCGAGCCGTTCTCTTCGGAAAAGATGCTTACTAATTGATGTTATGCACGACATCAAAAAAGAAGCAATGTCATGTCCGAATGTTTTCGTCGGTCATCTTCCTTTTTTCTGTCATGCCCGCGGATTTTAAGCGGTCATCTGTTGTCAGACTCACGCTTGAGAAGTGCGGGAGTGATTAGGGCCTGGGCGATTTTTGGGTTTCATCACTATGAAGGAACGGCTCTGCGTAACATCAGTGAGTAATTTGTATTGTTAATCGTCCCGTAGGGACGAAATGTTGGTAGCAAGCCCCGTCTTATGGGGCAAACCATAAAACGTTGGAAGCCCCGTAAGGGGCGACATATCCACCCGTGCGTAACATCAGGTGCTAATCTATGGTTGCCGTCTTTATCTTTTTCCTCCACTTCATTGCTGCCATCTACGCTTTCTTCAAGTACAAAAAGGAAAGCCTCAGCGAAGGACTGCTCGCCGTCGCATTCATCGCCATCGTATTCAGCGTCGGTTGGACGATTGCCACGGTAGCAACCAATCTTCTTTTCGAGATTAAAGCGTTTTCGGAATGGTACTACGGAGACACAAGCTCGCTTGTGTTGCAAACGTTACGGCGAGAGATCAACCGGGATACGATTGCCCTGCTCATGCTGACGTTTGCCGAGGTCGGGTTCTACTATCTCTTCCTCGGCGGCGAGAAAAAAACGAAGGAGCCTACTTCAGCTTGAAGAGGAAGGTGATGACAGCATTTTGCTCGAGCTGAGGCTGGGTAGAACGAAGCGGCTCAAAGCGCCATTGACGCACTTCTTTCATCGCCACTTCTTCCAGTTTCGGGTTTGCTTTCTGGACAGGGGAAACGACTTTCACCGATCCATCCGGCATCACGACGGTGAGGATTTGAACCTGCGCTTCCACATTGACCCCTTCCGGGTAGCGCGGTAAGTTGAAACTCAGGAGCCTCCTGGACCCGCCATCGAGCCACTGTACGGAGTAACTCACCCCACGATCCACATCGGCGCCAACGCCGGTTGAGCCAAGCGGGCTCGTTCCGCCGGGACCTGTGCCGGTCTGTGTTCCGGGCGTCACCCGCTCTCGCTCTCCCACCTCCTGCCCTGTACGGGTTTCGCGCTCGCCAACCGTCGTCCGCTCAGCAGCCTGAACTTTCGAGCCCATCTCCGGCACATCCAACTTGTCGGTCTTTGGTACACGAACCATCTCGTCCGAAAGGTCGAGCGTTCTCCGCTCGGGAGGGAGCACCGGTTGCGATGCTCTCTGCGATCGTGCCGGTTGCTTAACGGTCGGCGTGGCTTCTTTCACCGGACTGGCCGTCGCCTTTGCAACATTTGCGCTCACACTGGGACTGGCTGTTGCCCCCCACGAAACTTCGACAAACTCTTGTTTCTGCAGAATGTCCGGCACATGGAGAAAAAAGAAGAGCAGGAGCAAGAGAGCATGCAGCCCAATGGAGCCTGCCCATCCAATCTGTCGTTCACGCGATGCCATCGTTCCTCACTGCGTAGGTTGTGTTGCAATCAAGAATCGAGACGCCCCGACACCCTTCGCGATGTCCATGACCTGGACTGCGCTCTGAAGGTTCACATTCCGGTCGGCATTGATCACCACAACTTTCTCCTGATCCCCCTGCAGGAGCGCCAGCAACTTTCCTCCCAGCGTCTCCGTCGAAACCTGCTCGTTGTTCAGATAGATCATCCCCTGCTCGGTCAGCGAAATGATGATGTTGCGCTTGGTATCGACTTCACCGGTCTCGGATTTTGGGAGCTGGACTTTAATGCCCGGCTGAATCACAAACGACGAGGAAAGTAAAAAGAAAATCAGCAAAAGCAGCACGATATCCGTCAGCGACGAAAAGGCGAACACGCTGAGATGTTTTTGTTCCGTCTTAAATTTCATGGTCAGCTTTTCTTCTGGAAGTACTCTTGTGTTTCCATCTTCATGCCGGATCGTCGTTCGGTTTCCGTGCTCTCCTCAAACTTTCCGGAGCGCACGAGGTCAAGAAACTCTTCCGACGCACTTTCCATTTCGAACACCACGCGTTGGACACGGGACACGAACCAGTTGTAAAATCCATAGGCAGGAATACCGACGATCAGCCCAAACGCTGTGGTCAAGAGCGCTTCCCAGATACCGCCGGCAAGATCGGATGGATTCACAACACCGCTAAGCTGTTCGATCGTCCGAAACGCCGCAATCATGCCGGTGACCGTACCGAGAAAACCGAGCAATGGTGCAATCCCGGCGATGGAGGCGAGAATTCCCAATCCTCGTTCAAGGTGATACACTTCTTCCTTGCCTGCCGTTTCGATTGCTTCACGCACGCGCTCGGGTCCTTCAGGGTATTTCGTCAACCCGCGGCGCATCAGATTGGCAATGGGCGCATCCGTCTTGGAACAAAAATTGATTCCTGCCATAATATCGCCCTTCTGCAGAACGCTTCGCAGCCGCATCATGAATTGCCCCGCATCGATCTGCGCTTTCCGAAGAACCAGGAAACGCTCAATCACGATGTACAGTGCAATGATCGAACAGAGCAGGATGGGGTACATCAACACCCCGCCTTTGGCAAACAACTCGAGAAAATTCATAAGCTCCTACCTTCAGTGAATTATCGGTTAGTTCTCTTTCGTCCGCACCTTGTCAATGAAGTGATGTTCTTTGATCTCCTGCGCAAAACTTTCTACGGCTTTCTTTGCCTCGCTGGCTGATGGGTACCGCCCGATCCGCACGGTGTACCACGTCATCCCCTTCGCATCGATCGGCTCGATAAAAGCCGGGTAGCCGTTATCCGTGAGACGTTTCACCGCCGTCTCGGCATTACCCTTCTCTCGAAACGCATACACCTGTACCGTGTACGTCCCTTTCATCGTCTCCGTTTTTGGTGCCGAGGTTTTCGGCGCTTCCTCTTTCGGCTTGGGAAGCGGTGCTTGGGCGACCGTCTCCTTTTTCGGCCCCGCTTGCTTTGGGGCGGTCTGTTGTTGCTTTGGCGGTGCCGGGGGTTCTTGTTTCCCTGTCTGTTGCACGACCTGCGCTGGTGCTTCCTTCTTCGGCTCCACGGCTTTCGGTTGCTGAGGGACGGCCATCTTCAATGTCGGAGCAGACTCTTTCGGCCGAGGTTGTTCCTTGGGCTTCGCCACAGGCTCTTCTTTCATCGCAGGTGCAGCCGTTTGCATCGCCAGAGTCGGTCGCGTACGAGGTTTCGATGAAAACACAATGGGATCCTTGAGCCTGAACAACATTTTGGAGGGCTCTTCAGCTTTTTTCATTTCCGCAACGGGCTTCTGTTCAATCGGCGTAGTCACCGCTGCTTTCGGTTGCTCTTGCACCGGCGCTTGTGGCTTTGCCTCCTGTTTAGGCTCTTGCTTCGCTACCGAAGGGGGAGCTGCTTGAGGTTCCTGCTTTGCTGGCTGCTGCGCGACCGACGGCTTTGGTTCTTCCTTCTTTGGCGGTTCTTTCTTCGGCTCCTCTTTTTTCTGCTCTGCCTTTGCCGGCTCTTTCGCAGGTTGTTGTGCAGGAAGTTGTTCTGCAGGCGTTTGCTGTGCTGGCTGCTGCACGGGTTCCTCCACACGAGCGACGACGGGTTCCTTGGGACCCCAGAGCTTGACGATCCCAAGCTCATTCAGCATATACGCCGTACCCGCCAACACGCCAAGCGCAACAAAGATGATGATCAGCCTAGCAGCCTGACCGCTTGCCGCATGACGCGGTCGCTTCAGTTCGGGCTCTGACGGCTGTTCCGACGGAGTCTGTTCCTCCATCGCACCTTCTTCATTCAAATTGAGATCCGGCATGAGAATTCCTCCTCGTATTGGAGTAAGCTGCTCGTGCTACCAGCGATAACTCGCTCCCGCTGAGATCAAAAACGGTGGCGCCTGGTAGCCTCTCCACAACTCATAGCGTTTGTTGGTGATGTTATGCAAGTTGAGAAACAATCTTAGTGACGAAAACAGCTCATAATCGGCAACTAAGTCAACCACAAAATATCCCGCCAGCTTCTGGGAGGTCACAAGATCGGTTTCCTGCGGACCCCGATAGGTCGCCTGGAGTGAAGTATTCAAGCCAAACGGGAATGCATGTGTATACGTTCCCACGACCTCAACCACGGGAAGATATGGCACCGCAAGCTGTGTGACACTATTCTTTGTCGAACGCACAAGGAGCTTTGTTCCAACATAATCATTCGGCGTGAACTTTGCAAACCCTTCTGCTCGAAAACTCAGGATTCGTGTCTTCCCGCCGTAGGTCAATTGACCAATGCCGACCTTGAGTGGGTCGCTATACAACGGATAGTCATACACCTCTTCATACGCGGCGGTGAGTTTGGTTCGTAGGGACGGCGACCAATCAGATTCAACGGCAGCCATTGCCTGACGAGCCCGATCGCTGTGGCGGTACACCGTGCCCGCCGCGAGATACGGATGCCACGCCAATGCGGTGGGAAGATCAAGAAACTCCAGAGCCCCGGTATAGGTCAGCGAGATCAGGTGCATGTTCTCGAGCAAATAGCCAACCGAAACGTCTGGATAGATGCGCGTAAAACCTTGATTCAGCATCCCCTTTGCAACAAAGAGGCGTGCAGAACCTTGAACGAAAAATTTATTCAACCAGTATCTGGAGGTCCCCAGCCCAACATCAAACAGAGAAAGGCTTTCGGTGAGTGTGCCCGAGAGCGAAGCATTGCGGTAGCCCAAGAACCCTCTGAGAGCGACTGGGTCGAGGGGAACATCGACAACTCCCTGCGCACTCGCACGGTGCTGCTGCGTCCCGATCCCGTTATCATCTACCGTATCGTATCGGTAGCCAAGCGTCGCGTTCCAGTAGACACGACTCGTTGAAGACGAGGTGATCGACGCTCCAAAGAGCGCGTTGGTGTGTGTGCGACGAGCCGTGGGAGTCGTTGAACCAAAAAATCGATAGTTCTCTGTCGACCACGCTGCATCGCCGCCAAGCCGTCCACCCTGCAGTGCACCAGCCATAAACGTGATGCCGCCTTTCACGCTCGCCGACCCGCCGGAACGATCCGTATTCGCCGCATACCCTTTGGTACGATGATAGCTTGCTTCTCCTTGATAATCATACTCCGGTGTTAGTGTCCCAAGCCAGATATGGACCCGCGGCGTAAAATAATTGCCCAGGCTTGCACGCAACTGCCCGTTCAACACAGGAGACTGTTGCATCGCAAGAAACTCTTTTTGCCGATTCTCGAGTTCGATAGTCTCCCGTTCTCGTGCGCCGACCGTTGCGCCGTATGCCGAAAGGTTGGCAAGGAATGATCGCTCTTCTACTCCGTTCTTCTGGACGTCAGGAATACTCAACTGCGCGATGCCGGTAATCACAAATTCCGGCAGCTCAATCTTTGGAAGCGTGGGATTTTGTTCCGCCGGCAGTTCGACCCGCCGCGCTTCCGGCTCTTTTTTCTCCGTGCCGGTCTTTTCTTGCGAGCGGGCTATCCCGACGGTAAAGAGAAGAATCAACACCGTATATCGGAATCCTAACCGCATCTACCGTCGCTCCAGCTCGTTCAGTCGACGTTGGGCTTCAGCAACCGATTGCTCGTCTTTTTTCAATTTCACGGCGTTTTGGTACGCCTCCCTCGCTTTGGGAATATCTTTGAGATTCTCATACGCGATACCGAGGCCAAGGTAGGCTTTCGTCACCCACTCCTCAAACGACGGGAAGACATACCGTACCCGCAAATACGCGGTGACGGCATTCTGCCACTCTTTGCGTTCAGCGAAGATCGAAGCGATGAGATATTGCGCCTCCGCACCCAGAACATCGTTACGGGATGTTGCAACCTCCTGGGCATACGTTTGCGCCTTCGCAACGTCGCCTGCTTTTAGCGACATCTGCGCCAGCGACACTTTCGACCGTGCGGCAGCATCCGAGGCCGGATGTTTTTGAATGACAAACTCAAACTGGTTCTTCGCTTCTTGGAGATCACCGTTCTCCCAGAACACCCGACCCTTCATGTACGACGCTTCGGCCGCGGCATCGGTCGTCGGGTACTTCGATTCGAGGTTCGAAAACAATCGTAACGCCTGGTCGTATTGTTTCTGCTGGAAATACACCCGCCCGGCTTCGAGCAACGCGTTCGCAGCGAGCTGGGCAGTTGCGCCCGATGCCCCCGCGGCTCGTTCAAACGTCGATGCCGCCTCAGACAAACGATTCAGTGCGATAAGACTCTTTGCGCTCCAAAACAGCGCAGTAGCAACATGTGGGGAATTTGGATACTTACTGACAAAGGCTTGGAACTCGTTCACCGCGGCAGCGTACTGCTTCTGGTTATACAGCAGGTCGGCCTTCTTGAGCTGGAGTTCCTCTACAATACCGGTGCCCGGGTTTGCCTCGATATACTGATCGATAACCTGTACCGCCTCCTGTTGTTTACCTTGAGCAAGGAGGCAGTACTGAATGCCGCTCAGCGCGTCAGCAACAAGGGGACTTTGCGGAAATCGGTCGATCACCTGCCGGTACGCTTTCTCCGCTTCGGCGTATTGCTGAAGGTTGTAATGCGAATCGCCAATACTGTAGAGTGCGCGTGGAACCAGCTCGCTCGACGGGAATGCTGTAACG
>DATLYT010000014.1:0-8307 GCA_035574455.1 Bacteroidota bacterium
CCGGCGAGCGCACAAGCGGCAAAAGCCGCCAAGGCCAAAAAGATTACCATCCCGTTCAAAGAGTTCACGCTGAAGAACGGTCTACGAGTAATCCTCTCCGAAGACCACTCGGCACCGACGTACTCGATCTGCGTGACGTACAACGTCGGCTCTCGGGACGAACGGCCGGGACGAACCGGCTTCGCCCATTTGTTCGAGCACATGATGTTCCAAGGGTCCGAAAATGTTGGCAAGGGTGAACACTTCATCCTTGTTTTCAATAACGGCGGGAGCATGAACGGCACGACGAACGCGGACAGGACGAATTACTTCGAGACATTCCCCGCGAATCAACTCGACCTCGGCCTCTTCCTGGAAGCCGACCGGATGAAGTCGCTCGTCATCGACCAGGCGAATCTCGACAACCAGCGGAATGCCGTGCAGGAAGAGCGTCGCCTCGGCGTGGACAACCAGCCGTATGGGAAGACATTCGAAGTACTCCTCGAGACCGCCTACGACAACTTCGCGTATAAACACTCGACTATCGGCTCGATGGAAGACCTGAACGCCGCCACGGTGCAAGACGTATCCGAGTTTTTTAAAATGTACTATGCGCCGAATAACGCCGTTCTGGCATTAGTGGGTGATTTCAAAACCGATGAGGCGCTCGCCAAAGTGAAGAAATACTTCGAAGGCATTCCCTCGCAACCGCCGCCGCCCGTGGTGGATATGACGGAACCCGAACAAACCGCGGAGCGTCGGAAAACTATCGAAGACGCGTTCGCGCAGACACCCCGCATCGACATCGTCCATAAAATCCCTGCAGGCAATACTGCCGATTGGTACGCATTGAGCTTGTTGGGCAATGTGCTTGCGTCCGGACAGTCTTCCCGCCTGTACCAAAAACTGGTGAAGGAGAAGGAAGTTGCCGTCAGTGTGTTCGGAGGAGCGCAGGAGCGTCGGGGGCCGTCGTTGTTCAACATTGTTGTGAACGTCCGACCGGGGAAGGATTTCAAAGAGGTTGAATCGCTGGTGTATGAAGAACTCGAGAAACTGAAGAGCGAGCCTGTTGCCGATTGGGAGATTGAGAAGGTCGCTTCATCGCTCCGTCGTCAACGTGCACAGCAATTGCAGAGCACGTTGTTCCGTTCCATCCTCATCAGTCAATACGCCGTCTATTACAATGATCCGGGATTGATCAACACGATTGAGGACAAGTATGCCAAAGTCACAAAAGACGATATCCAACGCGTCGCTCGAACATATTTTAGAGAAGCGAATCGCACAGTCATCACGACGGTGCCGAAGCCCAAAGAGCCACCACAAGCACAACCAGGCAAATAACTGAGGACAAGGAGAATAGCCATGAAAACGACATTATCTCGCTTTTCCATCGTCTTCCCCTTGTTGATCCTGGCCGTGCTGTGCTCTGGCATTGTTCAGGCTCAACCGGGACAAGAGAAAGCCGTTTCCGTCAGCAAAGTTGAACGCAAAAACAAAGCGCCGGTCTCTAAAGAGATACTGAGGGTAAAACTTCCGAAGCCCAAAGAAGTAACGCTCGACAACGGTCTCACCGTGCTTATCCTGGAAGACCATCGGTTTCCGACCGTCAATGTTCGGTTGGATCTCACAACAGCAGGAGCGCTGTACGAGCCTTCGAACATGCCGGGCTTAGCGAGCGCCGCCGCAACGCTCATTCGGGAAGGGACGAAGACGCGCAACAGCCGTCAAATCGCGGAGGATGTCGATCGGCTGGGTGCAACGCTGAACGCCTTCACCGGCTTTGGAGCAACGACAACCGTCATCAATGCATCGGGGCTGAGCGACAATCTGGACGAATGGTTTGCCCTGATGGTAGATGTCCTGCTCAACCCCACCTTCCCTGCCGACGAACTCGAAAAATACAAGGCACGCCAGAAGGTCCTGCTCAAACAACAGCGCACGCAGCCTTCCTTCCTTGCCAACGAGCGATTCAGTAAAGCCGTGTATGGCAACCATCCTGCCTCTGTCGTAGCGGCGACTGAAGAATCGATCAATTCCCTCTCCACGGAAACTCTCGCGAAGTGGCATGCCGAACGATACGTCCCGCAGGGTTCGATCTTAGGCATTGCTGGAGACGTCAACGCGAACGAACTGATTCCCAAACTCAAAAAATGGTTTGCCGGCTGGAAAAAAACGGACTTGAAAGAGACGCTTCCGCCCAATCCATCCCCAACCACGACAAAGAAAATCTACCTCGTGGACAGGCCAAATTCCGTCCAGACGACGCTCACCCTGGGCAACATCGCCATCGATAGGGTCAGCCCGGACTACATTCCGGTTACTGTGATGAATCGCATTATCGGGGGAGGTCCTGCCGCTCGATTGTTTATTAACTTGCGGGAGGAGAAAGGATACACGTATGGTGTCTACAGTGGAATCAGTTCCGGAAAGTATCCCGGTCCGTGGAGTGCCAGCGGTGACTTCCGCACGGACGTGACGGACGGAGCGATGAAAGAGCTGCTCTACGAAATCAATCGCATCCGGACGGAAGATGTTCCGGAGGCTGAGCTTGATGAGACGAAACGCGCACTCGTCGCAAACTTCGCGCTCTCGCTCGAACAGCCGACACAGCTTCTTTCCTACGCCGTCACACAAAAAACGTTTCGACTCCCCGCGGACTATTGGGACACCTATCCGGCAAAACTGATGGCTGTGACAGCCGCAGATGTGAAGCGCGTCGCCACTAAGTACCTCAATCCCGAAGCAATGCAGGTGGTTGCTGTAGGCGACGGTGGCAAGATCAAATCCGTGTTGGAAAAATACGGACCTGTGGAAGTGTACGATACGGAAGGAAAGATGAAGTAGAGCTTTTTCCGAATCAGTTTTCCCTCTGGAGAAAGCCCGACGTTCGTCGGGCTTTCTCACTTTGATGCACCATAGTCTAAAATGACATCGAATAACCGACAATTCCTTCCGTCCCTCCGCTCCTCCCTGGGCATGACGGGCGACGTTGCTATGCTCTCGCTGACGACATTCGCTCTGAGCTTAGGTGAGGAGCTCTGGCAAGCCTACCTCCCCAAATACCTAACCATGCTCGGAGCAAGCAGCATCGTCGTCGGCGCGTTTGCATCCTGTAAGGATCTCCTCGACGGTTTGTACCAATACCCGGGCGGTTGGGCAAACGACCGATTCGGAAGGAACAGGGCGCTTATCATTTTCACCTCCATCGCCTTGATCGGATACACGGTCTACGTCCTTTCCTTCCATTGGGCCGTGGTGTTTGTGGGACTGTTCTTTGTTATGGGATGGAAAGCCGGAGCGTTCCCGGTAACGTTTGCGATCATTGGTGATTCGTTACCCGAGGGGAAACGATCCATCGCATTCAGCGTCCAATCCATCCTTGTCAGGCTTCCGCGCGTCCTCGGTGCCCCCGTCGGCGGTGTACTGATTGCATCGTTGGGCATACTTGCGGGCCTGCGTGTCGCGTTTGGCGTTTCGGTTCTCCTGACCCTCCTTGTTCTCATCGCACAGCGACGCCGATTCCGACAGAACGCACCCCACACAACTCCCTACCGGCCTGCCTCGATGAAAGAAATCTATCGCCAGATGCCTGTAGAGCAAAAAAGACTCCTTCTCGCCGAATGTTTCGTCCGCGTCGGCGAAGGGATCTCGCTTACGTTCATCGTTCTGTATGTCATTGACATCCTCGGCTTTAACCCCGCTACCTATGGATTGCTGTATGCCCTCCAACAAGGCATCGCCATTGCGATGTACCTGCCCTCTGGAAAGCTGGCCGACCTCACCGGACGCAGGCCGTTGATCGCGCTCACCTTCTTGTTCTTTGCCCTCTTTCCATTCGCGGTACAACAAGCAACATCCCTACCGTTGTTGGTCGGAGCGTTCGTCATAGGCGGCTTGAAGGAATTCGGAGAGCCCGCCCGCAAAGCACTCATCGTTGACCTCTCCGACCCGCAGCAGCGCGGGAGGGCTGTCGGAGTCTACTACACGATCCGTAACTTGCTCATGGTGCCAGCAGGAATCTTGGGAGGGTTTCTCTGGCAGATCTCCCCTTCGCTTACACTGCAAGCTTCAGCGGCAGTGGGGTTGGTCGGACTCGTTCTCTTCCTCTCGTCATCAACACCAAGAAAGGAACACAACAGAAAGGATTAGTCTGGAAAGCGAATTGATTGCTCAAGGAGGGAAAGCTTCGAAGAAAGCTGTGGTGCTTGTTCGCCCAACCGTGTATCAAGCGTCGTCTGTATGATGGAAGTCTCGAGAAGATTGTGATGCTTCGCCACAAAGGAAAGCGCGCCGACAGCAGCGAGAGAAGGGCCGAACGTCTTTCTGAACGGCAGCACGCGAGCCTCCTGAGGACGTTCAGGCCATACGAGCGATTCATCCAAATAGATGACCGACGAGACTCCGACCCGCTCGAACACGCCCTGGCTTTTGAGTTCGCGCAGGCCGTCTTCAGACGTCACCACCACAAAATCCGGCTGCTCGATGCCGGTATAGCCGATCGGCTTCGGACTCAGCCAAATCTCCGACAACGAAAAACCCGAACCTTGTGTAACCGGATTGTCGTTTTTCTGAGTCACGTGTAGGCCAGCACGGATCGCAGCCAGGCAGAGGGTAGTGGCGGCAGACTGCACACGCTCACCCGCACTGCCTGCCAGAATAATGCTCACCGGCTTTTTGAGCAAAGTCTTCTTGGACATCACGACGCTCTCCGCCTTGACCTTTTCTGGCTTCTGAGGCTTCTGCTGAAGGAGAGCGACGCGTTCGGCAAACGTCAGCCGCTCGTTCGATGCTGCAATCTGTCCCAACTTCCAGCCATTCCGCTCCGCCACGTCGATGAGCTTTTTCCCCGTCAGTTCATTCATCGGAACGGCATACTCGGTACAAAGCTCCAGAATCTCGACGGCTGCAAAGCCTTTGAACTCGATCGCCTGGCGAAGTGTGTCGGAGAGGGATGGATCAAGCGCAGAGACCCTCGCCACAAACGGGGCATGACTGTTCTTGAGGATTTCGCACAAATCTACCGGCGGAACAATGTTTCCTGCCGGCGTCGTTGCCGTCATGAAGCACTCCGGCGTCAATCCCGACCCCTGTCCGCCTGTCATCCCGTAGACAAAGTTGTTGCAGATCAGCACCGTGACATCAACATTCAGCATCGCTGCTTGGACGAGATGTTGCAGTCCAATCATTGCACCACCATCGCCTATCAAAACAACGGTTTTGAGCTTCCCTTTGGCAAGGACGGAATCCGCGAGTGCAATGCCCGTAGCAAAAGCGGTTGACCTGCCGTGCGTGGTGTGAACGGTATGTACCTCGGCAAACAACGCATCCGCCAGGCCAATGCATCCGATATCGGTAACGAGGGCAACATCCTGGGGAGGTAACTGGAGAGCGACAAGAGCTTCGTTTAACTTGCGGAGGACATTGGTGTGACTGCAACCTTTACAAAAAGGAAAACGAGGATTCTCGACGAGATAGGACTCTCGCCTCGCCTGCTGTCTGTCTTCCGCTTGAATGTCCGGCGTCATCATGGCGATTGAATGGCTTTCACAATCTGTTGCGGAGTAATCATCGCACCGATGGCATTGACGCCTACTACCGTCCGTCCGTTGAGATGTCGTTCGAGAACGGAACGGTACAGGCCGTTCAGGTTTTCTTCTGCCACAATAACACGCTTCACCTTCTGCAGGGCTTTTTTCAATTTCTTGACGGGCACAGGGAAGAGTGAGAGGATACTCAAGTACGAAACCTTCTGGCCTTGACGACGCGCTTCGCGTACCGCGTCTTGCGCGGCACGGCTCGTAATCCCGTAGCTGATCACAAGCGTGTTTGCATTTGGTTGGAGGTCAGCATGCACAAGCGCCAAATCCCCCGCCCGCCATCGGATTTTATCCTCAAGATGTTTGAGCACCTCAATCGTCTCCGGCGAGTTCTTCTGAAGTCTCCCCTGCTTATCATGTGCCGAGCCAGTGGCTGTAACCTTCCGCTCTCCACCAACGGGCGTAAAGACAGGGATCTCATGTCCCGCGTCAAAATAGTACGTCCCCCACCGTTGATGTTTGTTGTGCTCACCGTGCGTGCGGAAAGCAAAATTCGTTAACCGTTCCTGCGAGGTTATTTCCGGTAGTGTGGAGTAGTCGACGCTTTCGATCGTCATGCCAACTTCTTTGTCGCTCAGCACAATCACCGGCATGCGGAGGAGTTCAGACCAGGTAAAGGCAAGAACCGTGAGCTCATAGCATTCGCGCGCGTTGGTGGGACAGAGAATAGGAATCGTGTATCCGCCCGACGTGCAGAACTCCGCCAGTAACACATCACCCTGCCCGCCTTGCGTCGCTCCGCCTGTACTCGGGCCAAGTCTCTGCACGAGGGCGACAACGAGCGGAGTCTCGGTCATCAACGCATACTGCACCGATTCCGTCATCAACGCCCAGCCTGGACCCGACGTTGCCGTCATTGCCTTGTAGCCCCGCATCGACGCACCGATGCAATACGCGATGGCGGAAATCTCATCCGGCGCGCTCAGAGCAAGTCCGCCGTGTGCGGGTAATTCATCCACCATCGATTTAAAAATACCGGTTGCGGGCGTGATGGGGTAACCGGCAAAGAATCGGCAACCGGCGCGAATCGCTCCTTCTGCAATCATCTGGTTTCCGGAGCGAAGTCGGATGGTATGTTCAACGTGGCGAGGCATCGGCAGTCTTCGCATCACGCCTCACACACCAGCGGGGTCGAAGGAAGAATAGAGGCGGTTGATCTGCTCCACAATCTGATTGATGCACGAACGACGTTTTTCCATCAGCTCGGCAATGAACGCACGAACGTCGGGCTCGTCGCATTGTTGGAGGATTTGGTCGTAAAACTTGCCCATCTCGGACTCGCGCCGCAACGCTTCGGTCAGCAACGCGCAGTCGTACCGGCACTCATGGTCGCATTGGATTTGACGCGACCTCTCTCGCAGACCATCCATGATTCACCGTATCCTTTCTCCTCCATGAAGGACAAGTAACGTGCCATCCGTAACAGCTCGAAAAATGAGCTTCGTTGAAGCGATTGATTCCCATCCCACTTCCCGTATTCAGCACCGATTCCTGTTTTTGGGAAAACCGATTCGCCCGCTTGAAAACAGCGCTGAATTCATCTACATTGGCCACAACCCTAAATCAGGAGGATCACCATGAAACACACCTTCTTCTTGCTCCTCTTTCTCTCTACAGTCGCCAGTGCGCAGAGCCGATTTTCTCTCACCTTCCCGCACGAACGCGGCGGTCCTTTCGATGGCAGACTCCTCGTGCTGATCTCAACGGACAGCACCGCCGAGCCGCGCTTCCAGCTTAACGACGGCCCTAAATCACAGCAGGCGTTCGGGATCAACGTCGATGGGTGGAAGGCGAGACAAACGAGAATAGTGGATAGCAAGGCGTTCGGCTACCCGCGGGCGAGTCTCAGCGACATACCGCGCGGCGAATATTGGGTGCAGGGGTTGCTCCATAAGTACGAGACGTTTAAGCGATCCGACGGCCACACGGTGAAGCTCCCGATGGACCGTGGAGAGGGTCAGCAATGGAACCGCGCTCCCGGCAACATTTACAGCAAGCCGAAGAAAGTAACCCTCGACCCGACGAAGTCTGGAACCATCTCCATCGTACTCGACCAAGAAATTCCTCCCATCGAACCGCCAAAGGACACGAAGTACATCAAGCATGTGAAGATGCGCAGCGAGCGACTTTCGAAATTCTGGGGGAGGGATTTTTATCTTGGTGCAAACGTGTTACTGCCGTGGGGGTGGGAGGAACATCCGAATGCCCGATATCCGCTTGCGGTCTTCCATGGCCATTTCTCGCCAACATTCGGCGGCTTCCGAGAGACTCCACCCGACACCAACCTGAAGCCAGACTACAGCGAGCGGTTCCGAATCCATGGCTACAACCGCATTCAACAGGAATATGCGTACAAGCTTTATAAGGATTGGACAAGCCCGAACTTCCCACGCTTCATCGTGATGGAAGTGCAGCACGCCAACCCGTACTACGACGACTCCTACGCCGTCAACTCCGCCAACCTTGGTCCTTACGGCGATGCGATTATGTACGAGCTGATTCCGTACGTGGAGCAGAAGTTTCGCGGGATCGGTCAGGGTTGGGCGCGGTTCACCTACGGCGGTTCGACGGGCGGATGGGAGGCGCTGGCCGTGCAGGTGTTTTATCCCGATGAGTTCAACGGTGCCTGGGCGGCGTGCCCGGACCCAATCGACTTCCGAGCCTTTACGCTGGTCAACATTTATGAAGACGAGAATGCGTACTACATTGGGACGCCGTTCAAAAAGAC
>DATLYT010000015.1:0-6149 GCA_035574455.1 Bacteroidota bacterium
GGATGAGTACTTCGCAGTGTCTGTCAGTGAATCTGCAGTTGAAGAAGTGCGGAGATATATCTTGAACCAGGAAGAACATCACAGCAAGAAGACTTTTGGTGAGGAATACAGAGAGTTCCTTCAAAAGTATGGATTCAGAGATGAGGGTTAAAACCCTTTCCTTCTTTCCTTAAATCATTGCCACGACCTTAAGGTCGTGGCAAGCCTAAAGGCCGTGGGAATAAAAAGGCTTCACTATTGCACAAAAAAGGAAACCTATGTCCTTTTCAATCACACGAGCAGCGCATCTGGAGTTTCGGGTCACCGACCTTGAACGGGCGCGCGCATTCTATGTTGACCTCCTCGGTTTTATTGAGACGGCGCGAGATGGACAGCGCATCTACTTAGGCGGATACGAGGAGCGCGATCTCTACAGCCTCATCCTCCGGAAAGCCCCCTCGCCCGGCGTAGGCCATATCGCCTTCCGCGTTGCCGATGCGGAGGACTTAAGCCGGATTGCAGCGCTCTACGAGCAACACGGCTGCGCGGTCAAATGGATGGACGAAGGCTTTGAGCAGGGACAGGGCAAAGCCGTGCGCGTGCAGGATCCCTCGGGACTGCCGGTTGAGTTCTTTCACCAGATCGTCCAGCGCGAGCGGATGCTGCAGCGGTTCGACCTCTACCGCGGCGCGCAAATCATGCGGCTCGACCATTTCAATTGCCAGGTGCCGGATGTACAAAAAGCGTACGACTGGTTCACGCAGAAGTTAGGCTTCTCCTGCTCGGAGTACACGGTCACCGACACTCAACCCGAGCGGCTTTGGGCTGCCTGGCTACACCGCAAGCAGGATGTACACGACATTGCGTTGATGAACGGGATTGGTCCTCGAGTACACCATGGCGGGTTTTGGGTAAGTGACCAGCTGAGCGTGCTGAAGGCGTGCGATATTCTTGCGGCGGCGGGAGCGGTGCAGAACATCGAGCGGGGACCGGGGCGACATGGATTGAGCAACGCGTTTTTTCTGTACTTACGCGACCCGGACGGCAACCGGATCGAGCTGTACACGAGCGATTACATTATCCCCGACCCCGACTGGAAACCGATCAAGTGGAGTATTAATGACCCGCGACGCGCGACCTTCTGGGGCCACACACCGCCGCCGAGCTGGTTCAACGACGCCTCCCGCGTGGAGAATATTCTCACCGGAGAGCTCCTGCCGGTCTCAGAACCTTTACTCAAAGACCGGCCGGATTTTGTAACGTAGTCCTCTTCCACTCACCTGTATCCGAACACAACCGGAAAGACGGCCACAACGACCGCCGCCCAGACGGCGTACACGGGCAGGTAGTTCGTCTGCCACCGCTCAAGGTCGGTGAACGGTCCACGGCCTCTCAGATAACGGATGTACAGAACGGCAGACCAGGCAAGATTTATCAGCAGAATGATGTTCACCCCAAGAGCGGCGACGCGATTGGGCGTAAAGCCGAACTCGGTGATGCGCGCGGAGATAGCCCACAGCGCCACTGCGTCGGCCAACAGGGCACTGACCACCAGCACGACCTGCATGCCGTCAAAGATTCCGGGCGACAAATGGGCCTCACGGGCAGAAATCGAGTACAGCAGCAGACCTAAAACGACGATGAGCAAAAGGTCGAACGCGATCAGCACTTCCCGTTCGATGTTGACCCCACGCCCGGTCAAAAGCAATGTCGCTAAGAACGTGACCAGCAGAATGGCAAACATGGGAGTGAAGAGACGCGTCAACACGGGCGCCATGTTTTCGATCACGCTCTGCTTTGCCTCCACCATCCAGGAAGCGACCAATACGGCTCCGGCAGCCCCGCAGGGAATCAGCCACGACTGGATAAACCACTCCGCGTTCATCCCGATCATCTCAAACATCATCACCAGAAACCCAGTGAGGACTCCACCTCCAAGCGCGATTAGCACGTAATAAATGAACAGCTCGCCGGAGAAGCGAATAAAATCCATCCGCCCTGCAACCTCATTCCAACGGGTACCCGCGTATGCGATCCCTACAGCTAGCCAGAGTGCAATCGGCAGATGCAGCGCCGAGAGGACCTCGGTATTGCTGTTTAAAGGGAAGGGGTAGATATTTACAACCACACCCGCTGCTACGAACACGACACCCAGCCAGCGTATTGTGCCAAGACCAATCTGTCGCTTCCACACGAAATAGCCCGTTAGGAGCGGTAGCACAAAGAGACTCGCATTGCGCGCGTAGAAACCGTCGTCCTCCCCTATCCGCATTCCAAAAAGCTCCGGTAACTTGACGAGAATCGCCGCCGTCACAGCAAGAAGAAAGGCAACGAAGGCGTCCGATCGTGCCCGCACTCCCAGCTCCTCGACATCCGAAGGGAGAACGACGAGTTGTTTCCAGAGACGCTCCGAGTGTTCGCGAGCGAACTCCCGCGAGAGGGCGTCGAGAGCGCCCATGCGTTTTACGGCAACAAGAAATGCTTCATCGGAGGAGAGTCCGGCTTTGACCAGAGCCGCAACCTGTTCGCGCAAGTGATCTTCTAATTCCTTTACGTCGACGGAGCGGATTGCCTGCCGTCGAAGAAGGTAGCTCCGCCATTGGTCAATTTGGTCTTCGAGTGATGTGTCGGTTCCCGGTGATGTCATATTCAAGCTGCCTTTAAGAGTGCTTAGAAAGTGAGTTGGATACTTCTTGCGTCAAGAAATCCGGGAAAAGCCGAAAAAACTCGGAGTGATAATCGATCCGCCTTTCCGGTGTCCCATTCACTAATGGCCGCTGAGATCGACTTCCATATCCCCCGTAGCGTTGCGTCCACCGTTTGCCACTGTTTGCGCTCCTCGGCGAGCTGTTCCCTCCCTCGAGCAGTGATCCGGTAGTACTTCCGACTGCGGCCGTTCTCCGCCTCTTCCCACCGCGCTTTGATGTAGCCAAGCCGCTCCAGCCGATGGAGGACGGGGTACAGCATACCGTCGGTCCATTCCATGTGCCCTCCGGACAATTCTTGCACTCGTTTGATAATGGCGTAACCGTAGCTATCTCCCTCTGCCAGGATCGCCAGAATGATAGGGGTTGAGGATGCAGCTATCAGGTCCTTGTTGAATTCCATTGTCGCACCGTCGCGAAGATGATAAACGTCGGGAAGCAGTATACATAGAGCTTCTATGTATTACAAGCTTTTTCTTGGAAAATCTTTGGTGAGAAATCACTACTCCAAAATAAAAACGGCAGCCACAAGAGTTGTGACTGCCGTTAGTAGCGGGGATAGGATGACGCACACGGTGGAAAAATAGAACTCATCCCAGCCGACCTGCTGTGCATTTCTGTTCCGGCGGTGAAATCCTGCTTACGTCGAGCGCTCATGTTTCTCGGGAACAACTCCACGAGTACGGGTACCTCATCAGGGCGGTTGCGTGGAACGTCGCTCAGGCAAGCGGGGAATCTGCCTTTTGACTCTAAAAATACGTCGACGAGATTCTTCGTCCGCCAGAGGCGGACTCAGAATGACAAGAGACTTGGAATTTTTCAGAAGTCTCCCTTTCATCGCTTCGCATCTAACAGGGCGCGCAGTTTCCAGAGTAGCTCATCGGGCTGGTACGGTTTCTGGATGTACTCATACGTGCCCAGCGATTTCAGCTTGTCACGGGATTTTTGATCGAGGTAGCCGGTGGCAAGGATGCACTTGATAGCCGGATCGCGCTTGTGCAACGATTTGATCAGTTCAATTCCATCAAGTCGTGGCAGACCGATATCACACACTACTGCTGCGATGTCACCCCGGTGGGCCTCGTACTGTTCCAGGGCGATAACGCCATCCTCCGCGCTGATGACACGATAGCCGTTAGACGTCAGAAACACGGAAACCAGTTCTCTCAGCATCTCTTCATCTTCCACCACCAGGATCGTTTCGTGCCCTCCAGGGATCGCTGTCCCGGCTTTCTTGCGCTCCAACTGCGCCGTCGCCGTATCCGGTGTTTCCTTCACAGGGAAATACAACGTGAATGTCGTTCCTTGTCCACGCGCGCTCTTGAGGTCGATCTTTCCTTCATGTCCCATCACCACACCATAGACGACAGACAGACCGAGTCCTGTTCCTTTTCCCGGCTCCTTAGTGGTAAAGAATGGCTCGAAAATACGCCGTTGGGTTTCCTCATCCATTCCTTCCCCCGTGTCAGAGACTGAGATCAGGATATAGCGGTCGTACAAGGCCTCTTGAAAGCGACCCCGAACAATGTCTCCTTCCACAAGATCCGTTGCGATGGTGAGCGTTCCTCCTTCAGACATTGCATCACGACTATTGATGGCAAGATTGAGTAAAGCCTGATACAATTGGTTTGAATCAGCTTTGATCGCCGGAAGATCATGACGCAGATGGAGGTCAACCGTAACAGACTTCGGAAATGTCGCCGTCACCATGCGGGAGAGTTCCTCGATGACTTCGTTGACGTGAACAGGCTGGAGACTGAGTTCCGACTTACGTGAGAAGGTGAGGAGTTGACGGACTAAGCCTGCCCCACGGGCAACGGCCTTGTAGATTGCATCCACGCTCGCGGGAATTGCGGTTAGATTCTGTGGTGCACGCCCAAGAAAGGAGGCATGACCAAGAATAATGCCAAGCACGTTGTTGACGTCGTGTGCGATACCGCCGGCCAGGGTGCCGATGCTTTCCATCTTCTGGGCCTGCATCAATTGGAGTTCAATCTGGCGTCTCTCCCTCTCCGCCTTAAGTCGAGATTCAATTTCCTTTTGTAGCTCGACTGTTCGTTCCCGCACTAATTCTTCCAGGTGCTCGTGTAATCGGCATCGCTCGATTGCTACACCGATCTGGTTGCCGATTCCGTTGAGAACGCGCAAGAAATTTTCTGTGAAAAGTACATCGGCTGTTCCTACCAGATTCATAATACCCACAATCTTGTTCTCAAAGCGTAAGGGGAGGGTGACGTGAGACTTGAGGCCAAGCGGGTTGGGAGATGCTTTTTGTAAGCGTTCACATTCCTCAATATTCGCTGCATGTGTGATCTCGCCAGCCAGAACTTTCCGCCGACAGAGACAGTCCCCTTCCATCACTCCCGGTGTGGCAAGCTCGGGGGGAAGGTTGCGGGTGGCAGCGAGTCGAAATTCCCCTTTGCCGTCCCGGAGAAAGATCCAACCTGCACGCACATCCGGCAACTCTAACGCACGCTCAAGGGCAACTGTGAGCACATCCTGTTCGGTGTGGGCCTGGTTGAGGCCTTTCGCAATCGAATAAATTCCGTTGAGAACCTTGTTGGCACGGTCAAGTTCCTGTTCACGCCGTTGAAGGTCACTGCATAACTGGACAGCCTGCTCATAGGTGGAAATCAGGAGATCGAGAATCTGTTGCCTGTCGGATGTAATGAAATGCTTTTCACCACCGAGATAAATCTCCACCCCCATTTGTATCTTCCCTTCCGATCGCAGGCGGCGATTGACCAAAATATTTTGGATGAGCAGAAGAAGATGTTTCGCATCGTACGGCTTACGGATCAAGTTATCCGCACCACATCGGAGTGCCTCGATGACATCGAGCGGATCGGAAAGCGACGTGAGCAGAATAATGGGCGTATTTTTCAGCTGCTTATCGGCACGCACGGCGCGGCAGAGATCGTACCCGTTCATTTCCGGCATCACGATATCGCTGATGATACAGCCCGGGGGATGCCGGCGTGCAAGCTCAATCGCCACACGGCCATTCTCTGCAGCGCGGACGACGTGGCCTGCCTCTCCAAGAAGATCAAGGAGCTGCTCACGCTGTGTGGCGCTGTCTTCAACGATGAGAATTTCGGTATGATTTGGAACCACTCTGGTTGGCATACAATCCTCCTCCTCAGTTAGGTCATCGGTGTACGAGTGAGCATGGCGAGTGCTTGGGCGATCATCTCTGGTGGTAGCTGGTGTTGCGCCGCGCCAAGACGATCTGCCTCAGCCGGCATTCCCCACACAACGGCGGAGTCTTTGTCCTGTGCAATCGTCACGGCGCCAAGGTCCCGAAGCATCTTTAACTCCGCCGCGCCGTCCTTACCCATGCCGGTGAGAAGGATCCCTACGGCACGCGACCCCACGGCTGCAGCGACAGAACGGAATAACCGCGCAACCGACGGACGCAACCCATTCTCCGGCTCATCGCTTCGCAACAGAACGCGCAGATCGTGC
>DATLYT010000016.1:0-18321 GCA_035574455.1 Bacteroidota bacterium
CTTTCTCTTTGGAGTCGATGCTTCAACTTTTTCTTGAAGACAAAATCGATTTTCATTTCAGCGGTTAAAATTGATTATCTGCCATTATTTCACTACATTTGCTACCCCCATGGAACCTCAACCTCAAACGATGCAGCAGCGGAAGGTCTACATCGAAACCTACGGCTGCCAGATGAACGTCGCGGATAGCGAAGTGGTGCTGAGCATTATGCACAGCGCTGGCTACCGACGTACGAACATACTCGCCGAAGCAGATGTGGTGTTTGTGAACACCTGCGCCGTGCGGGAGAATGCCGAGGAGCGGGTGTACGGCCGATTAGGAGAATTCTGGCGATACAAAAAAGAGAATCCCGCGGTGGTCGTTGGTGTGCTTGGCTGTATGGCAGAGCGGCTGCGCAAGAACCTGCTGCAGTCGGAATCGTCTGTCGACCTTGTCGTGGGACCGGATGAGTATCGAAAGCTTCCTGAACTGGTTGACAACGCGCTCGCGGGCGAAAAAGGAATCGCGGTCCGACTTTCCCGCGTGGAAAACTACGACGACATCGTACCTTTGCGCACCGAAGGCATCAGCGCGTGGATTTCCGTGATGCGCGGATGCGATAAGTTCTGCACCTTCTGCGTGGTGCCGTTCACCCGGGGACGTGAGAGAAGCCGAACGCTCCACAGCGTCGTCAAGGAAGTTGAACATCTCTCCGCACAAGGATTCAAAGAAGTGACGTTGCTCGGGCAGAATGTGAATTCATATCGAGATGGAGAATTCGATTTCGCCGACCTGCTGGCAAGTGTTGCACGAGTTGACCGCTCGATGCGTGTTCGCTTCACCACCTCCCATCCACAGGATATGTCTGACAAGCTCATCGACACGATTGCCGAGCATGAGAACATCTGCAACTATATCCATCTGCCGGTGCAGTCGGGTTCCGACCGGATTCTTCAGCTGATGAACCGAACCTACAGTGCCGACCATTACTTGAAGCTCGTCGAAAAAATCAAACGACGCATTCCGGGAGTCAGTCTCTCCACGGACATCATTGCCGGCTTCCCGACGGAAACGGAAGACGACCATCGGATGACACTCGACCTGATGCGAGAAGTGCAATACGATGGGGCGTTTACCTTCAAGTATTCGCCGCGAGAGAATACAAAGGCCTGGCACATGGGTGATGATGTGCCGGAGGAGGTAAAAGTCCGGCGCCTGACGGAGATCATCGAGTTGCAACGAGAGATTTCATGGAAGCGGAACCAACAACACATCGGGCAGACGATGGAAGTGCTGGTGGAAGGCCCAAGCAAGAAATCGGACGAAGACTTCTGTGGTAGAACGGATACAAACAAAATGGTGGTTTTCCCAAAAGGCGAGATGAAGCCGGGTGACTATTTCAACATCAAGATCGAACGGGCAAACTCGGCTACATTGTTTGGCGTCGCAGACGGGAAGAAAGAACGGCGCTTAGCCGCGAACGCGTGAGGAAATCTGTATGGGAACGATGAAAAAGATTTTGATGAGTGGTTTCGTTCTGTGCCTGCTCCCGATTGGGGCAGCAGCACAGTCGGATAAGACAAACGAACCTGACATTCAACGCCGTCTCGAGATGATCGAGCGGGGTCAGGAAGAAGCCGTCAAAGCGGAGCTTCCGACGCTCATCACCAACTATCAGAACCACCCTGGCGTGTTGTTCTTACAAGCCGTGCTGACTACGGATGGAATGGAAGCCGCCAAGATGTATCAGAGCATCGTGGACAATTTTCCCCGAAGCGAGTGGGCGGACGACGCGCTCTATAAGCTCTACCAATATTACTATTCCATCGGCCTGTACAAAACCGCCGACCAAAAACTCGACCAGCTGAAGCGGGAATATCCTTTCTCCGCCTATGCCGCCGATGAGCCCCCCGTCCGAACCCGAAGGACCCCAGCGCAGGCTCAAGAGCCGCCGGCCAACGTTCGGCGCCCCGGCACGGTCGAGAAGTACGCAACGCGGTTTACCGTCCAGGTAGGGGCATTCTCGACGCTGCAAAATGCCGAGGAGCTAAAAACACGATTCGAGCGAGAGGGATACGTCTCCAACATTTTCACGATTGTGCGAGATGGGAAGAAACTTCACAAAGTGTGGGTGGGAGAATTCCCGACACAAGAGGAAGCAAAACGGTTTAGCGCAGAGCTAAAGAACAAGTTTAATTTAGAATCGATGGTTGTTTCGCGGTGAGAGCGTGGTGAAGAGGTTTGTCCATGGATCGTGAATCATTTCAACAGCAGCACGGGATCGTTGGGAAGTCGGTCGAGATCCAGGAGATTGTGGATGTCATTCGGCAGGTTGCGCCGACTGACATTACGGTGCTGATTACCGGTGAAAGCGGCGTGGGAAAAGAGGTTATCGCCCGTGCCCTTCACGCCGCGAGCGGGCGGGCGAAGAAACCGCTCGTCACCGTCAACTGCGGCGCCATCCCGGAAGGGTTGATGGAGAGCGAGCTGTTCGGCCACGAGAAGGGTTCGTTCACCAGTGCCGTCGAAACGCGCAAAGGGTATTTCGAGATTGCGGACGGCGGGACGATCTTCTTAGACGAAATCGGAGAGATGCCGCTGGCGACGCAGGTGAAGCTGCTGCGCGTTCTTGAGAGCGGAGAGTTCATGCGGATCGGTTCGCCCGTGCCTCGGACAACCAATGTGCGGACGATCGCGGCGACGAACAAGAATTTGGAATATGAAGTTCAGCAAAAACGGTTTCGCCCGGATCTCTATTTTCGACTGCGGTCCGTGAACATCTGGATTCCGCCGTTGCGAGACCGTCGCGAAGATATCCCTTTGCTGATCGAACACTTCATCAAAGAATTCTCGGCGAAAAACAACGTCCAGTTCCTCGGCTTCACGGATGACGCCACCCATCTGCTGATGAACTATGACTGGCCGGGGAATGTCCGCGAACTGAAGAACGTCATCGAGAGTATCCTCATCCTTGAAAAAGGAAAACGTGTCAACGTCGACGACGTAGCAAAGTATTTGCAGCGAACGCAGGTGTACGGGTCGGAACGGTATCTGCCGGTCGCGCTGAACAAGACGGTGGAGCAAGCCGAACGTGAGCTGATCTACCGTGCGCTGGTCGATTTGAAATCTGATATCATCGCGTTGAAACAGATGCTTGCGAGCGGACGCGTCGTGCAGCAACCCGCAGGCGTATTGGAAGAACCAAGCAGCAGCGACAACGGCTCGCTCTCGCTGGAGGATATGGAGCGACGGATGATTGAAAAGGCGCTTCAAAAACACCGCGGGAACCGACGGCTTGCGGCACAGGACCTCAAGATTAGCGAGAGGACGCTGTACCGAAAAATTAAGGAGTTCGGGTTAGATGTGTAATATGGAGAGGGCGGCGTGCAGACGGGCAAACACTCCATCAGGCAGACAAGCAGATGCAATCAAGGGAGCCTTGCTACTTTCTGTACTCTGCACGTTGCTCATCGGCTGTTACTATTCCTTCTCTGGTGCGTCGGTGCCGCCGCATTTGAAGACTATCGCCATCCCCATTGTGGATGACCAGAGCGGGTACGGCGACCCGACGTTGCGCGATCTATTCACCACCGAGCTTGTGCAGCGGTTTCGCAGTGATAACACACTCGAGATGGCTGACCAGGCAAGCGCCGATGCTCTCTTGCGCGGGGTGATTGTCTCCGTCAGAGAAGCTCCCGTGGTCGTCGCACCGGGCGAGCAGGTAACACAACGGCGGCTTACGGTGAACGTGCGGGTGACGTTTCAAGACCTCAAACTGCGCAAAACGGTGTGGGAGAAAGAATTCAGCAATTGGGGTGATTTTCCCTCGGGCGGCGGACAGACACAACGCAACGAGGGGTTGAAAGAAGCGGTACGAAAACTCACAGAAGATATTCTTAACGAAACTGTTTCAGGATGGTAGCTTACCATGATGATTCTCGCATTCTTCCGTCAAGAGCTTGTCGATAATCCGTATCTCACGGATGTCGTTCTCTATCTCTATTTCGTCGCGTTGCTGATTCTGTTCGCGTTCGGCATGCACGGTTTTGTGATGGTGTATCATTATCTGAAAAACCGCGGTAGCGAGACTGCGCATCCACCGCTCAACCGGACGCCAGTCGTGACGATCCAACTCCCTATCTACAACGAGTTGTACGTTGTCGAGCGGCTCATCGACGCCACGTGCAGTCTGGACTACCCAAAGGAGATGTTAGAGATTCAGGTGCTGGACGATTCGACCGATGAAACGGTCGATGTAGTTGCACGAACCGTACAGCGCTACCGCGAGCTGGGCTACGATATTCATCACATACGCCGTGGAAGTCGAGCCGGATTTAAGGCCGGGGCGTTGCAGTACGGGCTTGAACGCGCACGCGGCGAGTTCATCGCTATTTTCGATGCCGACTTTGTGCCTCGACGTGAATTTCTTCAGAAGACGCTTCCGTACTTTTTCCAGGACGAACGCATCGGTCTGGTGCAAACGCGATGGGAACATCTCAACAGCGACTACTCGTTGCTGACGAAGACCCAGGCACTGGCTCTTGACGGTCACTTTGTGATGGAACAGAACGTCCGGAACAAGGTCGGCTACTTCATTAACTTCAACGGCACGGGCGGCGTTTGGCGTAAAACCTGTATCGAAGACGCGGGCAGCTGGCACTCCGATACTTTGACCGAGGATCTCGACCTCAGCTACCGCGCACAGCTCAAAGGCTGGAAGTTCAAGTTCCTTAACGACGTTACCTCCCCCGCTGAACTTCCGGCAGAGGTGAATGCTCTCAAGTCGCAGCAGTTCCGCTGGACAAAAGGCGCCATCGAGACCGCGCGCAAGATTCTACCGGAGGTTTGGAAGTCCAAGTTGCCCCTGCGGGTCAAAATCCATTCGACGTTCCATCTCACGAATAACATCGTCTTCCCCTTCATCCTGCTGGCGGGCATTCTGAACGTTCCGCTCATTTTCATCAAGCAGCGAGGAGGACATGAGCTTTACTTCGCTCTTCTGTCGGTCTTTGTGGTGGCATTTATCGGCTCGTTCCTTTTCTACCTCTTTTCCCAAAAAGCCGTCTACCCGGACTGGCGCCGACGGCTCTTGCTCTTTCCGTTATTTATGGCCGGGAGTATGGGCTTTGCCGTCAACAATTCTCGCGCCGTGTTTGAAGCCCTCTTCCGCCGAAAAAGCGAGTTTGTCCGCACGCCGAAGTACCGTATCGAAGCAAAAACCGATTCTTGGGTACAAAAGAAATACGTCCCCATTAAAGTCAGCGGAACGGTGGTCGTGGAATTGCTGCTTGCGGTCTATTGCTTGTTTGGTGTGATTTCCTCATTATACTACCTGGAACTCGCCGCCGTACCGTTCCAGCTCCTGTTCTTCTTTGGCTTCACGGCTGTTGCTGCGCTGTCGATCAAGAATGCAATCGTCGCGCGCAAACTCAAACAACATTAATCCTCTCATGACAGCTACGACCGAAGACACAATCAAAGCATTAGAAAAGCGTCTCAAAAAACAACCCCGCTCGCCTCTTTTCGCCCAGCTTGCGCATTACTATTTGGATGCCGGCCGTACGGAAGACGCACTCCGTGTGTGCAACGAGGGTGTGAAACATCATCCCTTCTATACAACGGGACGTCTCATCAAAGGTAAAGTACTCCTGGCGATGAACAATCCAGCGGAAGCATACGGCGAGTTTGCTTTCGTACATGATTTGCTACCCGGTGTGGAGAGCGTTGCCAAGCTTGTGTCCGAAACCGCAAATGCGGTTCCTGTCGAATCGCCCGTTGCCATGCCGCCGACGGAAGCTCCACAGCAACCCGAAGCCAGCCCAACAACAACGGTGAAGCGTGTGGGAGCGAAGGTGAAGCCTGAAGAAGCGCCGATGGCAGACGCGGGAGAAACCCCTGCCATCGCTGAGCCGACGCCACACCAGTTTGAAGAAGTACCGCCTGAAGTGGAAGTTTCATCGACCGTGGAAACACCGACTGCTGAAGTCCCCACAACTCCAGAAATGCAGGAGGCGGAGACGTTCGAGCAGTTTGAAGCGCGCATGCGGCAGGAGCTTGCGGGAACTGAGAACACATTGTCGCTGGAAGATTATTTAAGCGGTAACATCTCTCCCCAGAACCCCGGCAACGATATCGAGAACCTTGCCCAGAAGCTCCAGGGGGCAAAGATGACACCGGTGATCGACCTTTCCTCTCGAACTGCAGAAGGCAGTACAGGAGAAAGCGGCGGATTCGTGACGCCCACGTTGGCCGAGATTTATGTCAAACAGGGATGGTTTGATGACGCTATCCGTGCGTACCAAACACTCGCCACGACAAGGCCGGAGGAGAAAGATCGCTACGAGAAACGAATTGCAGAGATTGAGGAGATGAAAAAGCAGCAGTCGTGAGTTGGAAGCTTCCTACAAACAGAGAAGCCCGACCTCGGTCGGGCTTCTCTGTTTTTACGCGTAACGTCGTTTACGCCATTTTGTTCACCAGCCGCGTCAGCTTCGATTTCTGATTGGCGGCTTTGTTCCGGTGGATGATACCTTTTGCAGCAATCTCATCTAAAAATTTCACGGCAGCACGCAGGGCAACAGACGCTGTCTGTTTATCTTTCGCGCTCCGGACTTTCTTGATGAGCGTTTTCATCCTTGAAAGATTCGCCTTGTTGCGGGCGCGTCGGCGGGCACTACTGCGTATCCGCTTCGCTGCTGATGCATGTTGGGGCATATCGTCCTATCCTCGTTAATCGTTAGTTTCAACTGCCTCAAATTAACGAAGAATTGAGAGATTTCCAAGATTTTTTTCCTGTCTCCGCTTACTTGTTTTTCTCATCAACGTTTCTATTTTTCGTTATTCCGAACATACGCTTTGGCGCCATTGCTCCATCCACGTCCTTGTATCATTGTGATCGTTGCGCCGAATTGCTGACGTCATTTAAGCATTATGGAAACTGCACCGGTTATCATTTTCGTCGGTCTTCTGGTGTTCTTAGCGCACTGGTTCTCCGGGATTTTCAGCCGCACTAGAATCCCCGACGTCTTAATGCTCATTCTGGTCGGCTTGCTGTTAGGACCGATCTTTCGTGTGGTGTTACCGGTTGATTTCGGCGCCGTCGGCCCTGTCTTCGTTACCGTTGCGCTGGTCATTATCCTGTTCGAAGGCGGTATCGGTCTGCAGCCGGATGTGCTCCGTAGTTCGTTCCGCGGCACGGCGGCACTCACCATCGTTGGCTTCGTTGCCACGACAGTGCTCATCGGCATCATCGTTCGTTGGACGACGCCGCTCAATTGGCTCTTGTCGCTCATGCTTGGCGCGATCTTAGGCGGCACATCATCCGCTGTGGTGATGCCGTTGGTTCGGCAACTTCAGCTGGAGGAGCGCGCACGCACTATTCTTGTGCTCGAATCGGTCTTGACCGACGTGCTCTGCATCGTCGTCGCACTCGGATTGTTGGAAGCACATACGCTGAAAGCGGGTGATTTTCAGGTCGGGGCAATGATCGGAAAGATCTTCGCCTCCTTCTTGCTTGCGGCCATTCTTGGCATGGTCGGAGCATTCGGATGGTCCATATTACTGCACCGTGTTCGCACGCTCCAATACTCCATCTTCACCACGCCGGCTTTTGTCTTTGTTCTGTACGGCGTCGTGGAGATGCTCGGCTACAGCGGCGCTATTGCCGCTCTCGCATTCGGCTTCGCGCTGGGGAACACCGAACTTTTCTACATCCCCCTCATCAAAAAGTATGTCCCTGGCGAGCCGATTGCTCTGAATGAAACCGAAAAGGTCTTTTTTGCTGAAGCGGTTTTCCTGATCAAAACGTTCTTCTTCGTCTACGTCGGCCTTTCGATCAAGCTCGACGATCCCTGGTCGGTGTACTACGGTTTCCTGCTGGCGCTTTCGATTTTTCTTCTCCGCATTCCCGTCGTACGCGTGTCAGTGCAGAAGAATATCCGCCGCACCGATGCGGGGTTGATGGCCGTGATGGTTCCCAAAGGTCTTGCGCCCGCGGTGTTAGCTTCCATTCCGCTCCAGCGCGGAATCGAGGGCGGTGAATTCATCCAGAACACCACGTACGCGGTCGTTCTCTTCAGCATTGTTCTCAATTCTGTGTTGATCTTTCTCGTCGAAAAAACGCCGTTCTCTGCCGTTTACTCCGCTTTCTTCCGTTCCTACGCTGATGCGTCTCCTCCGAAAGAGGTACCGCACAAGACAGAAGCTGCAGGCTGACCTCAATCCCGAAACACACACGAGAACCCTGTTACCCAATTGCCTAAGAAGGAAATGCATTGAATCACATTCGAAGAAAAGGAATATGAAGGGGATCTTCGATCCAGGTCTTTTGTCTGTTCACAGACCGATTGACTGCTGTTCCGTCTTTCCCCAACCTTCCTTTCCTTGCCCTTCAGCCGATTGGGCGGTATATTGCTTGCCATGCAGTGCAGTCTGATTCCTGAGTGCACAGTTCGCTACATGCATTCTCTGCCCGGCCGATGATATGAGAAACATTTCTCTCCGTGCCCAAGTCATCATTGTCGTTATTGTCCTTTGCGTCAGTGTGCTGATCGCCGGCATTTCCATCTCTGCCATGACACGCGGCGCTCGAGATACCATCATCCGTCTCAACCGCGAACGGCTCAGCGCCCTCACAGAAAATCTCGGTAAGCGCTATGGTTCCGTCATCAATTTCATAGCCCCCGAGCAATTTGCTGACAGTTCCCTCGCGCATAGGATTGAACTGAAAGAGTTACTTCTTCGGATTACCCACGAGGAGTTAACGGCAATCCCTGACGCCGGGGCGGGTTTCTTTCACAGCCTCTGGAACAGTACGGTAGCTACTGTAGAACCACAAACTCCTCAAAATACTGCTGTGCGTGAGCGGCCCTACCAGAGAATGCTTTCTGCCCTCATATCCACAACGCTTGAGGAAAAAACAAGCCAGTGGAGTCAATTCGAATCCGAGGGTGTGCATTTTCTTATCGTCACCGCGCCAGTCTATGCACGCAATCACCTTGTCGGAGTTGCGTGGGCTGTCGACGACCTTCTGGATGAATTCGCCCAGCCGCTGCCTCTGACTGAGGCATTAACACTCTTTCTACCACTGACGGCGCTCGTTGGCATTCTTCTTGCTGCATTTATTGTCATCAACCTCCGTCGAGAGGTGAAGACGATCCAAGAGGGCCTGCAGGCGATGAAACGAAACCTTTCCACACGACTTCCTGAAGCGCGGTCAGAACTTGGGCACATCTCCAGCGCGATCAACGAGTTGTCGCACACCATCCGGACTCAGCAGGAGGAAAAAGAGATCCTCGAGCGCGAGGTGCAGCAAAAAGAGAAACTCGCCTCGCTGGGCCAGCTGATTGCCGGCGTCGCGCACGAGATTCGTACTCCACTTGCCGCGATCAAAACCCGCGTTCAACTGTGGCAGCGTGCTGCCAGCAGGGGTGCTCGATCAAACCGACGCTCAACCCGCGACCCTGTCACTGTGGAATCGATGGCGATGGTTGTGCAGGAGCTTGACCGGATGGAAAAGACCGTACAAAAACTTCTTACCTTCTCGCGAGGACATGCGCTCAAACTGCGCCGGGTGAATATCCATCATACCCTTCGAACGTCTGTACGTCTTTTCCAGAATGAGATTCGAAAGCGACGCGTACGGGTAAAGACGCAGTTTAACGCCAACGACCCAATATGGAACGTCGATGAAACGGAGCTGCAGAAGGTTTTTCTGAATCTGCTCTCGAATGCCCTCGAAGCGATGCCGAACGGAGGGCGCCTCACGCTCCGTACCGAGCGAACGAATGATGCCTTGACGATCGCGTTTGAAGACACCGGAATTGGCATGAAGCCTACGGTTGCCAAAAGGGTGTTTGAGCCTTTTTTCACAACAAAAGATGCTGGAACCGGCTTAGGCCTTTCCATCGCCCATGAGATTATCCGTGCCCACGGGGGAACATTAGATTATCAAACCCGACCGGGTGCGGGCACGACGTTTATTATCCGCTTTGGTGGAAAGAATGCCGGTGCGCGAACATTACCGCAGGTACAATGACCGGTGGGATTTAGTGATTGCCTAATCCTGTACACTCGCATATGAATGACACCTTCCGAGCCCTCGTTGTCGATGATGAGCCGGCAAGCCGTATGAACATCCGTGACCTTCTCACGGAGGAGCGGTTCCACGTCGAAGAAGCCGCTGACGGCCTTTCGGCTCTCGAGCTCATGGGGCAGCGGGAATTCGACGTTGTCCTGCTCGATATTCGTATGCCGAAAATGGACGGCCTGACTGTGCTCAAACAGACGGCAAAACGGTACCCTCAACTTCCGGTGATCGTCTTCACGGCACATGGAACGAGCGACCATGCCATCGAGGCGATGAAGATCGGCGCGTTCGATTATCTGACAAAGCCGTTCGACATTGAAGAACTGCTGGCGGTTGTTCGGCGCGCTGTCGAGCACAAAAAACTTTCCACGGAAGTCCAAATCCTGCGTCAACGCCTGGCAAGCGCAGAAAGCACTGAGTTTCAGCCGACGGCTTTTGTCAGTCGCAGTAAAACGATGCAGAGGGTCTTTAAACTCATCGGCAAAGTCGCTCCGACAGATTCTACCGTACTCATCGAAGGGGAAACAGGAACGGGAAAAGAATTGGTTGCCAATGCTCTCTGGTATCACTCGCAGCGTAATACCCGGCCGTTTATTAAAATCAATTGTGCCGCAATTCCGGAAGGCCTTCTTGAAAGTGAACTCTTCGGGCACGAGAAAGGCGCGTTTACCGGCGCGCACCAGATGCGTCGGGGTCAATTCGAGCTGGCTGATGGCGGGACACTGTTCTTCGATGAGATTGGTGAAATGAGTCCGGCACTCCAGGCAAAGGTCTTGCGAGTGCTGGAACAGGGAGAATTTCTGCGGGTAGGGGGAAAAACTTCGCTGCGGACGGATGTGCGCCTTATCTGCGCCACAAACCGCTCGCTTACCGAAGAAGTCAAGGCAGGCAGGTTTCGAAAAGACCTGTACTATCGCCTGCAAGTGGTACACATTGCATTACCTCCCCTCCGCTCGCGAAAAGAGGACATTCCTCCGCTCGTTCAACATTTTCTCAAAAAGTACGGCGGCAAGCGCGAGCTCGTTGTCACCCGGCCGGCGCTGGAGGTATTGCAGGAGTATTCCTGGCCAGGCAACGTTCGCGAGTTGGAACATGTGATTGAGCGCGCTGTGGTTCTTTCCCAAGGGAAATTCATTACCCCTGAACATATTGCACTCCCTCTTGGCCCTTCCGTCGAGCTTGGAACGAAGCTCCTCGTGGGGGAACCCACTTCGGGTGGCTTGCGCTCGATCCTCAGGAACGTGGAGCGGAGCGTGATCCTCGCCGCCCTTGAGCGTGCAAAATGGAATAAGACAAAAGCCGCCGCCCTTTTGCAAATCGACCGTCGATTCCTTCTTACCAAAATCAAAGAATACAATCTGAAGCCGTCGTAGTCTCCTCTTCGTTTTTCCTCCACCCGTTTCTGTGGTGATTCCTCCCACCGGGATGTTTTCTCACACCTCCGGTACCTCGCATTCCTTATTAATCACCCGAAACATCAGACATATAGAGGCCCGGTACGGCCTTTGAGGACTGAGCGCAGAAACTCCTTCACGACCGTACACCATGAACACAGGCCAAACTATCCTCACCATCGGGGCGCTGATCCTGTTAGGCACAACCGTCCTTGGGATCAACCGCAGTTCACTCACGCACGGTGTTATTCTCCAGCAGACAGAAATTGGGCTTTACGCGATTTCGCTCGCCACGGGAAAGATCGAAGAAGCGACGGGCAAGGCGTTTGATGAGTTCACAGCCCCAGACGCAACGGGCGAAACTGATGTAGCCACCAGCGTTACGCAACTTTCCTCAACGTTGGGGAAAGAAACTGGTGAGGTCTATCCGGATTTCGACGATTTCGATGACTTTCATTTTTTCAACGCCAATCCTCAGACGATCTATATTCCTGGCGTTGATTCGTTGAAAATCCGTTGTGAAGTTGGCTATATCAATCCATCCAACCCTGATGTTTTCACCACTACGCGAACATGGCACAAAAAGATGAACGTCTACGTAACGGGAAAATCCACACAGGATACCATTAAGGTTTCCACGATCTTTAGCTACTGGTGGTTTAGGTAATCGCCATGGGACACAGCACAATCTTCGATATCGTATCTTCGACCATCATTGCGGGTATGCTGCTGTTGATTACACTCCGGCTCAACATGCAGGCCAACGAAACCGGCGCGCTGTACAATTCCAACCTGACGCTTCAAGAGAACATGAGTGCCCTGGTGGGCATGATCGAGCACGATTTCCGACGCATCGGCTATTGCGCGGATTATACCCAAATCCCCGACCCGAGCCTTTCCATCCGACTTGCGGATTCCACTGCGATCCGCTTCTGGACAGACGTGGACAATAATGGAACAAAGGATTCGATCCACTACTATCTTGGCGGGTCAGATGCTTCGACTATTAATCCAAATGATAAAATCCTCTACCGCCGTGTCAATAATCAGACTCCTCAGCCGTTGCAGATGGGTGTGACGGTGTTTCGCTTTCGCTACTTCAACGCGGCAAATGACACGTTGCCTTTTCCAATCAGCGAACCCCGCGAAGTCCACACGATGGAGATCACCTTGGGCATTGAATCGCCTGCTCCTTTTCAAGTACTCTATATGCAAGAACAAGCAGCCCGAGCGGACTTTCAACAATTCTGGCGGCAACTCCGCTTAGCAGCCCGCAACTTGAAGAATCGTTAACAAGAAAGGATATCGATGGGACGCACAGCACTGTTGATGGTCATGGGGTTCAGCACCGCCATGTTGATGATGGGGTTAAACCTCTCTCGCGTATCCACTCGGGCATATGAAAATTACCTCGGATATTATAACCGCACTGCGGCGCACAACATTGCTATCAGTGTTGCAAACATGTATTGTAACGACATCTACATTAACCCCAATGCTCGTCCCAATGTCCCCAGTCTATCCTTCGCTGGAGGAACCGCCAGTGTAGCAACTGACACCTTATCAGGGGGGCGAGTGCGTCTTCGCGTGTCCAGCCTCTACAATGGCGTCCGCGACACGATCATCATCATCTGGGGTCAGAGCAAGTTTTCCAAGTTTGCCTACTTCAGCGCGATCGAGGGCTCTATCTACTGGATCACGGGTGACACAGTATGGGGACCCTTCCACACGCAGCAACGTGTGAACGTCTCTGGAAACCCGGTGTTTTACGGAAAGGTTACTTCAAAGAATGGCTTGTTCAAAAGCCCTACCTCCTCGCAACCTAAATTCTACGGCGGTTATCAATCGCCGGTGAGCATTAACCTTCCCGCAGATCTGAATCCCCTGAAAGTCGCAGCGCAAACCGGTGGGAAATACATCTCAGGCACAGATGTAGAGATCATCTTCAACGCCGATAGTACCATTACTGTCAAGGAAGGCTCGGGCTCTCCTCAGACGTATCCCATCGGTAGTTACGCTCCGAATGGAACGATCTTCGTTGAGAATGGAAATATTCGGGTGAAGGGAACAGTTGCAGGAAAGATGACGATCGGAGCAACGGGAAGCTCCGGGCTTGCGAAGGGAAATGTGTACATCGATGATGACATCGTCTATAAACGGAATCCTCAAGTGGGGCCTTCCCCTGACCTCCTCGGCATTTGCGCACAGAACGATGTGATTATTACCGACAACGCAGCCAACAATTCTAGCGTTCGGATCGAAGCTGCATTGTTCTCACTCTCTGGCGGGTTAAAGGCGGAAAACTATAACACGCGCCCGGTCAGCGGAACGATTCATCTCGTCGGCGGTATCACCCAGTACCAGCGCGGTCCCGTTGGGACGTTCTCAGGCTCTCCCCCCGTCATCAACCACGGATTTCAGAAAAACTATCGGTACGACACACGTCTGATGGTGGAGTCGCCCCCGTTCTTCCCAACAACGGGGAGTTATGAGATTCTTTCATGGTACGAACGATAGCGATGATTGCTTTGTAAAGAGTTTTGCTATCCAGAAGACCCGAAAGATGCAAACATCAAGAGCATCGTACCATTCAGAAGAAGGGACGCAGACTCATGGTACAATTCTCATCGTTGAAGATGAGGAGCTTCTCAGACCGTTGATCGAATCCTTCCTGCAAGAACATGGATTCACTATCTACGCGGCCGAGTCCAGTGCTAAAGCCTTCCTGCTCTTTCTCCAGCACAAAGAGGTTCTTGACGCTGCTATTGTCGACGTGGACTGGCCCATTGCAGACCGGATCGCATTAATTCACGCGATGCGGCTCCTGAAACCACAGATGGAATTCGTGTGCGTCGCCGACTGTTTCGATGCAACGATGAAGAACCATCTCCAGCAAGAAGGCGTTCATCTCACACTCTTGCGACCCTACTCACCCCACGACTTGTTGGAAGCAATCCACAAAGCGTGCGATAAACCTCGACACGAGAACAACCTTTCGTCGTAGATCGCGCTGGTAGATACCTCAAAATAATAGATATCACCATGATGAGACACACCGACATCTCACTTTGAGATTTTCCCGACAATCCCCTTTCTCTTGAGGCATTGTGACCGTGGTGCTGGCGTCAAAATAAAAGAAATCTTACCTTTTGGCATTCATTTTGATGCTGTTCTATTTTTTAACGACTCTTGTAAGCTGCTAATCTGCTATGTCCGGCTCACAATCTCTTCTCGCCATCGGAGCTCTGACGCTCCTCTCGACGCTGACGCTCACGATTAACCGCGCGATCGTTTCGTCGTTTTCCACCATGCTCGAAACGCAAACCATGATTGCGGCCGTTGCAGAAGCCGAGAATCTTCTTCAGACCATGCAATCCAAACCGTTTGACCAAGCCCTTGCAACACCACCGCCGAGTTCTGGACCACCGTCAGGCCCACCCGGCAAATCGAAAAGATTACCCCCCGGCATAGCGAAGAAGCCGTCTGACTTCACACCGCCGGGACTGTTAGGTCGGGAAGCTGGTGAACGCTACCCATTTTTTAATGACCTTGACGACTACAACGGCTTGACGCTCAGTGCGTGGAATCCCATGTACAGAGATTCTCTCACACTTCGGGTTTCCGTCGAATATGTCGACCCGAAGGCTCCCAACCAGCAGGCGAGCATCCAAACGAACGCCAAACGCATCCGCCTTCGCGTGTTCATGGAGGGCATGACCGATACACTCAAGCTCCAACAGATTGTTTATCAATAACGGTATCATACGTGGGATCTCAGATTGACTACATAGGCTCTCTGGTCGTGAACGGTCTGGTGATTCTCCTTGTCCTGACCTTGAACGGTAATGTTGCTACGACGTCGTTCCAGAGAACGCGCGACCTTACCTCGCAGCAGTCCGCAACGACGATGATGGAAATTCTTGAGTATGACCTGTACAAAGCGGGCTATCGTACCACGGGCGTGCCCTTCTTGCAGGCAGAATCAACCGCCATCCGGTTTACCGCGGACATCGACGACAACGGCGTTGCGGATACTGTTTCTTATCTGTTAGGTACGCCGTCGGAAAACGGACTGACACCCAATCTCCGCGACCGTCCTCTCCGCCGACGCGTCAATTCAACCCTGCCCTACGATATTGCCCAAGGGTTGGTTGAGTTCTCCTTCGCGTACTTCGACACAGGGGGTCATCGCATGCTCTACGATTCCTTGAAAACAGAAACCCAACGCGCCCTCGTGCGGCACCTTGAGGTCAGTTTTCGGGTTGAGCCGAGCGACCCGATGGATACAACCTACATTCCTGTACAGGTGCGAAAGATCATTCGTCCACGCAATGTAGGAGGGTGGTAGCGATGGGACGTGCAACTCTCCTCGTCGTCCTCGGTGCCTCGGTGGTCTTGGGCACGATGAACCTGCAGATCAATCAACGCTCCGAGCAAGCAATGGAAAATATGGTTTCGTACTTCGAGCGAACGCTTGCACGCGACCTCGCCAACCAAGCTGCTGAGTATCTCCTGACCCAGCTTGCCGACAGTTCCTCGTGGCGTGTCCCGACACTCACGCGGCTCCCTGTAGATCTTGTGGATGTTGCTGACGCCCACTCGGCATACTTCTCTATCAGGGATACTACGCTCCGCACGAACGGCGAGAACCGTAGCGCAATTAAGCTTGTTGTTGAAGCAACCTATGGGCGACAAATGCACACCGTGGTTGTCTTGGCGGACTCTTTGTTCGGCATCGTCCCGCCAACCGTGCGCGGCGCATTCACCGCAAACGGGCCTCTGGATCAGACCATCAGCGACATGCAGATTGATGGGCGCGACCATGACGAAAACGGGAATCTGATAAGGAACTCCGGTGTCTTCGGTGTATCCTCCGGCACTGTCTTTACTAATACTCAGAACGCGCAGATTGGCGGAACCGACGGCGCTGGCATCGACCGACCGATGAGCTATCCGGAAGATCCCCGCATCATCGAACAGAACTACCCCTGGGGCGGTGCATTTCCAGACAACCCGGATAAAGTGCTTGGCCTCCCTGAGGGAACATTGAAAACCATTGCCCAGAGCGGTGAGGCGGGAAGTCAATATGTGACCGATCCCAAGTACCTCCGTTTCCCGCTTCGAGGTATTACCTATGTCGAACTTCCTGCTGGAGTATCATGGAAAGGCGCCAAGCTCGGTAGCGACCCAAGCGGCGTTCTGATTGTTCACAATACATCCGTCAATGCCAGGGTGGAGAACATTTCGACCTCGAACAACACACCGTTCCGTGGATTGGTTATCGCCGATTATATGTTCCATTTACACCTGGATGTCCTTGGTGCTATTCTGCTACTGTCGCCCAACCTCGAACGCGTGAAAGAGTGCAAGGGGAACCAGGACCATAAAGTTTTCTACAGTCAGAAAACCATCAAGCAGGCAACGCAGTTGATCGTCAAAAAGGGAAGTGGGTGGAAGGGACGTGTTCCCATCATTGGATGGAGAGAATAATGAAATCGAAGTTCCCGAAGTGCTGTTCTAACTCATAAACTATTCAATGAATATTTTCGTCCATATCATCCTTGCGGTGTTTCTCCTGCAACAGGCGACTCCCCCGACACCGGTAAACGACACACCGCTGAAGACCGTCGAGCAATTCAAAGCCACGCTCGATAAGAGCGACCTTGCCGGTCTGTGTCTCTTCATGGCTGAAGACGATGCTTCCGGACCGCTCAAGCGTATTCATTACGAACAAATGCAGCGCTCGCTGGAAAACCTGATGACCATGTGGCGCGGTCAACGGTTCATCTACAGTGTTGTCGAAATTGGCACGGGAAAACAAGCCAACCAAGCCAGTATTAAGGTCGAAGTTCCGAATCTTTCCCAGCAAATCAAATTTGTTCTTCTCAAGTTCAACAATGCATGGTACATTTTCGACATGGAGATCTACTTCAAATAGATCGCTTGCTCGGAAGTGTAACTCGCCGGCTGTCATTCCCTCTCCTTGCCCTTCAGCGGATTGGGCGGTATATTGCTTGCCATGAAGTCAACAACAACAACAGATGCGCAAGCGATGACCTTCGACCGTGCTGGTCTCACCGATGAGCTTCTCCTCGACCTCTACGAGGCTATTCTGCTTCCACGGATGATTGAGGAGAAGATGTTGCTCCTCTTGCGACAGGGAAAGCTCAGTAAGTGGTTTTCCGGTATTGGACAAGAAGCCATTGCCGTAGGTTGCACGAAGGCGTTGAAGGAAACCGATTACATTTTTCCGCTTCACCGAAACCTTGGAGTTTTCACCTCCCGCCTGCGGGACGAACCGCCCTTCGGCGGGCAGGCCCGCCTGCGGGATGAACTGCCCTCCGGCGGGCAGGCCCGTAATCTCCCACTCGAAAAACTCTTTGCTCAGTGGGAAGGGAAACACTCCGGCTATTCAAAAGGCCGCGAGCGGTCCTTCCATTTCGGGGTGCCGGAGCATCGGATCATTGGCATGATCTCCCACCTCGGCGCGATGCTACCCGTGGCAGACGGCGTTGCCCTCGCCAGTAACCTTGACGGCGCGGAGACCGTTGCCCTCGCCTTCTCCGGCGACGGCGGAACGAGTGAAGGCGATTTCCACGAGGCGGTGAATGTTGCCGCCGTCTGGGATTTACCAGTTATCTTTCTGATTGAAAACAACGGCTACGGACTTTCGACGCCGACCAGCGAGCAGTACCGCTGCAAACAGCTCATTGACAAAGCCATAGGCTACGGCATCGAAGGAATCCAGATGGATGGAAATAACATCCTCGAAGTTTACAAAACAACGCGACGAATCGCAGAAACGATGCGTCGCGACCGAAAGCCGGTCATTCTCGAAGCGCTGACGTTTCGGATGCGCG
>DATLYT010000017.1:0-11274 GCA_035574455.1 Bacteroidota bacterium
TGGCTTATGTCTCCACCTCGAATCCCTTCCGCCGTAAAATTCTTGCCGCCTGTCGCGCAATCTCGGTAGAATCGAACGAGAGCCGGAACGTTCCACCACTCCCCTCCCGCACCTTCAGCAGCTCCAGGTCTTTGATGTTGACCTTCGCTTTGGCTAACGCGCCCGTCATGGCGGCAAGCATGCCCGGCCGATCCTGCACGTAAACATACACATCTTGGAGTGTGTGGAGAAAGCCCTTCATGTTCCGGGGAATGGCGCTCCGGAGTGCGCGGGCTGCTTCAAACTCTTTCCGGAGAGCGGAGAATCGCTTCTTCCTGAGTTGCGAGCGATAGCGTTCTAATTCTTCGATCAGCATCTGTACGGCTTTGTCCACGTTTGCCCTATTCTCGGCGAGGATGTCATTCCAGATCCCAAATCGGCTTGATGCAATGCGGGTGAGGTCTCGAAAACCGCCCGCCGCAAGTCCGAGATGCGAGCGAGCCTTGGTATGCCGGCGTCCCACGACGTTCACCAGGGCAACGGCCGTCAACTGAGGCAGGTGACTGACCGCTGCGGCAACATGGTCGTGCGTTTCGGCGTCCATCACCATCACCCGTGCTCCGAGTGCCTGAAGGAACGTCGCCAATCGCCGAAGTTGTTGTGCCGAGGTGCTCGTTGTCGGAGTCAGCACGTAGACCGCGTTCTCGAACAGGAGTGGGTGTGCCGCTTCGATACCGGAAAGCTCTACGCCCGCCATCGGGTGCCCACCGATGAAGTTGCCGTAGGGAAAAAGTTTCTCTCCCAACTGAACAATGGCGGACTTCACGCTCCCGACATCGCTAACGATTGTTGAAGGGGATGCAAAGCGGGCGATCCGCGGAAGGAGTCGAAGAATCGTTTTGGTGGGACAGGCGAGAAGGACAAGGTCGGCGGAGGAAACGGCCTTCCGGAGATCTGTTTCGGCGCGATCAATAGCTCCGCGTCGCCGGGCTTTGCGGAGAACATCGGTCGAATCAACACCACAAACCTCAGTGCCGTGAAGCCGCCGCTTGATGGCAAGTCCTAACGAGCCACCCATCAGCCCCACACCGATGATGGTAATCTGTTTGAAATGGTGCTTCATAGATTGCGTTTCAAGAGCAGAGAACGTGGGGAAGAGTTGGGGGTCAAGATCTTTACCCTTCGGCGTACGTTTTTACCGCACGAGCTCGCCTGCCCGCCGAATCCGTAGGTCGGTGAGCAGGCGGGAGCGATGGCAACAAGCATGAGACGTCAACGGAGCTTGAAGACTTATGCAATCTTCCTCCCAATCGCCTCGGCGATGATTCTCACCTCTTTCATCATCTGCGCGAACTGGTCGGGGTAGAGCGACTGAGCGCCGTCCGATTTGGCGTGGTCGGGGTCGTGGTGAACTTCGACGATGATGCCGTCGGCGCCGGCGGCAACACACGCTCGCGCCATCGGAATGACCTTATCGCGAATACCGATCCCGTGCGACGGGTCGGCGATGATGGGGAGATGGCTTTTCTTCTTCACCACGGGAATGGCGCCGATATCGAGCGTGTTGCGAGTGGCCGTCTCGAACGTGCGGATGCCCCGCTCGCACAGAATGACATTCTGATTGCCGCCGGCGAGAATGTACTCGGCAGACATGAGCCATTCCTCGATCGTCGCCGCAAGTCCTCGTTTCAGAAGTACGGGCTTCGACGCTTTGCCAAGCTCTTTCAGAAAAGTGAAGTTCTGCATGTTGCGCGCACCGACCTGCAGGATGTCTGCGTACTTCTCGACAAGATCGATCTGACTCTTATCCATTACTTCCGTGACCACACGCAGATGATACTCGTCCGCTGCCGCGCGGATGAGCCGTAAGCCCTCTTCGCCCAATCCCTGGAACGAGTAGGGCGACGTACGCGGTTTGAATGCCCCGCCCCTCAGAATCTTCGCTCCCGATGCGGCAACCGATTTGGCGATGGTGAAGATTTGCTCTTCGTTCTCGACCGAGCAGGGTCCGGCCATAATCACCACCTCATTGCCGCCGACCCTCACCCCACCGACATCAACGACCGTCCCCTCCCGCTTGAACATACGGCTGGCAAGTTTGAACGGCTCCGTAATGCGGATGACTTCTGCAACGCCGGGAAGAAGCTCAATTTGTCTGTGGTCAAAATCCGGTTTGACGCCGATAGCGCCTAAGACGGTTTGCTGCACTCCTGTCGAGCGATGCACGTCGAAACCGTGCTCGTGGAGGACGCGAATGATTTCTTCGATCTGTTTTTCCGTTGCTCCGGGTTCTGTAACGACGACCATAAAAAAAACCAGTAGATAGTAATAGTGAATGGTTCAGTGTGAGAAAACGTTAGACGATTAATCGTAACGGTCGAGCTTGAATTTCTCGCCGAGATAGAGCTTGCGTGCTTCGGGGTCGCTGGCCAGATAATGCGCCGTCCCCGACTTCAGAATCTTCCCTTCGAACAGAAGATACGAGTGGTCGGTAATGGAGAGCGTTTCGTGCACGTTGTGGTCAGTGATCAAGACGCCGATGTTTTTCTTTTTGAGCTCCGTCACGATGCGCATGATATCTTCCACCGCAATCGGGTCGATGCCGGCAAACGGCTCGTCGAGGAGGATGAACTTGGGGTCGAGCGCCAATGCACGGGCGATCTCCGTCCTCCGTCGCTCTCCTCCTGAAAGCATATAGCCTTTGCTGTTGACTACCTTCGTTAAACCGAAATCTTCCAACAACCGTTCGCATTTCTGCTCCTGCTGTTCGCGCGGAAGCTTGCTGAGCTCTAACACCGCCAGCAGGTTCTGTCGCACCGTAAGCCGCCGGAACACCGAAGCCTCCTGCGGCAAATAACCGATGCCAAGACGGGCGCGCTGATACATGGGGAGCGACGTGATCTCTTTGTCGTCGAAGTACACCTTGCCGCCATCCGGACGCACCATGCCGACAATCATGTAGAACGTCGTTGTCTTTCCTGCACCATTCGGGCCGAGCAAGCCAACGATTTCTCCTTGCCGCAGTTCAACGCTCACCTGATTGACTACCGTCCGCTTCTTATAGCGCTTGACCAGTCCTTCTGTGCGTAACGTACTCAGACCGTCCGCCGCAATCGCAGGACTCGCCATCTCGTGAGCTGGTTCAGTTCGGTTGTTCATTGAATAATCTTAAGCTGCCGACGCTTCGGGCGCTGTTCAATCCAGCGGAAGCCTTCAAGGTTATACTGCTGTTCTCGCCGCTGAACCATCTTCTCCGGGAAGTATTGCCCTTCGACTCCGCCAACCACGGTGATGTTATCAACCTTTCCGTCCTCGAAATCCACCCGTATCCGGTCTCCGCTCGTTTTGTTCACGCCGTTCGGACGCCCATCCTCAAACAGATAATAGAGACTGATAGCATTGCGGAGTGCCTCAATCCGTTTGAGTTTCTGATCCTCGAACATCATGGTTAACTCACGCCCCACAATCTGGTCGAAGCGACGCGCGTGGAGCGAGTCCGACCGGGAGATGGCCATCGCCCTTCCACGCACGAGAACGCTCTTCAATCTCCGATCCTCCAGCGTTACCGTCATCGTGTCTCCTGTGACCTGATTCTGGCCGTACCAGACGACCGGTTGACGCTCCAGAAGAATACGATCCTCCTTGGTGTAGAACGTGGCTCGTTCACAGCGGGCGGCAAGGTCCGTACGCACCATCAGCACACTGTCTGTCGCAACGAAACGCTCCGTAGGTTCGCGAAACGCCTCCATCAGCTTACTGACCACCACCAGCGTATCGACCGTCCCGTCAGACGTTGTGTCAATCTGCACGAGTCGGGGATTCTTGGGGACGATGGTATATTTGATCTTGTCAAAGTGCTGTAACGAGTCGCCAAAGATGGTCACGCTATTCTCGGTATCCGAAATCCGCACTCGACCGACCGCAATGGATCGCTCTTCCGTTTCGTAATACGTCAGCTCATCACAGTGCGTGGTTGATGTTGAATCCACAACGACGACATCACCGATGAAGACTGCCCTCTTCTCATCGGAAAAGTATAGTCCCCAATTCGAGGTAAGCCTCAGGGAACCCCGACGCAGGGTCACGCCCTTTCTCATCTCTGACCGCCGCGTATCGCCAAAATACACTCCTTCCGGCGCACGCAAGTCCACGCTATCACGAAGCAAACGCACATTACCGAAAAGCTCCACTTTGTTCTGTTTCAGATACCGCAACGCCCGGTCAGACCAAACCTTGATTTCCTCCCCCGTCGAGGAGATTTGAACAAAGTGCACGTTGCCGGTGAGCTCTTGAATCTCTTCGTCCCCGATTCGTTTCCCCTCTAACGTGTTCGCTGTCTTCAACTCAATCACCTTGCTCTGAGCTTGCGCCGCTCCTCGCATCGTCACGAGGAGCCCCAGACAGACCCAAAGCACCATGAACTGTCGCTCGACGGTCATCGACTCACTGCGGATTCCCCGCTCACCTTGAAGATCCGATACCGCCGTAAATGCTGGTCCGACTCGAAACCATAGCCCTGCAGACGTTCCTTCGGCGAATCGATGCGGACGAATTCCGTGGTATGAACCACCTGACGTTTGTTGTCCCAATACAGCTTCTCCGTTCGAAGCGTTGTGCTATCGGATGAGACGACAACCACATTGCCCATCGCTTCTAAGTTCTTGGTGTTCTCATCAACTTTGCCCGACTGCGCTGTCAGGACGGATGATTCTTTCCCATCCTCACCGTAGAAATGGACTTTCATCCCATTCAAGAGATGCGTTTCTGCGGGCGACTGATAGACGCGAACATACGTAGCGTAGATCATCGCCTTGACGCGACCGGAGTCGGAAAGGACGATCTTGCTGTTCCAGCTTTCCTGCTGCGGGAGGGATTCGCTGTCGATCCCCGGAAGAACCGACGGCTTGATCTTTTCTTCACAGCCGAGGAATGGCAATCCCAGAACAAGCAGAATCATCACCACACGCCGATGTCTCATGCCGCCGAATCTCCTCGAATGCCCGCCTTCACCAGATCGTGGAGATGAATCATCCCGACAGGGCGGTGGTTTTCATCGACGACCGGCAACTGGGTAATGTTGTACTGCTCCATCTCTTCCAGCGCGGCAACGGCCAGTAGACCTTTGCGGATGGTCTTCGGGTTTTTGGTCATCACCTGAACTGTCGAAACGTTCGAGACATCTTTTGTGCGCTGAAGAAGTCGACGCAGGTCGCCATCCGTGATAATTCCAGAGAGTTTACCTGATTCATCAACCACGCACGTTGCGCCAAGCCGTTTCGAGGTCATCTCGACGATCGCGTCCGCCAGGGGAACGTCGTGTCGGACGATGGGGACGTTTGACCCCGACGCCATGATTTCCTCGACGCGCAGCAACAGTCGTTTCCCCAAATTCCCGCCGGGATGGAGCATGGCAAATTCTTCTTTGGTAAAATTGCGACGGTGTAAGAGCGCGATCGCCAGTGCATCGCCCATCGCCAACGACGCCGTTGTGGAGGCGGTTGGGGCAAGGTCGTGCGGACAGGCTTCCTCTTTCACGCTGATATCTAACACAATGTCGCTTTCCTTGGCAAGATGCGAGTTCATGTTCCCGACCATCGAGATCACCTTGACTCCGATGCGTCGGAACATCGGCAGGAGCTGGCGGATTTCTTCCGTGTCGCCGCTTTTCGAGATACAAATCACCACGTCTTCCTTGCGCACCATACCGAGGTCGCCGTGTACGGCGTCCGACGGATGAAGGAAGATTGCCGCCGTGCCTGTTGAGTTCATCGTCGCAACAATCTTACGCGCCACGAGTCCCGACTTTCCCATACCGGTGATGATGACTCGACCTTGCGCATTGTAGATAATATCCACCGCATCAACAAACTGGCTGTTGATTCTATCGGCAAGCGAGGCAACAGCCTCCGCTTCAATACGGATGACTTCTCTTCCTTTTTCAATAGAGGGATCCATGCCGTTACAATCTCCGTAGTCTGAAGAATCTGAGCAGCCGACCCAAGAACGACGGCCGCTTTTCCTCAACGACAATCTCACCTTGGAGGGCTACCTTCGTTCGAATCTTGTTGTAGCTCCGAAAGGCACGCTGCAGATCGGTATCCGAAAACTCCGAGAGATGAAGAAACAATCGCTTCGCGTCGAGTGCGATCTTCGGGTCTCGAATGTTTTTGTGCAGCATCAATTCGTTGTAGAAATTCGAGACCGGGATTGGTAAATTCATCCCGCTCTGTTCGTCGTACAACCACACGCGTCGATCTCCCGCGCAGATGGCCAACGCGAACTGTTGCCCGGCCGCTGAAGCCATCGGCACTTGCCGAATGGGCTGCCCACATTGCGGGCACGGCATCCCGGGTAACCAGGACGAGAGCGACCATCGACGAATCTCTCGAATGTTGGCGGGGTCGATATTGCCCTGTATACCAACGATTTCAAATTCGAACTGATTCCCTAGCACTTCCCGCACGCTGACGGAAAGCTCGCCTGCTTCGGTGACCACCATGCCGTACGCGACGACGTGCGGAAGCGGCGATTCTATGTCAACGCGTTCATCGGCACGCGCGAGAATGTAGTTCCCTTCGCCACGCCTTCCCTGAGCTACAACCTTCCAGTTGTTCACCCGCTCGCGATACTCACGGTAACCGCTGCGTTCAGGGGGAAGAACCCAGAGCAGCAACTCCCGTTCTTGTGGAGTCAGCTCTCTCGGAAAGCCTTCACCAATCGGCATCGACACGACCCTGCAATAGCAATTCGATTACTTCCCGAACAGCTCCCTCCCCGCCCCTTCGTTTGCAGACATAATGGACCTTCTTCCTGACCATCGGCACGGCATTGGCAGGAGCGGCGGAGAAACCGACCCGTTCGATCAGCGGCAAATCAAGCTCATCATCACCGATATGCGCGATCTGATCGTCGGAGAGCTGGTATTTCGCTTTGACCTTCTCGTACGCCGTAATCTTGTCGTCGAAATTCTGATACACATCGACGATGCCCAACTCGTCTGCCCGGCGTTGCACCATCTTGGAGTTGCCGCCGGTAATAATGCCCACTCTTACTCCTTGCTTCTGAAGCTTGACGATCCCATAGCCATCCTGAATGTGAAACTTCTTAAATCGATCCCCCGACTCTGCAATATACACTCCCCCGTCCGTCATCACACCATCGACATCGAGCAGCAACAGCTTGATCTTTTGGAGTTGAGATCGTTGGAGTCGTTTTCGCGTCAAGAGTCCTCACAGAGATTATATCAATCAAGAAATCGCTTCACCACCCGGTCGATTGCTACCACCTGCTTCACGAGGTCTTCGACGAGACTCAGCTTCAGCTGACTTGCGGCGTCGCTTAACGCCTTTGCCGGGTTAGGGTGCGTCTCGATAAACAGCGCGTCAATTCCCACCGCCACACCCGCACGGGCAATGGGAGCAATGAACTCCGGCTGACCTCCGCTCGCTGTTCGTTCTCCTCCCGGAAGCTGAACCGAGTGCGTGGCATCCAGAACAACGGGATAGCCGGTCTTTCGCATGATGGCGAGCGACCGCATATCGACCACGAGATTGTTGTAGCCGAACGTCGTGCCCCGCTCCGTCAGTAAGATCTGTTTGTTGCCTGTGGCTTCGACTTTGGCCGCCGCCTGTGCCATCTCATACGGAGAAAGAAATTGGCCCTTCTTGATGTTCACGACCTTTCCCGTCCGCCCGGCCGCCTGCAACAGCTCGGTTTGCCGGCAGAGGAAAGCCGGAATTTGCAGCACGTCTACAACTTCTGCCGCCATCGCCGCCTCATGCTGAGCATGAATGTCCGTGAGCACCGGAAGTCCGAACTCCTGTTTGACTTCCTGCAGAATAGCGAGCGCCTTCTGGTCGCCAATCGTCGCAAACGAACCGCCACTGGTGCGGTTTGCTTTCTTGTAGGATGACTTGAAAATGAGCGGCACGCGGTACTTTCGAGTCACGCGCTGCAACGTCTCGGCCGTCTTGAGCACCATATCGCGGTTTTCGACCACGCAGGGTCCTGCAATCAAGACGAGCGGAGCGCCGTCGCCGAGCCGTATGTTTCCGACTTTCACCACGAGGTTCGATACAAAGAATTGAACGACGACAACATACGAAAAAAAGGTGCAACAATCAAAAAACGCTTGTCTGACAGGCGTTTCTTGCATCTCGGACGTTATTCACGTATTTTACGCGCGATGATACTTCGAGCATACGCTAAAATCAATCTCGGCTTGCAGATTCTTGCCAAGCGACCGGACGGTTATCACGAGATCGAAACGATTTTCCATCAAGTGAACCTGTTCGACGAGATCGAACTGATCCCGAACGATGAGGACATTCGACTGACCTGCGACAACCGGGATGTCCCTACCGACGAGAACAATCTCTGCATCAAAGCCGTGAAGCTGATGCAAGAGATCACCGGAGTGCGGGAGGGCGTCGACATTGTTCTGCGGAAGCGGATTCCGCTTGGCGCGGGACTTGGAGGAAGCAGCACCGACGCAGCCACCGTCCTTCAAGGACTGAAGAAATTGTGGAACCTCGACATCTCTGCCAACGAACTTCGTTCGCTCTCTGCTACCCTCGGTTCCGATGTCCCCTTCTTCATCGATGGCGGGACGGCATACGCGACGGGTCGGGGTGAAGTGTTAGAACCGTTCGAGCTCGAGGTGCCGTATTGGATTCTGCTTGTGACCCCGCCCGTCCACGTTTCGACGGCGTGGGCGTACGGCAACCTCGCGCTGAACCCCAATGTGCGGAGAGAGAATCTCAAAGCATTAGTGTCCGAGCACATGCAGAACCCTCGAGTGCTGGTGAACAAGCTCCGCAATGACTTTGAGCCGTTGATTTTCCGACAGTTTCCCGAGGTGATGCGCGCCAAAGAGCTGCTCGTCCGCGGCGGCGCGGATTTCGCGCTGATGAGCGGGAGCGGGTCGTCCGTGTTCGGCTTCTTTAGCGATGCGGCATACGCAAAAGAGCTTGCCGAAGCGATTGCTCCCATGTATCGAACGTCGCTGACCGAGCCATTCTTTAAACCGGAACCACTTTTCCTCTCCGAATAACCACTTGACACGGCTCCTTTTCCTCGCTCTTTCTGCTCTCTTGATTGCCGTTCCGCTCTGTTCCCAGGAAACGACCGCCGCCGACACGACACAACAACGTGTGGCCGATTCACTCCGAGTTCGCTTCATCCCCTCGATGGGCAGTCTCACTCTGTCGCCGGACTCTTCCAGTGTTCTCCACCGCTCGCAATTTGTCTGGACGGAATCGAAGTATCTCGGCGACCTCATCTGGAGACTTCCGGGCTATCATCTCAGCGAGTTAGGCGAGGTGGGCAAGTTCAGCCACCTGAGAGCGTACGGGGTGGACTGGTGGAGTGTGCCGCTGATGATCGACGGCAGGCCGCTCAACGATCCTTACACCGGAGCGTTGAACTTGTATGATATTCCCTTAGAAGCGATCGAACAGATTGAGCCGTTGAGCGGATTGGATGCCCTCCTGTACGGAGGACAAGGAAACGCCATCAACCTTGTGACGCGACAATTCAACAACACGCGGCCGGTCACCAACATTCGCTACCTGCAGGGGGCATTCGAGTACAGTTTGTTGGATGGCTTTTTCGCGCAAAACATCGCCCGGTCGACTAACGCGCTGCTCGGTTTTCAGCGACATGTGACCGATGGCCGGTTCGCCAATTCCGCCCTCGATTCCTGGCACATTCGAGGCAGAGTGCGTTACAATGTCTCCGAGCGATTCAATCTCGCCCTTACAGAATACTACAGCCGATCCGTCAACGGCATGAACGGCGGCATCGACCTAACACAGAGCCGAGACCCGTTCGACGAGATTACCGCCGTAGTACGCAATGCCGACGCGTCCGAGCGTGTCTCCCGCCACGACCTGACGCTCAACGGTATCGCCCGACTCTTTCGGGATTCGCTGAGCACGACGCAGTTCTCGATCTACTACTCAGACATCGAGCGGGAGTACACCGATGCACCACGAAATATCTCTGATACGTATGGCTCCAGGATGCTTGGCGGAAGGATCATCCAACAGCTTCGTAGCCGAACGCAGAACACAACGATTGGCTTCGATGCACAGAGAACGGAATGGAAGAGAAACGGTAGTGTACTTCTAGAGCCTGCCAGTAAGGCGGCACTCTTTGGCAAAACGGAACTCAGGTTTTCCGAGGTTCTCTTCCCCTCGGCCGCTGTACGAGCTGAGCGGAGTGGCAGCCAGGCAAGGCTCTCTTACGGAATCGGATTCGAGGGAAAGATTGGCGCTCATCTGATTTTTTCCGCGAACGTTGCCAGAACCTATCAACTTCCGACTACCCTCGTACCCGATAGAGGCGATACAACTTTTTCCTTCATCCCTTCTTCTGATAGGAAACAAACAACGAAAAACCTTGCGCTTGAGATTACCCTTGGTGAATTTGGATCAATACGAGTTCGTGGATTCGAGAAAGAGTTACCTGAAGGCGATCGCGTGTACTTCATTGACTCAAACGGCCGACCGTCCCCACTCGCCCCAAACGAAACAACAATTCGGGGCGCCACAGGCTTGTTCGTCTTCCGTTGGTGGAAGTTTGAAGGCATCACGTCCGGAATGTTCATCGAAACCAAAAGGTCATCAGCTTCGATATCAAACCTGCCGAAATGGACGTTCACAGGCGAATGGGCGTACCGCAACACTTTCTCCACGATCGCGGAAGTTCGGGCTGGTGTTCGGACTCGTTACGCCTCACGCCATCGGGGCGTACAGTTCTTTCCGCACACCTGGACGTACGGGGAGAGTTCAGGACCTGACATCGCCGCATCTTCACGACTCGATTTCTTCACCGTTGCCAAAATCGGCGATGCGTTTATTTCTCTCGGCTGGGAAAACCTGTTGAACGAAAAATACATGACCGTCTCGGGTTATCCGATGCCCGGTCGGACTTTTCGGCTCGGCGTCAACTGGCTGTTCATCGATTGACCATGACTCAACCAACAATTACCATCTTTGGAAGCTCGCGACCGGCAGAAGGCGATCCGCTCTATCAACTCGCGTACGACCTTGGCAAACGGTGCGCGCAGGCCGGCTGGACAATCTGCAACGGCGGATACGGCGGCATCATGGAAGCATCTGCACGCGGAGCAAAAGAAGCGGGCGGGTCAACCATCGGCGTCACCGTGAGCGCCTTTTCCCGACGCGCAAACAGGTGGATCGATAAGGAAATCCACATGCCAACGTTGAACGAGCGATTGATGAAGTTAGTGGAGCTCGGCGATGCATACGTGATCCTCAAAGGAGGCACAGG
>DATLYT010000018.1:0-3580 GCA_035574455.1 Bacteroidota bacterium
GAGGAAACTCGCGGGTTGCCCATCGACGTGATGATTGTCGCGGGCCTGGTGGACGGCGAGTTTCCCTCCGTGTATCAATCGGAGTTGTTCTTCAGCGCGCGAAGACTTCGCGAACGCGAGCAGCGCCACCAGTGGGAAAGCCGCTACCTTTTCTATCAAGCCATCACCAATTGGTCGGAACATCTCTATCTGACCTACCCCGAACAGGACGGCGATCTCGATCTCGTCCGTTCGACGTTTGTCGACGCCGTCTCCGCCGTCGCCAGCATCGAACAGTGGGAATATCCGTCGTCCTATCCTCTGGCCGGGAGCATTTTTTCCGAGCAAGAGCTTCTGCAACGGTACGGTCATGCTGTCGCGAGCGGCGCCGACGCTGCGGTTGGATTCATTCCTGCGTGGCTCGACGAAAAGGCCCGCCACGTTCGGGACGCTATTCGGGTGGAACGAAGCCGCGTCGCTGTTCACAACATGCCCGAGTATGAAGGACGCATTGGGGCAGCAATCTCGCGTGAGACACGGGAGCGGCTGCAACAGTTCCGGGAGCGCGTCTACTCGGTAAGCCAGCTCGAGAGCTACGGTAGGTGCCCGTACCAGTTTTTCAGCCGTCGTCTTCTGCAACTTCAACCGTCGGAGGAATTGGACGAAGATCTCTCTCCTCTCGAGAAAGGTTCCGTCCTCCATGAAATCCTGTTCGAATTCTACACCGAGCGGCGCGAACGCGGCCTCCCACCCATGATGGAATGCACGGATGAGGAGTTTGCTCAGGCCTATCGTCGCCTCGTCGAGATAGCCGAGGAAAAGTTGAACGCTCTGGACATCCCGGGAGCCTTCTGGGAACTGGAAAAAGAGGCAATGCTCGGTCAGAAAGATGACGGACGCGGCTTGCTCTACGATTTCCTTTCGTTCGAACGTCGCCGAACAACGCGGTTGAGACCATCGTACTTCGAAGTTGGTTTCGGCTCGCAATTGGGATCGGGAACACGCACCGACGCGAGGCTTTCGACAGAAGAGCCGATCGTGGCAGGAAGCGTTCGACTCAAAGGGAAAATCGACCGGGTCGAGACCGACCAGGATTTTTTTGCCGTTGTGGATTACAAGACCGGCAGCAAGCTTCCAACTCCTGCCGACATCCGTGCGGGACTGAGCTTGCAGCTTCCCCTTTATCTCTATACCATAGAATGCCTCCTGAATGGAGCGCGACGTCCCGTAGGCGCGGTGTACTACCAACTCCGCGACCAGATCGGCTTCAAGCTTGGTCTCGGCACCGGACAATGCAGGGACGAGTTTCAACTGGGAAGGAGAACTAAAATCCTTGACGACGATGAGCTTTGCGGTCTTATCTCTCAGGCAATCGACTACATCAATGGTTACGTTGACGGAATCGTCGCGGGAGACTTTCCCCTGACAACGAGCGACAAGATCGAAAGTGTTTGTGCGTACTGTGACTACAAGAAGATTTGCCGGATCCAGACCGTTCGCCATCTTACTGCACCGAAACCGGAGGAGTGATGATGCACAGTGAACAGCAGAAGCTGATCGCCGAACTGAAGGACTATGAGGCGAAGATGACGCGGGACGAACAAGACCAGTTTCGCATGTTCGTCAAGCGGAACAAGGATGATGAAGATATGGACGAAATGTCGAAAAAGAAGCTGCTGGCGCTCTACGAAAAGTATGTCGTGAACAGACCGCGTAAGGTTGTCAGGTCGCCGTTCGGCGACACGTTCAGGCAGTAGCACTACGTCAGCATGAATCAGAGGATTACAGCATGAAAGCGGCATTTGTGACAAAATACGGCGGGCCGGATGTGCTGGAGATTCGCGAAGCACCGATACCGAAACCTCAACCGGACCAGATTCTGGTCAAGGTCCGCGCGATAGGACTGAACTTTGCCGATGTGATGGGACGCTTCGGCGTGTACCCCGGTACGCCACCACCCCCGTTCATCCTTGGGCTGGAGTTTTCGGGTGACGTGGTTGAGGTTGGCTCCAATGTTACGCTCTTCAAAGGCGGCGAACGGGTGATGGGCTACAGCCGGCATGGGAGTCATGCAGAATACGTTTGCGTGAACGAGAGACTGGCTACAGAGCTTCCCCCGGGCATGAGTTACGAAGAAGGAGCGTCTTTCCTCGTCGTGTACCTTACAGCCTACCACGGCATTGTTCGACTTGCAAACATTCGTCCGGGAGAGAAACTTCTTGTGCATGCGGCGGCAGGAGGAGCGGGGCTTGCGACCGTTCAACTGGGCAAGCATCTTGGTGCGGAGATCTTCGGCACCGCGGGATCGGAGGAGAAGGTGGAACTGGCGCGCAAACACGGCGCTCATTACGCCATCAATTACAACACACATGATTTCGCCGACGAGATCCGACGCATCACCGACAACTACGGCGTTGACGTCGTGATGGATGCGGTTGGGGGTCTTGTATACGACAAGAGCTGGAATCTTCTGGCGCAGATGGGTCGCTACATCCTCTACGGGCTGGCCGCAATTGCAGGAAAGGGCGCGCTCAACAGATTGAAAGCCGCTACCGTAATGTCTCTCATGAAACCGATCTTTCCTGCACAACTCATGAGCGCAAACAAAGCAATCTTCGGCTTCAATCTCGGTACGCTCAAGGGAAAGGAAGCTTACTTCAAAGAAGCAACAATGGAGTTGCTTCACCTCTACAAGCTTGGCGCGCTCAAGCCGGTCATTGGGAGGATTTTCCCTTTCAACGAAATTGTTGAGGCCCACCGGGCACTGCAAACACGACAGACTGTGGGGAAAGTTGTTGTTGTGGTAGGAACATGAACGACGTCAACACGCCCCACTTCTGGGAGGAGTTGTATCGCTCCGGGCAAACCGGCTGGGATATGGGGCGTCCCGCTCCGGCGTTTGTCGCCCTGCTGGAGAGCGGACGGTTCAAACCCGGAACTACCCTGGTACTCGGCTGCGGCAAGGGATATGATGCTGTGCTGTTCGCCCGGTACGGCTTCGATGTGACAGCGATTGACTTTTCGCCGACAGCAATCGAATGTGCCCGAGACCTTGCTCGGAAGGAAGGCGTACATCTCCATCTCGTCCAGGAAGACCTCTTCGACTACTCGCTTGGTGTCATCGAAGAGTTCGACTACATCGTTGAGTACGTAACTTATTGCGCCATAGACCCCTCTCGCCGCCCCGAGTTTGCGGCCGCAGTTGCCTCCATGCTCAAGCGTAACGGGGAATTGTTCGCCCTTTTCTTTCCGTTAGATAATCATGAAGGCGGGCCTCCTTTCGCTGTCTCCATGGACGAAGTGGTGCGACTGTTCGGAAGGAAACTGGACCTTGTCTCCGTTGAAGCCCCGCCGGAATCAGTTCCCTCCCGTAAGGGGAAGGAACTCATAACCATCTGGCGAAAACCCTGAAAGCACGTGCAGTCCACAGGCTCGACGGTGCATCCCAACGAATTTCCCCGAACGCTCGACCCCGATTTTCTTCTTGTTGCCTATCGAAACGGCTACTTTCCGATGGCACAGCATCGGTATGGCCCCATTAGATGGTATTCTCCGGATCCTCGAGCAATTATCCCGTTAGATGGTCTCCACATTCCGCGCA
>DATLYT010000019.1:0-14181 GCA_035574455.1 Bacteroidota bacterium
GGCTTCTTCTTTGGCCGGTTTTCACCACTCTGTTAAAGTGCTGTATCTCCTCCGGTTTTCCAATTGACTTGATACGGTTTCACATAAATCTTCGTCGTCACCCACCGACTCCACTTCTTCTTCTTCCGCCCCTCCACCACCGTCCCACTACCCGCCTTCTGAAGATAGGCAATCAACGTCCTTGCCTGCCCGTTCACCGCCGCCGTCGACGTCACCTTCTGCTTATCCCAATCCACAACGCTGATCGTGTAGGTCACCGTCCCACCCAACAGCGTCTTGGTCCGATTCACTGACAACAGACTCGACGTCGCCGACAACTCGTTGACAGCAAGGTCGATCCCAGCTTTGGCAAGCTCTGACGCCTGATACTCATACGCCCGGTAGCCGCCGATGGTGGCAACGGTGCGGTCGGCTTCTTTAATCTTAAGTGCATACATCCCGATAATCACGGTGACGGCACCTAACAACATCACTTTTGAGTTTCCCATGACGTTAATCCCCCATGCGAGCAATCATTAGAGATTGGGAGGAAAGAAATGATGCTCGCTCTTCGCCGAGGGGCGATAATTCTGCCCATCGCTAATCTGTTTCAGCTCGTAGTTCTCTTCCATCGCTACAATCAACTTCACCGAACGGATGTCGTTGAGCGTGGCTGCCGGGGCGCCCGTGATATCATAATAGTCAAACCGGAACTGGGTCAGACCGATTCCAATGCTGGTCGGCTTCGCCAAAGAACTTTCTTCACGATACACGTTCCCGTTACTTAAATAGTAGCGCACAGTATCGACAGCACCGTTGTTTTTAAAGTCGGCAAGGAAAATCACTTCTGAAGTGTCTGCCTTGACAAACGCCGCGCCGGTGACGTTATATCCTGCCTGACGTATATCCGTTTCAATAATCGAGACAAGCGTGGCGATTTTTTCCCGAACGTTTGCCGTGGCAGTCTTCAACGTCAAGGTCTGCTGAAGCGAAACATTCAGCCGTAAGATCACAAGCACAATCGCCCCTCGAATAGCGAGCGAGCCGGCAATATCGAGAAGTAAATGCATTAGCGTGTAACGACTGTACTGTAGGTGACCTTCTTTTGCAGGTAGGTCGGATGCTCAACACTTACATCGACCCGTTTCAAATATGTCTGCGTGCTCGTTTTAGCATATGTCGATTGATCAATGTAATACACTTGAACGGTAACCTTAAATCCCTTCATCGAGCCGGCATCTACGATCCGCGAGTATCCGTTATAGTCATCGACATCATCGTACATCGCGTACGATTTGTACGGCACGACATCCGGCAGTGTAAACTTTTCGCCGGTCTCCGGTCCCAAGAGTGAGACCGAGGTATATTCTGTCGCTGCTTGATAGACCGAATCGATCCATTTCTCATCAAAGATTTTACGATAGGCCTCATTGACAACGGCGCGCGCGATATCCACCGACAGGTTCGTCGCATCCCCTTCGCCTGTCGATACCGTGCTTTCGTTAATCATGCGGTTCGCGCTAATCACCACGACAATCAGCAGCACGAAAAACCCCGCCGTAATCATTGTTTGGCCACCCATAACTGCTACCTACCCTTTGAAGCAACCGCCGTTAGGCATTGGGATTAGAGTTGGAAACCCTGTTTTTATCGACCACACTCAAACGGTCGCGCAGCTGTTGTTGCAGCTGTTCCGTATAGTGCGTATCCCCGAAGTTGCCGTGCAGCATGTTGGCGATGGAGAACATGGATTTGACCGACGAAGCGATCACGCTGTACTGCTGTTTCATTTCTGCCGTCCGTCCAAGCAAGGCAATCCGGGTCTCGTCGGTAAGCGTCTGATTCTTCAGCTCGCGCTCGCATGTTTCGATGTTGGCCGAGAGCATCGTCATGGTTGTGTTGGCAATCTGCGCTAAGGTCGCTAGCGTATCGTGGAACGCTTCAATCGCCATCACGCTTGCAGCGCGTTCTTTTTCCAGTGTTTCCCGCTGTTCTTTTTCTTTCCGGAACTGGTACCGCTCATACACCCCCCGGATGATGATCGGTACGTGGTCGATATCGATCGCCTCCTTCCGGATGTAATCGTACGCGCCGAGTTTCATTGCTTCGACGGCGACGGTTTCTGAGCCTGCAGCCGTGAGCATGATGACCGGCGTCTCAAGTTTCTGCTCATTCATCCATTGTAGCACATTCAATCCGGTGACCCGTGGCATCTTGTAGTCCAGCACCACGAGGTCAACCGGATTGTGTTTAAGAATCTCGATAGCGCCTTCCCCTGAGTCGCTGTCGAGAATATGAAATTCTGGAATCGATGAGAGCACTTCACGGAGAACGAGGCGGAAAGAATCCTCGTCGTCCACGAGGAGAACGGTTATGACGTTTTTTCTGAAGCCTTCTGCTGCGAACATGTAACCTCCATGGAAGAGATAGTGTACACAAGTATCCGTGTGATTTGTTTATTCATCCTCAGCTGTCACGCTTGCGATTTCTTCCAGCGTCGTGACTCCCCGCTGTACCAACCCGAGGCCGACCGTCCGCAACGTTTTCATGCCATTCTTGAATGCCTGTTGTCGAATGGATTCTTCGTCCACCAGCTCCCCTGCCTGGAGGATGATTCTGCGGATGTCTTTTGTAAAGTAGAGTGCTTCGTGGATCGCCACGCGCCCCTTGTAGCCTTTCATGCAATGTTTACAGCCATTGGCCTGGAACAACGTCGCTGAGTTGAAATCCTTTTCGCTCATGCCGAACGCGAGATACGCTTCTTTCTCGGGGTTCGACACAGGAGTCTTGCAACGTTCACAGAGCTTTCGTACCAAACGCTGAGCAAGAACCAGATTGACCGAGTACGCGATCAAGAACGGTTCCACCCCCATCTTATACAAACGCGCCACAGCGCTTGGTGCATCGTTCGTGTGTAACGTCGAAAATGTCAAATGGCCAGTGTTCGCGAGTTTCACCGCGATCTCGGCTGTCATGCGGTCACGCATCTCCCCTACCATGACAATGTCGGGGTCGTGACGGAGAATGGCCCGAAGAGCGCCTTCAAAATCGAGCTTCGGATTGAGCTTGACCTGCCGCGCACCCTCGATATAGTACTCAACCGGGTCTTCAACCGTGATAACGTTCTTTGACGGGTCCGTAATGGTCCTGAGGGCAGCAAACAGCGTTGTGCTCTTTCCGCTCCCTGTCGGACCCGTGACGATGATAATGCCGTGCGGCTTCGAGATCGCTTTGATGAAGTACTTCTGCGCATACGCCTCGAAGCCCAAATCTTCCACCCGCACGCTGAACTTCGGCTCCTGGAGGACGCGAATGACAATCGATTCAAACTTGCTCTTGAGCTCTTTGCCGACGACCGGAATCACGGAGACGCGGAAGCGAACCGTCTTCCCATCGATCAGGAACTGCGCAAAGCCATCCTGCGCCGTATTACGCTCAAAGCGGTCGAGGTTCTTTGCCCGGTCTTTCACGACGGCAGCGACGGCCTCGGCGCGGGTGTCCGTCTGCGTGTACCAAGGGAGCAATTTTCCGTCAACGCGGAAATGGAACTCCGTTCGCTTCTCACCTTTCGGGAGAATATGAATGTCGCTCGCCCCCACGCGCACCGCGTCGATGAAGACCTTTTCGATGAGGTTGACGAGACCGCTGCGTGCAATTTCATCCTGCAGCGCTTGTTCATCGATCTCCGCCTCTTCCATCTCGGTTTCGATACGCGCTTCGCCCGTGTCGGTTGAATACTCTTCATATTCGGAACGGCCAATGTTCACGCGCTGCCAAAGCTCTTCCCACGTCGACAGTTTGACGTAACAGATTTCAAACTTGGGATACTGGAACTTCCGAGCGATGCTGTACACGTCCGGCTTGGTCGGGTCGGGAGTAATAACCAGCAACCGACCTGCGCGGTTCGGGTCTACCGCATAGGGCATCACACGGAATTCGAGTACCTGAGCACGCACGTTTTCCGGAAGCGCCATCAACTCTTTTTTGATAAACTCCAAGCCCGCTTCGTCCATCTCTTCCGGAGCAATTTCTACGGTTCGGAAGGCATAGAACTGCACAATCTCTTGGTAGAGCAGGTCGCGATTGATTCCGAAGACGTCCGTCAGTACCTCGGGCAACTTGCGGCGGCTCTTCTGGTCGTCTTTCGAAAGTTCCTGAAGTGCTTCAGCCAAAATGTCGGCCGTGATCACGCCCTTTTCGACGAGGTGTTCACCCAAGTCTTTGCGGAATGTTCCGAGTTTGATATTTTTTTCTTCGACCGTCACTTGGCTCTCGACTTAGCGTGGAACAACATCAATCTTAATAGTTGCTGTTTCTGATGAGAGATACGTCAAGAAGACCATCACGATCATAATGACCCCGGAGATGGCCAACTCGATGACGTTCGTCAGATTCTTGAGGGCATACCGATTTTCCATCTCGTAATAGTCGGCAAGCTGGATTGCAGTTTCTTTCACCGTGCCGGTCTCGCTCGCTGTTTTGAATCGGGACACTGCCATCTCCGGAAAGAACGTCGTCCACTCCAGGGCTTTCGGCAGTTCCGTACCATATTTCAGCATCGTCGGGATGGAGATATTTTTGATCTGGTGTTCCAAAAACTGGTTGCGGCTGGATTCCGCAGCATGTTGAATGGCGTCGATATTTTCACCCGATGAAGTATACATAATGCCCAGAGTACGGCAAAACATTTCAACGCTCGTATTCCTGAGGATCCGGCCTACGTACGGAACTCGGATAATGTATTTATCAAACATCACGCGTCCGGTAGGCGTCATGATATAAGTGTAAAAGGCGATCGTGGGCAGAATCATCAATAGCGCGAGGAGGATGATGTTATTCTGCACGAATGCACTAAAATCAAGCGTCATCTGCGTGAGCGGAGGCATGTCGGACGATGCGGGTGCGAGTGTCTCCGCCATTTGGGGAAGGAGTACCAGCACGTAAAAAATCAGTGCTCCGACCAGCGCCAGCGAAGTAACCGCAGGCAGAATTAACGAGCTCGCCAGGGCCTTCCGAAAATCCGCAAGACGTTCAACGAACCGTGCAACGCTTTCAAAGATCGATTTCATGTTGCCGCTTCGCGACGCCAAGCCTAACATCAAGGCCGTGTCCTCGCCGAAGACCGGAGCCTGCCGCAAGAATGCTTCGCGCGAATCGACACCTTCTTTTAAATCCTTGATAATGTCTCGCAATGCTCGTTTCAGATTTTTATCCCGAACATTATTGGCCATGATGATCAGAATCTCATGGAACGGCATCTTCTGTTCGAGCAGTTTGGCGCTCGTCGAAATGAAACTCACCAACTCGCTCATCGAAGCACGCGCACTGATCTCAAACTCACGACGGACGCTCATCACCTCGTAGCCGAGGCGCTTGAACGCTTCAATGATCTCCTCACGCGAGAAGGCCGTTTGTGTCCCTTCAAGCACGTTGGCACCGCGGCGAATCCGATAGAGAAACGTTTTCTTCTTCCGGACTGATGTAATGGACCACCCTTGCGACTTTGCCAGGGTGTTCGCCTTTCCTCGTGCCGCAAAATACGAATAGGCCGTTACGTACCGACTGACTGGACGTCCCGACCTATCCTTGGCATCAATTCTGTAGTCTTTTCCTCTCATCAGGTTTTCCGCTGTGGTCGTTTCCGCTACGCCCCCATAGCGAAAGCCCGATCACACAACTTTAGATTGCGGTTGATCCCCCGGTTTTCCAATTGACTTGATACGGTTTCACATAAATCTTCGTCGTCGCCCACCGACTCCACTTCTTCTTCTTCCGCCCCTCCACCACCGTCCCACTACCCGCCTTCTGAAGATAGGCAATCAACGTCCTTGTCTGCCCGTTCACCGTCGCCGTCGACGTCACCTTCTGCTTATCCCAATCCACAACGCTGATCGTGTAGGCCACCGTCCCGCCTAACAGCTTCTTGGTCCGACTCACCGACAACAGACTCGACGTTGCCGACAACTCGTTGACAGCAAGGTCGATCCCGGCTTTGGCAAGCTCTGACGCCTGATACTCATACGCCCGGTAGCCGCCGATGGTGGCAACTGTGCGGTCGGCTTCTTTAATCTTCAGTGCATACATCCCGATAATCACGGTGACGGCACCTAACAACATCACTTTTGAGTTTCCCATGAGCAGCTCCCCCTTATTGAGCCGTTACTACTATTGTGGGAACATCCTACATCTTGTTTTGATTGTTTTGGCCACTGGGGTTGGGAGGAAACCTTTGTGGTTAGTACATTGACTGCTCATTCTATGCTCAATAATGGTGCCAAGAGATTTTTTTCGAAGAAATCGAGAAAGTTTGTTGATTTGAAACAAGTTATGGCAATCGTAAAGTACCATTGGAAATCACGTTTTCTGAAAAGTCCGGAAAAGGAGGCAGAATGGTTTCTGCTTGAGACAGAAGAATCCTAAGAAACCTCTAATTTTTATTAGCTTTTCGAAGTTTTATGCCCAGATTGGAACACTTATCGTAGAGCGTTTTTTCCGGAACGGAAAGAATTTGCGCGCTCCTTTTTACATTCCAACCGGTCTGCTCAAGCGCGTTAAGAATAGCCAACCTTGCTGCGGAGTCACGTGCTTGCTTTTCGATGGCAGGGAGTGGCATGTTGGCAAGAGGACTAACCTTCCCTTCCGTAATTTCCTTGGGAAGGTCATGCGGTTCAATTTTCGTACTCGAACAAAACAGAATAGCTCGCTGAATCGTATTCTGGAGCTCACGGACGTTGCCCGGCCAATCGTACTGTAGCAAATGCTCCATCGTTGACTGACTGATGGTCAGGCTCGGTTTTCCCAACTCGGGACCGTAACGCTGCAAATAGTACTCAACGAGCAGTGGAATATCCTCCTTGTGTTGGCGGAGCGCTGGAAGGGTAATCGGGAAGATGTTGAGTCGATAAAAGAGGTCTTCACGAAATTCACCGCGTGCAGTCATCTCGGCAAGAGTACGGTTCGTCGCAGCAATCACACGCACATCGACAGCAATGGGCGTTGTTCCCCCAACACGATCGATCACGCGCTCTTGCAGCACACGCAAGATTTTAACTTGCGATTGGAGATCGAGGTCGGCAATTTCATCCAGGAAGATTGTCCCCCCTTCTGCTAACTCAAATTTGCCCGGCTTATTTTGCATCGCTCCGGTAAATGAGCCCCGCTGGTGGCCGAAGAGTTCGCTTTCGATCAAGCCTTTTACCAGCGACGCACAATTCACGGCAACAAAAGGCCGGTTGCTTCGCTTGCTGGCTGAATGAATCTCCTGAGCAACCAACTCTTTCCCTGTGCCCGATTCACCCAAGATTAGAACCGTCACATCGGTCATCGCGACGCGCCGAATCTGATCGTGGATGCGACGCATCTCCGGGCTCCTACCAACGATCTTTCCCGAGAGTCGATTAAGCTCTTCGCGAATGCGTTCGTAGTCTCTTTTAAAGAACTGCTCTTGCTGGGCCTTCTCGATCATCGCGCGGAGTTCTACTTGACGGAGCGTCTTTGATCCATAGTGATAGGCTCCGTCCTTAACAGCTTCGACCGCCATCTCTACTGTCGGATGATCGGTCACGACGATGACGGGCAGGTAGGGCTGTGCACTTTTCACACGCTTTAAAACATCGAGGGTGGTCTGCGGCGATGTCGGCACTTCACCCAAAAACATCGCGAGAATCTGTTCGCGTTCGAGAATATCAACCGCTTGCTGTTCTTCGCTCGCGACGAAGATGGTGTAGAACTCACTCAGCAACGACTGGAATTGTACAACAAAGATTTTGTCGGTATCAAAGATTAGCAAACCGCGTGGTGATTTCATACTTGCTTTCAGAGCACTTTCTCCGAGCGGTGTTGCCTCGGGAGAATGCTGCATGAATGTGCTGGTCACTTGAACTCCTGAGTGATATGTTTCTTGAATTTCCAGAAATTGCTCCTCGCGTCGGTTTCGCTCTGCCTGCCGTGAACCCCGCTCCAAAGGACTTCATTCTAGCATTTTTCTGGAAAAACCAGAAATCGGGAGAAAAGCAGATGTAGGGAGGCATTCTGAAAATACCGGAATTCGACTGACCGGGCAAGTTAGATTATTCTTATTCGATATTAGAAAATTCCAATACGGATTGCCAGCAAACTGAGCGAGAATCGGGGTCGTAGGAAAGGTTGAGTCTTGACAATCACCTACGAGCATTCAGCAGAGCAGCGATCCTCAAGAAAACGTTGTTTGGTTCGTAGGATTTTGCTAAACGCTGAGGTATTAGCGGCCATTATGAACTAAGGCGTTGGGGTTGCGTTGAGGGAAGACCGAGTGCATCTCGACGTTCTCTTTCCGACGCCCAGCGTCGGATTGCAATGATGCTATGCACTCCTGTTCAATAGCGACGCTGAGTGTTTACAAGTTTAATAAGTAGATCCAGGGATAAAAAGTGGAAACTCTTTGTTCACGTTTCTCGCGGGGAGGGAAAAAAATATTCTGTTAGATGCGTCAAGACCTAACTTGGCACAGGCGCGGATGATGAAGAGACAGCCAACGGAAGTCGGATAGTGAAACGCGTTCCTTTCCCTTCTTCACTCTGCACCTGAATCGTACCGCCGTGCGCCTCAACGATACCGATGACGAGAGAAAGACCGAGACCTGCAGCCTCGACGCTGGCGTTGAATGCCGATGCGCGCACAAATGGTTGAAAGATTTTCGCCAGCTTATCTTTAGGAATCCCGGAACCCGTATCGGCAAAATCCAGAACGACCGAGCCATCCATCGTTGCATAGCTCAGGGTAATTCGCCCCTTCGGTGGCGTGTGGTGGAGAGAATTTTCCAACAAATTAAACAACACCTGCCGAAAACGTGCCAGGTCGAGCTCCACAAACACTTTCGAACGTTTCTGAAAGACGAAGGCGATTTCTTTTTCCCTGCTCAGAAGAACCGCTTCTTCATAAAAATCTTGCAGGACGCTCGAGAACTCCACTCGCTCACGGTTCATCTGAAAGGTTCCTGCTAAGATGGTTCCTAAATTTAGCAAGTCCCCAACGGTACTATTCAGGCGGAGGATTTCATCATACGTGGAGACAAGGACCTTTCGGAGTGTTGCGGGGGACGTGCGGGGATGCATCACTTGCTCTAATTGATTCCGCAAAATCGCTAACGGCGTTTTCAATTCGTGCGAGGCAAGGGAAGAAAAGCTCAGCACTTGCCGTACTCGGTGGTGGAGCTGGTCCGTTACCTGATTGATACGCTGTGTAAGGTCAGAGATGGCAACCGCGGATGACCCGTCTGAAGTCCCGCCTGCACTCTCCGGCAAGGTCATCCCCTGAGCGACCTCTGCAAAGAGACTCTCAAAGCGTTGTTCGCTCGTTCGCAACGCTTCTTCCGAACGCCTCCGCTCCGTGATATCGGTACACACGCCGATGGAACCGACGACCATTCCCCTTGCATCGTACAGAGGCGAGGCACTAATCTGTACCCAGATCAGCTCGCCAGTTTTTTTTCGGAGCTGTATGTCATAGCGCGCCGACATACGCTGAGCCCGTTTTTGATTCTGCCCCCGGATAAATGCCCGATCTTCATCTCGCAACAGAATCTCATATCCCACCTTGCCGATCAACTCATCCCGCGTGTACCCGATCATTTCGCAGAACCGGTCGTTGGCAAACTGAATAACATCTTCATTGTCGACCTGGAGCAATCCCTCATTCATGCTTTCAACCAACGTACGGTAGCGAAGTTCACTCTCCTGCAGTGCTTCCTCATGTTGTTTGCGCTCGGTGATGTCGACAATCGAGCTAAGGATGTACGTCTTTCCCTCCATGTCGATAGGATTTAACCCTACCTCGACTGGGAACTCCGTTCCGTTCTTGCGGAGGCCATACAAATCTCTGCCAACGCCCATTTTACGGGCTTGCGGAGTCATACGAAAAGCCGTGCGGTATTCTACATGTTGACGCTGAAACCGGGCGGGAATTAATACTTCAATCGGTTTTCCGAGCACCTCGTGCCGCTGGTAGCCGAACAATCGCTCGGCTTCCGAATTCAACATCACGATCTTGCCATCGCTATCGACCATCACCATCCCATTCGAGGTTGATTCGACAGCAAGACGGAATATCTCCTGTGCCCGCTTCCGTTCGGTGATATCCACCACGACGCCGTCCAAACGAACAAGCTTGCCGTGCTCATCGAACACCGGTATCGTCTGCTCGTCCAACCAACGCACTTCCCCGTCCGGACGTAGAATGCGATATTCAATCCTCGCCATCCGTCCTTTCAGGGTCTCTTGCTCCGTGGCTTCAACAAAAGCTCGGTCGTCCGGATGCGCTACCTCTTTCCAGAGGTTCAGGTTGTCAAAAAAGGCCTGGCGCGGGAGATGATAGATCTTCTCCATACCCGCAGAGTTGTAGAGGAGCTTATTGTTTCGCGTGTCGAACGACCAGAAGGCAATTTGGTCAAGGCTATCGAGAATGTTATCGAGCTGAGCCCTCGTTTCCCGTAGATGCTCCTCGGCCGTCTTCCGATTGCTGATGTCGCGCACCACATTGCGGTATTCCACCACTCTTCCCTGTTCATCTCGTATGATGCGAGTCGTTTGTTCCGCCCACACCGTCGTGCCATCCTTTCGACGAGCACGAAACTCGCAAGTGGTATCGACCGTACCGTCTGCCGTACACGCAAGGTAGTGTGCCACGATATGACGTCGATCCTCTTCGGCAATCAGCCGCACGTAAGACTGTCCGATCAACTCCTCCTCGGTGTAGCCAGAATACAGGAACAGGTTGGGACTTCCGTAGACCAGCCGCCCGCGGTTGTCCGAGACGTAGTAGACCTCCCTGATGTTCTCCACGAGATTCCGGTACCGTTCTTCACTCTGTCGGAGCCTTTCTTCTGCTTGCTTTTGGAGCGTGATGTCGCGCGTAATCGCCGATGTCCCGATAACCTGTCCGAATGAATCTCGTATTGGTGAAATCGTCAGGGAGACGTCGACGAGTGATCCGTCTTTTCGTCTCCGTCGTGTGACGTAATTGGAAACGGTCTCCCCTTTAAGGACACGTTTCAAGAGCGTGCCAATTTCTTCGGCATCGTCCCCTGAGAGAAGAGAGATATGTCGTCCGACCGCTTCCCTCGCACTATAACCGTAAAGTCGCTCGAGCGCCGGGTTCCAACTGGTAATGATACCATGTGCATCCAAGCTCAAGATGCCATCGGAGGACGATTCCACAATCGCGGCGTAGCGGGCGTGAATTTCCTCCGTTTGCTTTTGTTGCGTAATGTCCTCTGCGATGCCGGCAATTCGATAGACAATCCCCGTTTCGTCCCGGATGGGAAAAGCCCGGTCACGAATCCATCGGATTGTCCCGTCCGGACGCACGATGCGATAGACCTCGTCAAACTCTCCGCGAGCCTGCTTGGCGAGGGCCTCACGCACCCGCTCGCGGTCGTCCGGATGGACTGCCTCTAACCAGTCCAAAGGCGAAAGATAAAGACTTGTTCGGGAGCGACCCCAAATCTCCGTATATCCTGCACTCACGTAGAGCATCTTGCTTTTCGTGAGGTCGGTCATCCAGAAGACCTCGTGAATGTTCTCCGCCAGTTGACGAAGGCGCTCTTCGCTCTCCCGCATTGTTTCTTCCGCCTTTTGACGCTCCATCACAACAGCGGCTAAAACAAGGTTGGACAGCGATACTACTGCCATCAAGGTCTGCATGAACAAGAGGCGATCGCTCAAGTCCTCCTGTGCATAGGGCCCATACCCGCTCGCAGTGCACCACAGGGCGATGACAGACACAACGAACGTAGCAAGAACAGCTCCATGCTGTCCAAAACGCAATGCCACCCAGATCAGGACAGGGAAGACGAAGTAGGGAGGGATATATTTGTTCAGGTCGGGTGGTACGAAATACCCAAACACGGTGAAACTCACAACCGGCACGAGAACAGCTAAGGTCGCCGCCTCAAGGAGCCGTGTCCTTCGAAAGTGGAAAGCAGCAGGAGTGAACCAGACGAGCAAGAGAGGGGCAATGATGAGATCACCTACAGCATCGCCCAACCACCAGGACAGCCAGGTGCGCAAAAGCTCGGACTCAGGGACTCTTTCCGAGAACCACAATGCCCCAACTCCAACCGTTGCACTCACCATCGTGCTAATCATGGCAGCGTACAGTACGAGCGCAACAACGTCGCGCAGACGTCCGAGGGAGTTCTGAAACCCCATCCGCCGGAGAAGGTACGCTCCGAGTAACGCTTCGCCAGCATTGCCGAGGCCAATCGTTATCGCCAACGGCAATGAGGCGCCGACAGCGCTGTTCGCCAGTACGGCGCCGAGAAACACACCCGGCCAGAGGCGATACCCAAAAATCAGCAATGCCGCGAGGGAAATACCTGTCGGGGGCCAGACGAGTGTGGCAAAGCCACTGATGGCATCAATCCCCAAACCGAATCGCGCCGCAATGTAGTACACCACCGTCAGAAGGACGATTGCCGTTACGGAGCGTACTCGTTCGTAGACGCGGTCGTTACTCATGATGTTGAGTGAAGGGACGGAACAAGACTAGCTACACTATGACTCATCCTGCAGCATAAATCCCTGGCCGTGGATCGTTTGGATGAGTTTTTTCGGGAACTCTTTGTCGACAGCTTCTCTCACGTAGCTGACATACACATCGACGATGTTCGTGCCGGTTTCAAAGGTGTAACCCCAGACTTGTTCGGCAATCCGTGCGCGTGTGAGAATCTGGTTTTTGTTGCGAAGGAAAAACTCAAGGAGAGCAAACTCGCGCGGTGAGAGGCTGATTGTCTTATCACCCCGTCGAACGGTCCGATTCACCAAATCCATCACTAAATCCCCTGCCTTTAGGATGGAGATACTGGAACTACCCGAGCGCCGCAAAATGGCTTCGATGCGGGCGAGCAGTTCGTTGGAATCAAACGGTTTCGGCAAATAATCGTCCGCACCAAGCCGAAGCCCCTGCACACGGTCATTGACCTGATCCCGGGCGGAAACGATCAGCACAGGAGTGGCATACGAACGCGACCGGAGCGTTTGCAACACTTCGAGCCCTGATTTGACAGGCAGGCCAAGGTCGAGAATAATAAGCCCGAATTGGTCGTTGAGCGCTTTGCGTTCAGCGTCCCCGCCATCGAATGCCAGCTCAACGTCAAACCCCTGACGGTTGAGCTGACGTTCCATCGAACGCGCTAATTTCTTCTCGTCTTCAACAAGCAAGATTTTAATTTTTCGTTGGGCAGAGTCCATCTCTCACCAGCAATGCTTTTGAGTATATTGTCAAAAGGTGGAGACAAATGCAACCAAACACCTCATACTCAAGAGCCTATCGAGTATTCGGTTCCCAAGCGCGTTCACCTCAATCGAAGTTGTTTGAGGACGAGATGGCATAGCATTTTCTCCAGAGAATGATGGGAACGTTTGTAGATTCTTCAATGAAGCACCTTCCGAGAGGGCCATTTGTCGCAGAATATGGCAAAAAACATCAAGTAAACGGTGGACATGGTTTCCCCTCCCCTGGCGCGGTATTTGTGCCGATTCCACGTGAGAGAAACGTATGTTCACTAACAACGGAGAGGTTCCCATGAACGAGATTCTTGCATCATCAACTATTTTTGGAGACATTTTACCCATCATCGCTGCCGTTGTGCTTGGGTTTCTATTTGTCCAATTACGGAGTAAAAAAACCATCATTCAAGCCCCTGTTGTCAGCCAAAAGAGCAAGCCTATGGCATTCTTGGTTTCCATGTATTCCAATGTGAAAGAATTCTTTATTCGCTATCCAGCCGTGCTTTCGGGGTATATTATCTATAGCTACTTCTTCATTTCAACGATAAAATTCTTTCTGGATGAGAAGCGCTCGCCCTTGGGAACGTTCGATATCTTCGAACGCTACGACGCGCTCTTTTGGATGTGGCTATTAGCACTTGCATTGGTTAAGATTATCGACATCCGAACGAAACTTCACCAGAAAGAAACAGAACAGCTGCGCCATCAACAGGAACTGGAAGTCAAACAGATGCAGCTTGCGACACTCGTGGAGACGGTACGAGGACTCCAACACGAAGTCAATAACCCTCTGACCATTGTGATGATGACGGCAGGTAAACTCGAGAGGATTGTCTCCGGTAACGCAGAAGCCGTTGAGGCGGTGAAAATGATCCGGCACTCAACGGAAAGAATCGCAAAAACGCTGGATGCGTTTTCGCGGGCGAAACGGTACGAG
>DATLYT010000020.1:0-6726 GCA_035574455.1 Bacteroidota bacterium
CGTCTTCTTCTCCGTCTGGTCATTTCCGTTCTTGTTGGGCTTCGCCGCTGTGCGGTTCGACGCGAAGGTCGATTACTTTTGGCTCTCGTACTTCAGGACGCGACGTGGAGGAACATTGGCAGCAGCGGTGTTCTTTCTGTACGCCGGTTTCCTCGTCTCCCAACCTTCGTTTTCTCCTGAGTGGAAACAGTTGATCACCCTTGAACAGAATATCGATATGAACACAGGGAAAGGACATACCGTGCTCAAGAGTAACGAGAATGTAGGCGGCATTGTTGCGCGGATGGGGGACAAGGATACGACCATCGTAGGCCGAGTACGCGAAGTATCGCTCCAAGAGTTTTCCATTACTGAACCATGGGTTATCATTACGCGGTCGGTTCACTCACAAGTGATGGATAGCATAACGACGGTTGACCTCACTATTCATTTAACCTCCCGTTATCGTCCCTATTCCTTGCAACTCACCTACTCATCACCCAAAGCGTTATTCCACAATGCCACATCGCCGTTCGTGTTTTCGCAAACAAGCCGGAGCATAGCCTTCCGCTGGTATTCTTTTCCTGATAGTTCATTGGAAATTCCGTTGCGATTCAGCATAGCTGCGACCGACAGTGTACGAGAGGCCATTGAAGCGACGTTTGTCCATCCGGTCAACGACATTGACATTCGGCCGGATCTGAACCGTGCTGCAGTCGTCTATCGAAGTACATTCTCTTCATCGAGAGTATTCCCTCTCTTTCCATAGCGATTGGCCATAACCCTTGGCCATTACCTTTGAGCCGTAACTTTGGCCATGAACTTCCGGCAGTAACCGGTAGGCGGTAACTTGCTGTCAGGTAGTCTCTTACACTGCACACCTTTGGCGACCTATCCCCAACAAGAACACTGCAAAGTGGCACCTTCATTAGTGTGCACTTAGAGAAGCTTGCTTGATTCCAGCCAACGTCATCATCGGGAATCTGAACAACTCCTGAACGATCCTAAAAAAGCACACCACCCCTTGACAATAAATGAGAAATTTCTAATTTTAGCGTCACATTCGTTGAACTATTCGGGAGGCATACGATTCTGAAACTTTGGTAGAGTGTTTCTCACCACAGCATTCCTGAGCCGCAGTCTGTTTCAACTCCCCGCCTACGGGTAGCTCTTCGGTGGGCGCAGATCAGCTACGAACAGAAACTGGACTCAGCTCTACATCCTCAATCACATATCAACCATCACCATTCATTTGGAGGAGATATGACGAGACTGCTCCCATTTAGTCGGGGACTGCAAAGTTCCCGGCTGCCGTTGTTGGCTGTTCTGTCTCTCGTTCTGCTGTTCCTTCCGGTGATCGCCCTCGGTCAACAATCCGCCGCGGTGCAAGGAAAAGTGACCGATGCTCGAACGGGCGACCCCCTTCCCGGCGCCAACGTCTTTATCCGCGAACTCAACGTCGGTTCAGCGACTGACCGAGACGGGAACTATACGTTTCTTGTTCCCGCGGCGAACGTGCGCGGCCAAGAAGTGACGCTGGTGATCAAATTCGTCGGCTACAAGCAGAAGACGGAGAAGATCACGCTCAACCCCGGTGTCATCACCCGCAACGTCACGCTCGATGAGGATATCCTCGGGTTGGAAGAGGTGATCGTGACGGGAACGATCGGCGGTACGTTTAAATGGAGAAGTTGCCGTTTTCAGTCGATCGCGTAACGGCAACCGACTTGCAGCACGTGCCCGCAACGACGCCCGCCAATGCGATCCGCGGAAAAGTGGCCGGTGTGAAGATCGTACAGGGTAGTGGCCAGCCTGGCACTGCTCCCGCCGTCCAGATGCGCGGCGCAACGAGCATCAACACACTCGGCCGCAGTGGCGGACCTCTCTATATTGTTGACGGCGTCATCCTTGGCGCGTCGGTTTTAGACCTCGATGCACTGAACATCGAAAGCATCGAAGTCGTGAAGGGCGCGGCAGCAGCATCGCTTTACGGCTCTCGTGCAGCCGCGGGTGTTGTGCAGATTACCACGAACCGGGGCGCTTACTTACCGGATGGTGAAACCCGCGTAACGCTCCGCAACGAGTACGGCCGCAATCAGTTGGCAAACAAAATCCCTCTCTCCAAAGCGCATAACTTTAAGTACAACCCAGCGCGACTCGATAGCCCGTGGGTGAACTATCAGGGTCGTGCAGTCGGGCGCTCGGCTCGTGTCCCGGATACCCTCTATCGCATCAGCGGGGCGGGAACGGCGGTGGGAAGCGCGTTTACGTCGTTCAAAGACAAGCCATATCCGGGCAAGATTTTTGACCAGATCGACGAGTTCTTTGACCCCGGCTTCTTCTACACCAACTCGATTACCGTCGCGCACAAGAGCCGCAACACGAATTTCCTTGTGGCCTTCAACAACCGCCGCGACGCCGGTGTCATCGAGAACAACGACGGCGCAAAACAACAGACCTTCCGGGCGAACGTGGACCATAAGTTCATGGATGCGTTGAGCATCTCCCTCAGCGCCTCGCACAACACGTTGATTCGGGACGACAACAACGCGGGTTTCTTCGAGCTGACGTTCATGCCGCCCGATGTTGACCTCCGGAGTCCCAACTCAGATGGCCAGCCGTACATCATCTGGCCGGATCCCGGTCAGTCCTTAGAAGCGAACCCGCTCTATGCCCAAGCCTTCCGCGAGGTCACCACGACCCGCAAGCGCACCCTGGGCAACCTGACGGTGAACTATGCTCCGATGAAGAATGTCGACTTCGAAGGCATTCTGAGCTATGACCGCCTCGACCGTGTGACGTCAGATTTCTATCCGAAGGGATACAAGACCGTCAACGCGTCGACCGTCAATGTCGGTACCCTCTTTAAAGAGAACGAAGGCATTGAAGCCCTGAACGGCAGTCTAACAGCGTCGTTCAATTACGATTACGGAGATCTCTCGACACGAACGAAGTTGCGGTATGCCTTCGAGCAATCAGAGTCCCGTTTCGAGAACGGTTCCGGCAATAACTTTGCCGTCGTCGGCGTTCCGACGCTTAGTGTCACAACCGAGTCGAAGCAGGTTGGTTCTGGCTCGACAAAAATCCGTGCAGAAGGGTACTACTTCATCACCGGTCTCGATTACCAGGGTAAGTACATCGGCGACTTCTTGATCCGACGTGATGGAAGCTCGCTCTTCGGGCCCAACCAGCGGTGGCATACGTACTACCGTGCCAGCGCGGCGTACCGTATTGCCCAAGAACCATGGTGGCCGGTACCGGATATTAACGAGTTCAAACTCCGTTACTCGATCGGAACGGCCGGCAGCCGTCCAGCCTTCACGGCACAGTACGAGACATATAGTGTTTCCGCCGGCGTCATCTCCAAAGGCCGACTCGGAAACAAAGACCTGCGGCCGGAGTTCTCCACAGAACAGGAAGTCGGCCTCGAAGTTGGACTCATGAACCGCTTCTTGCTCGAGGTCACGTACGCGAACACGGTGACGAAAGACCAGATTCTCGATGTTCCGTTACCGGGCGTCTTCGGCTACAGCAGCCAGTGGAAGAATGCCGGAACGTTGGAGAGCAACACGATCGAAGCGAGCTTGAAGGCGTTCATCATTCAGACTCGCGATATGAGCCTCTCCTCCACATTGCTGTTCGACCGTACGAGGCAGGAGATTACAGAATTCGACCTGCCGCCGTATCGTACCGGTCCCTCGCAGCAATCCGGGGCTGTCTTTTACGTGCGGAAGGGTGAGGTCCTCGGCGCCTTCTACGGCCGTAAGTGGATGAAGGGCCACAGCGAGCTCCCCTCCTGGCTCAAGAATACTGCCGACCTCTGGCAGGTCAACGACGACGGGTATCTCGTTCCTGTAGGAGCTGGAAATTCGTGGACCGACGGTATCCGCAAGAAGCTCTGGGGCACCACAGTGACGATGACGGGAGCGGACGGCAGGACGTACAGCTTCCCCTGGGGTATGCCTGCACCGTTCCAGGATGAGAGCCGGAACGAGTTCGTGAAGCTCGGCAGCTCAATTCCCGATTTCAACCTTGCCTTCAATACCACGTTCCGCTACAAGGGACTGACGGCGTTCGTGCTCTTCGACGCGCAGATCGGTGGACAGATCTACAACCTGACGCGCCAATGGGCCTATCGCGATCTGATGTCCGGCGAGAACGACCAGATCGGTAAGTCGGATGAGACCAAAAAGCCTCTGGCGTACTACAGCACCCTGTACTCCACCAACCTCACGAACAGCCATTTCGTGGAGGATGGGACGTACCTGAAGCTGCGTGAGCTTTCAGTGCGGTATACGTTCGACCGGAGCGACCTCGCCCCAATCTTCGGCGGATGGCTCAACAGAGTCACTCTCGGAATTATCGGACGTAACCTTATTACCTGGACGAAGTACAAGGGTTACGACCCAGAGGTCGGTAACTCCTCTGGCGGTAACGAGGCAACGGTCTACCGTTTTGACGGATACTACTATCCGAATTACCGCAACTTCACTGGTACCATTGAGATCGAATTTTAATTCCATGACACTAACGAGTGGAGGATCTATGAAGCATTCCAAATTGTTTGTAGCGGTGGGGCTCGTGGTCGCGATCATCGTCCAGTGGGGATGCATGGACCTCGCTGTCGAAAACCCCAACAACCCCGACCGTCAACGCGCCATTGTTTCTGCAAAGGACGTTGAGTCGCTCATTTCCGGCTCCTTCCTCGAGTGGTGGACAGGCACTCAAAAAGATGCCAACCGTCCCGCCCTCACCCTTAGCACCATGGCCGATGCACACACCTCGTCTTGGGGCAACTGGGGGATGCAAGACCTCAGCTCCGAGCCGAGAACACCGTTTAACAACAGCCCTTCATATGTTTACGAAGGTGTAGCGTCGCAGACGTGGTACAACATGTACCGTGCGATTTCCTCCGTGAATGATGGTTTGCAAGCAATCAACGGTGGCTTGAAAATCGTTGAGGGCACGACCGACAACACGGCACGGGCTCGCGCATTCGGGAAGTTCGTGCAGGGCCTTGCTCACCTCTGGCTCGCTTGCTTCTTCGACAAGGCGTTCATCTATGACGAAACGATGAACGTGCTGACGACGAACTTCGAGCTGAAACCTTATACCGAGGTTTTCCAGGCGGGCGTCAAAATGCTCGAGGATTGCATAGCTATCTGCAACACGAACACCTTCACCATCCCCAATACATGGATTAACGGCATCACGCTCACGAATACGCAGCTCAAGGAGGTTGCCTACTCGCACCTCGCTCGCTATCGTGCAGGTGTTGCCCGTACGCCGACCGAGCGAGCGGCGGTCGACTGGAATAAAGTCATCTCCGAAGCACGAGCCGGTGTGAAAGCAGATTGGGGACCCATTGGCGACGGTAACAATTGGTGGGATGGCACGAAGTTTCGTGGACAACATCCAACGTGGACCCGGGCTGATTACAAGACGATCGGCCAGACCGACAAGTCCGGTCGCTACCGGGCCTGGCTCGAGACGCCCGTGGCAAGCCGAAACGCCTTTGTGATCGAGACCGACGACCGACGCATCACCGGCGCTGGCGGAGGGACAACGAACGGTACGGATTTCAAATATAATAGCCCTTCACCATTCCGGGACGATCGCGGCACCTATCATCACTCGCTCTACTACCATGCCCGGTATGAGTACCATGTGCTACAGGGTGCCACTGGCGCCATGACGAGCGTGAAGGTCGCCGAAATGGACCTTCTCGTTGCCGAGGGCCTCTGGCGCACGGGCGGGAGCTTGCAGGAGATTTGCGACCTGATCAACAAGACGCGCGTGACGCGCGGACAATTGGCTCCTGTCACCCCTGCGATGGGTCGCGATGAGATCTTTAAGTGGCTGCAGTACGAAAAGATGATCGAGACCTTTGCCACAGGTGGCGGCATTCCGTGGTTTGACCGCCGTGGGTGGTTGGCGCACGATCTTGTGTATTCATCGCCCGGGGGTCCAAAACCTGGCGAAACCCAACTCCCACCGGGAACGTTGATCCACTTCCCCGTGCCCGGAAAGGAACTCGAGGTTTTGCAGATGGCCATCTACACCTTTGGCGGTGTGGGCGGTCAGGGTGCTGCGCCAAAGCGGGATTCGGGAATCCTTGCATCGCTGCGATCGGTTCGTCCCGAATAAACCACGCTTGATTTTTTCCAAAAGAAAGACCATCATCGTAAAGGTGATGGTCTTTCTTCATTTTGTTAGGAGGCAAGAACGATGATGCGAAATAGCCCGAGCACACGACGCTCGACAGTGTTGATGCCGATCGCGGTCAGCCTCATGTTCGTCGTCGGTGGCTGTTCCAGTTCTGGTAGTAGCGACAGGGAGGTACGCCCCGACCTCTATATAGCCAATCTCGGTACAGCGACCCAACTTGACTTTCGCGACAAAACGCGGAAGATGCTCGACCGGTATCAGTTCCAGGTCATCCGCTTCGAGCAAACGACGGACGCGACGTTCTTTGAGACGGAATGGAAGTTGCGATATCCGTTTGAGGACGAGCTCCAGCAAAACGTGGAGGAAGCGCGTACGCGGTTGATCATTACGGCAACGCCGCGAACAAGAACGCCGATGGGGTCCGACCTCCACACCGTGCGGTTTGAAGCCGAAAACCAGGTACGCTACCGTGATGCAAGGGATTGGCATTACATTCAGATGAGCGATATGCTCAAAGCCTACCTCAAAGAGTTCTGCGACAAGTTAGCGACAGAGTTTCGGGCAGGGATTCGGAGATAC
>DATLYT010000021.1:0-3649 GCA_035574455.1 Bacteroidota bacterium
TCCCATTCTCGCTCAGCACTTCCTGGGGGAGTACAGGAAACAGATGGGCAAGCCGATTAAGGGTATCAGCAATGAAGCGATGGCGGCGTTAATCCGCTACCAATGGAAAGGAGAAATCCGCGAGCTGGAGAATGTGATCGAGCGGGCGGTAATTTTTTGCGATAAGGATTTTATCGGCCTCGAGCATTTGCCCGAATACATCCGACCCGCCAACGGCGAAGTGGTGGTTCCGTTTGCGGGTGGCACCCAATCGTTGCGGGAGGCGGTGAAGCATTTCGAGCGCTCGTACATCGAGAGGATGCTGGAGGAACACCAGCGGGACAAAGAACGCACCGCCAAGGCGCTCGGCGTTAGTCTCTCTTCACTTTACAGGAAGATGGATGAGTTAGGCATTCCAACACGGTAAAAGGCCTTCCAGGTCTCTAAGGCTTGTAAGGTTTCTCTGGTTCGGAGTGTTGCTTTTTTCTGCACGTCGGGTTTCTCATTCTTAAAAACCGTTACCCTCCTCTTGTTAGTCTTGAGAAACTCCAGGCCGCGTTTTTCCCCGTTTCTCTTAAAATCCTCGACAATTCCCGCTTAAGACACCCTCCATTGTGGTACATCTCTTGCCTCGTTGTTCAGCGGTCAGACAGATGTTCATCGATGGTTCACGAGGGTTATTCACTGATGTTACGTACGGATGGATATGTTGCCCCCGCCTGTCCGGCAGGCAGGCCTGACGGGGCTTCAATCTAGCATGTACTTGCTCTACCACTATCTCGTCCCTACGGGACGATGAAGACGGGTAACCCTAGCTGAATCCTCGAACACTCCGGAGCCAGTCCCGCAGTACGGGATCCCAAATGACGGGACCCGCCAAGCCTGCCCGACTCTGTTGTTCAGGCGGGTGTTCTGACGGGCCAGCCCGCTACGCGTTCTGGCGGGGAGTGCAATTTTGGTAGCTTATTAGAAGAAAGAAACAGTCATCGAACCCCGTAGGGGCGAAATATTCTTTTCCATCGCAATTTGCGTAACATCGGTTATTCAATGTCGCAGAAGCGGAGACAGATAGCACAGAAGCCAACGTTCGGTCGGCAACGACTTCTTATTTTCAGTCCGGATGAGGACCTTGCCCACAGCCTCACGCTGTTGTTGGAAGACCGGTACGAGGTGGTGAAGGTGACGCAATTGGAGCGTTTAGGACAGCGCCTGAAGGAGACTTCTCCTGCGCTCCTTCTGGTCGATTTGTTTTCCACCGCGCAGGACGGACTGAAGCAACTCCTGTATCTCGAGCGGCTGCGTCCCACCGTTCCGCTTATTTTGCTGCGTGCCTATCGTTCGAACACGTTGATGGACGATGCCATCAAGCGACTCAACGCCTACGTCTTTTACAAACCCGTGAACATTGATATGGTGGTAGACCTCGTGCAAGACCTCACCGGCGTTCCCGCACGTCGGTAGAGGGGCAGGGTCAACGAAAGGGGGTATCCATGGAGAGAATACATCATCAAACGATTAAGCGTGCGCTGTTACGTGAAGTTGACCGGGCGCTCTGGAACACCTATCACCAGAATCTGTCCGAAGTGCTGAACGACCTCTCCATCCGCCGGTACAGTGCTACGAGCAAACCGACGGCAGACGACGTCTTGCGCATCATCCACACGTCCGGGCTATTTACGGCCGTGGGCGACCAGCGGACGCGCGACCTGCAGGATGCTCTTCAGCGCCTGGAGAGTGGTACGTTCGGCCTCTGTCTCCGGTGCGGGAGGGATATCCCGGTTGCGGTCCTCGAGCGCAACCCGACGATTCGGTATTGTGCCGCGTGCCAACAACACGAGAACAACCGTTGGTAGAATCAGCGATACGCTGGAGAGTCCTAACCGATTCCTTCGTTGGAACGAATGCGAGGATGTCCTATGACGAGTGGCTCGAAAGAACTGATGAACGCGAAGATTCAGCAATTGCTCGATGAAGTCGACAAAGTGAGTTACCTGATCATCACTCTGCAGAACGAGTTGACGCAGTTCGAAGGCAGAGCACATCAGGAAGACCGAATGGCGCTTGTGAAGGAGCAGGTGGATGAAGTGCGTGCCCGATTGGAAGGTGTGCGCGAGTTCATCTGCGCGGCACGAGAACTGGCAAACCGGCAGCCCCACGAAGAAGAAATCGATTTGTGGATGTAAGAGGATTCCTTCGGTCGGGGGTAGGCGGGTGCATGTTTACCAGAAAGCAACCGTATGGGCTTCTACTGGGATGCAGTTCAGCTCAATGTTTGCCGACGCTGTATCGACGGCGATCATGTGGGCAAATGCCATCTGCCCAACGGGGAGTTCTGCGCGCTCGAGGAGTTCTTCCCCGAAATCGTACGATCCGTAAGCACGGTACGGTCCTCACTTCTTGAAGACCACGTGAAGGCCGTCCGCACGAACGTCTGTGCCCGGTGTCTTCACCAATTACCGGACGGGTATTGCCCGCAGCGCAAGAATCAGGCCTGTTCCCTCGATCGGTTCTTTCCGCTGGTGGTTGAAACGATACAGGCTGTGCAACGTTCCATCACACCCAGGTAACAACCAATGACCTCGAAAAGCTCATGCCGCTCCGTGACCCTGTAACGATTCGCCTCCTCGTTGACGATCTGCAGCTCGTGAAGCAACTCCTACAGCGTACCGAGACGGAGATGGCCGAGTTGGACGAAGCGCGCTACGGAGAGCTTAAACTGCTTTTCATCAAGGAGCGGATCAGCGAAGCGCGCACCCGACTCGAAAACATCCAGGAGGTTCTCCAGACGATCCACGCGAGTGAAGAAGGATGGGGAGAATTCATCGAACCGATGGATGTAAGGGAGTAGCTCGCTGCGAACAAGAGAGTTTGACCTCATTGACAGAAACTTTTCTATTCTCTGCAAAAATCCACCCGCTGTTTCCAAAAACTAAGAATCCTCACGGTTATTTTTTCCAATCATACCGAATTCTCACCATTTTCTTCTCTTTTCTTTCTGTTTCCATGTGGAACGCTAATTGAAGTGTCGAATTGAGAAGTTTTCCTGCTTTTCCACGAGTTTGACACGATTCGGAGAGGCTCATGGAAACCATCGGTCAACAGGTCGAACATTTGCTGGACGACTTCAAGCGCGTTGCTTCGCTGTTGGAAGATGCAGCCAGCGACACTGAGCTGCTCGACTCGCAGCCGTATCAACAGGCACGAGTCGTTGCGCTTCGCCAGCAGCTGTTCGATATCGACCTGCGACTGCGGAATCTCCGGCGGGAGCTCGCGAAAGCAACATACCCGTTGCCCCGGAATTCGCAGGCTACGGAACAGTATCATCTGAACATTGCAGAAGGCGACTTGTGTCCTTGAGACGTGGACGACAACGCACTCGTGGATGAATAGCCTTACTGACTGGTTAGAAACAGAGCTCTACAGTCATCCACGTTTCAAACGGGTCGCGAAACTAACGAAAGGGTCAACACGTGTCTCATCAGCGTCGTATCGTCACCATCGATGGCAATGAAGCAGCAGCGTACATTGCCCACAAGCTGAACGAAGTCATCGCCATCTATCCTATTACTCCTTCATCCAGCATGGGCGAGTGGGCGGATGAATGGTCCTCGCAGGGAAGAAAGAACCTCTGGGGAACCGTGCCCACCGTGATCGAGATGCAAAGCGAAGC
>DATLYT010000022.1:0-2840 GCA_035574455.1 Bacteroidota bacterium
GACTCGATGAGAAAATGCTTGCGCAACTCTTCGTTCGTCATTGTTCGATAGGATTGCTGGTCGGGAGAATAACGTACTTCCATCATTCCCTCTCTCAATACTGTTGAGCGTACTTTCGAATCAGTGTGCTTGCAATCGAACCTGTAGAGGGTTCAGGACACGTAGACGAAAATCTCTGAGATGTTCAATCCACTCTTGTTCCGAAGAGACATCGCCACTACGCGTCCATCCCGCCCCTGCATAATAAGTGAGCTTAGCCGTCCGGGGAATTCGTGTCAACATCATGAAGTGTTTGTCATCCTCGACAAACGCCATGCATGCGCGCCCCCCCGCCAATGCGCCGATGCCAAGTTCACCATTTGACGGATTATCGTTTGTTGGCCCCCACAGAGTCATCCAGCATTCCTCCTCGTGTTTCTCGAAATGGGTGCCTTTGCGCTTTACCAATCCCACGGCTACCGTGACCGAATTTGCAAATTCAAGATTGCTGAACGTAACATCAATTCTGTTGAAGTTCTGTCCGGCATCGAGGGAAATGCGCTTCGTTTCAGAGAATGATTTTCCGTCGATATTCCACCCATCGTATTTGAGTTCGAATACAACACGGATTGGTCCGTTGGCAATGGTGCGGTACGACGTGAAGACACCCGGTTGCCACAATCGCCCGTCATACCAGATACCCGAACTGCCTGCGCCAAGCGTTGTTCCGACCGAGAAAAAGTCCGCACCCTCGCCGCGGTCCTCATGGTAGGTATCCTTCCCTGCTGCCGCACTTTCGGCATACCACTTTGCAACGATGGGATAGCGGACTCGCTTCACCCAAACGTCGATACCGTTGTTCACGTCGGCTGCAAGCGCTGGTCCGTACACACGAAAAGCTATGCGGTCGTTTTCCCATGCATAGTCCTCACGAGGCAGGACAAACCTCCCGTCAACGCGCGATGCAGCTTCGCCTCCCCTCTTCTTGTTTACAATGACGAACCGCTTTGTTTCTCGCGGAGCGAAATCCGACTGAAAGATCAAGATGTCGTCAATGATCTGGGAGACAACGTCGTTCGAAGAAGCAGCCTCCTGAACCATCAAGCGATCAGGATTTACCTCTCCGATGAGCCGCTGCACATCGGAGAGCTTCACAGTGATGGTTTCCGATGCTCGCATACGCGGAAGCGTGTTGACCGCCTCTACAAGGATGGTTTTTTCTCCAGCCCACAACTGACCTAGGAGAAGTCCTGGGACAACAATTGCAGAAACTCTTTTCATCATTCCTCAGGAGTCCCTGTTTTCTTTGACTGAAAAAACTTAACGAGCAAGCCATCCTCCGTCTACGACGAGAACATGGCCATTGACATAATCCGAAGCTTGCGAGGCAAGAAACACGACCGCTCCTTTCACATCCGACGGTTCACCCCAACGACCCGCCGGTATCCTCTCGCTAATCTGGCGATAACGATCGGGGTCGTTGCGAAGCTGTTCGGTATTGTTCGTGATCATGTACCCGGGGGCAATGGCATTCACGTTCAGTCCGTGTTGTGCAAGCTCGTTTGCAAGCGCTTTTGTAATCTGTGCAACGGCTCCCTTGCTCGCCGCGTAGGAGGGGACTCGAATTCCGCCCTGAAAACTGAGGAGCGAGGCAATGTTGATTATCTTGCCCTTCCTGCGAGGCACCATCTCACGCGCTACGGCCTGACTGAGAAAGAAGACCGTCTTCGCATTCACGTTCATCACTTCGTCCCAATCTCTTTCGGAAAACTCCAGCACGGGGGCACGACGGATGATACCAGCATTGTTCACAAGAATATCGATTCTGCCAAATTCTCGCATCGCTTCATGCACAACAGTGTGAACAGCTTCACGATGTTGGAGATCCACCAGTACCGTGTGCGTCTTCCGACCAAGCCGCCGAATTGCCTGCTCGGTTTCGATTGACGGCGATCGAGAAACGAGGACCAGATCGGCTCCTGCCTCCGCAAGTCCGATTGCCATGGCCTGACCAAGCCCGGTGTTTGCTCCGGTAACGATTGCAACTCTGTCTGTCAGATCAAACAATGTCTGCATGTCATAACGCTCCGTTTTCGCATCTACGTTCAAACAACAACCGCTCACACCTCACAATATAGACAGAAGACGGGAAAGTTTGTAAGCGCGAACGAAACGGCGCGCACGAGGTAAAGTAATCTCACCACAGGATTTACTTGACGCGCCGAGCACCCGCGATGGAGCAGATCAAAAGTGGAGTGAACGTATCTTCTCTCGTTCTCTTGAACGAGAGAAGATAATCTACTAAAATGAAATCGAGAACAGGGATAGCTTTTGCTCATTAGAATATCGTGAGGCAGAATGAAAGAGAGCGGGAGTCAAAGGGGACGCGGCGCAGGCTTCAACCCACCGAACCGGTTCGAGAAGACCCACCTGGAGCCATTGGAGATCGAGCCAACGTATGACGGGGAGGAGCCTCAGATAAAGACGACGTTCTATCGCGACGCCTCAAAGACCATCCTCGCAAAGAACGACTCGCCCGATCTTCCCTTCACCTACAGCATCAACCCCTATCGAGGATGCGAGCACGGATGCATCTACTGCTATGCCAGACCGTCTCACGAGTATCTCGGTTTCTCAGCCGGCCTCGATTTCGAATCGAAGATCATGGTAAAAATGGATGCGCCTCAGCTCCTCGAGCGCACACTGCAAAGCAAGTCATGGCAGCCGCAAATGGTTGCATTTTCGGGCAACACCGACTGCTACCAGCCGATCGAACGAAAACTCGAACTGACACGAAAGTGTCTCGAAGTGTTTCTCCGGTTCCGCAATCCCGTAGGGCTCATTACCAAGAACGCTCTTGT
>DATLYT010000023.1:0-11876 GCA_035574455.1 Bacteroidota bacterium
TGCCTCTACAATTGCCCGTGTCGAATCGATGCGGCTCGACATGATCAATTCTTTCTGGCGTTTTGTCCATCGTTTCCCGCCAATCGATTCCCCCGTCAGATTGACAACGGCGTCGGCGCCATCGATCAATCGTCTCCATTCGCCGATGCTTTTCGCATCCCACTGTTCAACGGTTACCTGGTTTGGCAGAGATTGCTTGGCGGTCGAGGGATTGCGAGAGAGAACGCTGATAGTATGCCCGGCTTCAAGAAGTCGGGCTACAAGCGCTTTGCCGAGAAAACCACTACCACCGGCAATGACAATCTTCATGGCGTGGCTCCTGAGGTGTGGTAGGGAAAGTACGAAAAGTTCGAGAACAATTCACATCTGCCTCTTCCTATTAAGTTGTGCACTTTGAGATGCCCGCTTGAAATCCGCGGGCATGACAGCAGAAAAGGGCTTGTCGCTCCTGTCTGTCCGCCACACGTTCCGCCATAGCGGGATTCTTGCAGAAGGTGGGTGGGCCGAACCACGCCCCGTCGCTGACTGCGTCTACCGAAGGCGACTTCGTCAGCCGTAGGCTGAAGCATTGAAGTAAAAACGACCCTTCGGAGGTTAGGTCCGGAATGTTTAAATCGAGACTTCTGAAAAATGAAATAGGAATGTCATTCTGAGGAGCGTAGCGACGAAGAATCTGCCTTTTGACTCTAAAAATACTGCGACGAGATTCTTCGTCCGCCAGAGGCGGACTCAGAATGACAAGAGACTTGGAATTTTTCAGACAAATCGGGAATCTGAACATCTTATGAACGATCCTGAATGCGCACCACTACCGTTCCTCAGGTCGGGCGGACCGCTCGATGAACCTTCGGATGCCTTAGCCGTTGCTTTTGTGCAGGAGCTTATTAAATTGTTGCCAACATTCCCAGAGCACTGTTCGGACACCATGAACATTCTTCTGATTGGTATTCTTCTCTACATCCTTCTTCAGCTTGCCCTCGGCTACGTTGTCTCCCGTTCTATCCGTACGGAAAACGATTACCTCCTCGCCGGCCGGAAGCTGGGTTATGTGCTGGCGACGTTTTCCATGTTTGCGACCTGGTTTGGCGCCGAATCTTGCATTGGTACGGCAGGTGCAGCGTATAGCGAGGGGCTTGCAGGGGTAACGTCGGACCCGTTCGGTTACGCGATCTGTCTTCTGATGATGGGACTTTTCTTTGCCGTACCGCTCTGGAAGATGAAGCTGACGACGATTGCCGATTTTTTTCGTATTCGGTTTTCGGTTTCAACTGAGCGTGTGATTGCTGTGATCATGATTCCGACGTCGCTCCTATGGGCCGCGGCGCAAATTCGCGCGTTCGGGCTTGTGCTCTCAGCTTCTTCGGAGCTTGAAGTTTCGGTTGCCATCAGCGTAGCCGCCGCCGTTGTGGTCGCGTATACCATCATGGGTGGCCTCCTGGCAGATGCCATCACGGACGTCGTACAGGGAGTCGTGCTGATTGGAGGATTGTTCATTCTCCTCCCGTCACTCGTTCAAGACCTTGGCGGCCTTTCCACCGCAGTCGGCTCGGTCGCGCCGGAAAAACTTTCTGTTCTTTCCTCTTCTTCCGACTTCTCCCTGTATCGAATCTTGCAGGTCGCAGAAGCTTGGGCGATTCCGGTACTCGGGTCGGTGATTGCTCAAGAAATGATTTCGCGTGTGTTGGCTTCTCGGTCTCCCGCCGTCGCTCAACGCTCGTCGCTTATGGCCGCGGGTGCGTATCTGCTCATCGGCCTCATTCCTCTCTCGATCGGTCTGTTAGGTGCGACAACGATTCTTCACCTCGAAGAACCAGAACAAATTCTCCCCTTACTTGCCCGGCAACATTTGTCGACCTTTGGCTACGTGCTCTTTGCCGGAGCGCTCGTCTCTGCCATTCTTTCGACTGTCGACAGCGCTCTCCTCGCCGCGTCCGGGATTCTCTGCCACAACCTGATCATCCCCATCCGCCCGGAGATGAGTGAGACAGCCAAAGTCCGGCTACAGCGCTCCGGTGTTGCGGTGATGGGCGTTCTCGCGTACGTCATTGCTTTGCACGCGGAGGGCGTGTATGATCTGGTGAAAGATGCGTCAGCGTTTGGCAGTGGTGCGGTCTTCGTGGTGTTTCTCTTCGGCATGTATTCGAAATTCGGTACCGCCCGCAGTGCCGTGAGCGCCTTGCTTACCGGTTCGCTCGTGTGGATCATCGCACATTACCTCTTCGCGTTCGACCTGAGTTTCCTCGCCGCAACGGCCTCTGCACTCCTTGCCTATGTTGTGGTTGCGATCCTGGGGCAGCCCGTTCCGGCGGCAGAGATTGACGCGCCCACGTAAATCTGTGCCTTGTGCGCAAATCCTTGCTCTTCAGAGCATTTTGAGCTATATTTTGTGCGTCGAAATGACTTTGTGAACGTCTTTTCGGAGTAAAGAGTGACCGGATGTAGAGTTCCTCTTTACTCTTTGTTGTTTTAATGAACGACGACGGGCGTGTGAACGAACTCCGCCCGGTTTTCGTCTAACGCCGAGGGGTATGAAGCAGATCCGCAATTTTTGCATAATCGCCCACATTGATCATGGCAAATCGACGCTGGCAGACCGTTTGCTCGAAATGACCGGCGCGATCCCTGCGCGGGAGATGACCAAGCAGGTGCTGGACGATATGGAGCTTGAGCAGGAGCGCGGCATTACGATTAAGCTCCATGCCATCCAGCTCAAGTACAAAGCAAAGAACGGAGAAACATACACGCTCAACCTCATCGATACTCCGGGGCATGTGGATTTTACCTACGAAGTTTCGCGCTCTCTTGCCGCATGCGAAGGGGCGATTCTTGTTGTGGATGCGACGCAAGGAGTCGAAGCGCAGACGATTTCGAATCTCTACCTTGCTGTCGATGCCGGCTTAGAGATTATTCCGTTCATCAACAAAATTGACCTTCCCAGTGCTGCCACCATGCTCGGCACAGTGAAGCATCAGGTCATGGAACTGTTGGGATGCAAGGAAGAAGAGATTCTGATGGGAAGCGCGAAGTCCGGGTTGGGAACAGACGAGGTATTGGAAGCGGTCGTGCACCGGATTCCACCGCCGAAAGGCGACCCCAATGCCCCGTTGCGAGCACTCATCTTCGATTCCGTCTTCGATGAATACCGTGGAGCCGTTGCCTACGTGCGGCTGTTTGACGGGAAGGTGCGAGAGAAAGACCGCATTCGATTGTTCTCAACGGGAAAAGAGTTTCAGGCGGAAGATGTGGGGATTCTGGAGATGCAGCGGAAACGGACGGGCGAACTTTCTGCAGGCGATGTCGGCTATATCATCGCAGGCATCAAAGATGTGCACGACACGAAAGTCGGCGATACCATCACACTGGCAGACAATCCGGCGAAGGAGCCGTTGCCGGGCTACAAAGAAGCAAAGCCGATGGTCTTTAGCGGATTGTATCCTTCCAATGCCGACGACTTTGCGGAGTTGCGGGATGCACTGGAGAAGCTGAAGCTGAATGATGCGGCGTTGCAATTCGAGCCGGAGTCGTCTGTTGCGCTCGGTTTCGGTTTTCGCTGCGGATTTTTAGGTCTGCTCCATATGGAGATTATCCGCGAGCGATTGGAGCGGGAGTACAATCAATCGCTGATCAACACCGTCCCCAACGTCGAATACCGTGTAACGAAGACCGACAAAGAAGTCGTGTTAGTCGATAACCCCGCGTTGATGCCGCCCGCGGGACAGATTGAAAAGGTTGAAGAGCCTTTCGTCAAGGCACAGATCATTACACCGACAGAATACATCGGCGGCATTATGAAGTTGTGCATGGACCGTCGCGGCGTACACAAGAACACGACCTATCTCAGCCCCGAGCGGGCAGATATTCATTTTGAATTGCCGCTCTCGGAGATCATCTTTGATTTTTACGACAAGCTGAAGTCGCTCTCCCGTGGCTACGCGTCGTTCGATTATGATTTTCTGGAGTATCGCGAATCGGACCTCGTGAAACTCGACATTCTTCTCAACGGCGAGCCGGTCGATGCGCTGTCGACGATTGTGCACCGGTCGAAAGCGTACGAATGGGGAAAGAAACTCTGCGCGAAATTAAAAGAGCTGATTCCGCGGCAGATGTTTGAGGTTGCCATTCAGGCAGCCATCGGGAGCAAGGTCATTGCCCGTGAAACGCTTAGCGCGATGCGGAAAAACGTCCTCGCGAAGTGCTACGGCGGTGATATCACACGAAAGAGAAAGCTCTTAGAAAAGCAACGCGAGGGGAAAAAACGGATGAAACAGGTTGGAAAAGTCGAAGTGCCACAGGAGGCATTCCTCGCCGTTCTCTCGATGGAAGAGTAAACGAAAGGACAATCTATGGCGGAACAAGAGAAAACTGACGCACAACGCAAACACGAACGAGAGGAACAAAAACCGAAAACATTTGCAGGCAAAGTGAAAGCGTTTTTTAAGGAGCTGGCGATTGTCCTCGGGGCCTTTCTCGTTCTCAACAACTTCGTGCTCGCGTCGTTCATGGTACCGACCGGATCGATGGAGAACGAGGTGATGGCCGGTGATTTACTCTTTGTCAACAAGTTCATTTACGGCGGGACATCCCCCCGCAACATCCCGTTTACCAACGTGCGACTGCCGTGGTTTCGCGTGCCGGGGTTTCGCGATGTGGAGCGCGGTGATGTGATCGTCTTTGTCTTCCCAGGCTATCGCGATGAAGTGGAGCCGGAGGAATTCACCTTTTACCTTAAGCGCTGCGTCGGAATGCCGGGAGATACCATCAGCATCGTGGACCGCGTGCTGTATGTCAACGGCCAGCAATTTCCGCTTCCGCGCAATCTGAAATTCAACCGCCACACCATTTTGCCGCGTGGCGAAGGATCCGAGAGCATTTTCCCCAAAGGCGCGCCGTGGAATGAGGACAATTACGGCCCGCTCGTCGTACCCAAGAAAGGGATGACGATTCCGTTGAACGCAAACAACATTTCCCAGTGGGAAGTGTTCATCAAGCGTGAAGGACACCAACTCCAGCTCGTCGAGGGGAAAGTCATGATCGACGGGAAAGAAACCTCCGAGTACATCGTGGAACGTGATTATCTGTTTGGTATGGGGGATAACCGCGATAACAGTCTCGACAGCCGATACTGGGGCTTTATTCCCAAGGAGAATCTCGTCGGCACGCCGCTGATCGTCTATTGGTCGTGGAGTCCGGATATCCCGATTTATTCTCTGATCGACAAGCTCGCCTCCGTCCGGTTCAATCGGATTGGAACGATCATCAGATGATACATTGAGTGTTGTTTACGATGGGAATGATGTAATCGACAGCAACAACCATGAACGAAGAGACTGCCCACATCGAGGCGACGCAAGCCGATCAACGCACGGAGAGGAGGTCAACCCGTGTAAGGACCTTTGTCGAGTATCTCAAGACGGTACTCATGACGCTCGCCGTCGCGTTGTTCCTCAAAGCCTTTGTCGTAGAAGCGTTCCGCATTCCTTCCAGCTCGATGGAGGCGACGTTGTTGGTTGGCGATTTTCTTCTCGTGAACAAGTTGGCGTATGGGATCAGAACGCCGCGGTTCATTCCGCTGACGAATTTTACTGTTCCAACGTGGTACGCTCCGATCTTCCGGAACGTGAAGCGTGGCGATGTCGTCGTTTTTGAGTTTCCCGGATCCATGACTTCCGCTGAGGGGGGCGAGCCGGTGAACTATATCAAGCGGTGCGTGGGATTGCCGGGCGATGTGGTGGAGATACGAGACGGGCAAGTGTTGGTGAACGGCAAACGGTTTGACTTTCCGAACACGGCTATCTTCTCCTCCTCCCGCGGTTCATCCCATCATCGCCCACGGTTGTTTCCGTGGGGAGCGGGCTTTTCGGAACACCAGTATGGCCCCGTGCATGTGCCGAAGAAAGGCGACCGCGTCGAGCTGACCGCGGAGAACCTTTCCCGCTGGCGCACCATTATTCAGGGGGAAGGCCATAGCGTTACTTTTGATGCTGCAGGTGGAGTGCTGATTGACGGAGGACCGGCGAAGGAGTATGTCGTTGAACGCAATTACTATTTCGTGATGGGCGATAATCGCGATAATAGCCTCGACAGCCGCTATTGGGGATTTGTGCCGGAAGAGAATCTTATCGGCGAAGCGCTGATGGTGTACTGGTCGTGGGACCCGGATGTCGCCGTCAGCGATATTTGGGATAAGCTGAACAGCATTCGATGGGAGAGGATTGGAACATTGATTCGATAATTGCGAAAGCGGATTTTGTCGTGCGGAGTGAGAACATTCCGTAATCAGTAATCCGCAATTCGCATTCCATATGGGCATGGCAAGTCTTTACCTCCATATTCCGTTCTGCGAGCATAAGTGTCTGTATTGCGACTTCTATTCCGTTGCCCCCAACGGAGAACCTGCGCACTTTGAGACGCTGGTAGATCGATTTCTCGAGGCGCTCGAGAGAGAAATTGAGCTCCGCGCCCGGGAAGAGCGGTTCCAGGTTTCGTATGAGACCGTTTTCTTCGGCGGCGGGACGCCATCCTTGTTGTCTCCCCGGCAGGTGGAAAGTATTCTGAGTTCCCTCGCACAACGCTTCTCCATCGAGCCTCACGCGGAAATTACGCTGGAGACCAATCCCGGTACCGTTGACCGCGAGAAATTGCAGGCGTTTCGTTCGGCCGGCGTGAATCGCCTCAGCATCGGTATCCAGTCGTTTCACGATGATGAGTTGAGATTCCTCAGCCGCATTCATTCCGCTCAACAAGCGAAGGAGTGCGTTCGCACGGCGTACGCTGCAGGTTTCGAGAATGTGAGCTTCGACCTGATCTTTGCACTTCCTGGTCAAACACTCGAGCGGTGGAAATCGAATCTTCAGCAGGCAATGGAGTTAGCGCCACACCATCTTTCAACGTATAGCCTTATTGTTGAACCCAATACGCCACTCCAGCGCTTGGTCGAAGCGAAGCAGGTCGCTCCGCTCAGCGCCGAAGCGGATGCCGAGATGTATGAGTTCACGATCGATTTCTTGATCTCGCACGGCTACGAGCAGTACGAGGTCTCGAACTTTGCTCGCCCAGGTTTTAAATCACGACACAACAGCAACTACTGGAATCACAAGAACTACCTTGGCTTCGGACCCTCGGCCCATTCCTTCTGGCAGCGACGGCGATGGTGGAACGTGTCGAACGTGGTGGAATATGCGGCGCGACTGGAGCGGGGCGTCATCCCGGTTGCCGGTGACGAACAGCTCACGCTCGACCAGCTGCGCGCGGAAGAAATCTTCCTCGGCCTCCGCAGCGAAGGGCTTGATGTTGCCGGATTTGAAAAACGGTATAAGACCGACCTGCTTAGCCTTCATCGACAGACGGTCGATCATTTATTGACCTCTCGGCTGGCAACGCTTGAAGCCAACCGGCTTCGCCTCACGTCGAGAGGGTATCCGCTCTGTGATGAAATCAGTAGCTCGCTGTTATGCTGAGATTCGCCTTGCAGTTCAACCCTTTTCCTGATAGATTTATCAACCGTTCTTCCTGAGAATTCGAGGCTCGAATGACCCATCAGAAGCTCAACCGCATCATCGCCATCTCGATTTTTGTCGTCTCGCTTGTCACCTACATCCTCACGCTCTCGCCCACCGTTGTTTTCTGGGACGTGGGTGAATTTTGCGCCGCAGCGTTCCTGATGCAGGTGCCCCATCCGCCGGGAGCGCCGCTCTTTTTGCTCATCGCGCGGGTCTTCTCGATGTTCCCCATTTCACCGGATATCGCCGTCCGTATGCATTTTATCTCAGCACTCGCCAGTGCACTGACGGTCATGTTTCTCTATCTGATTTCCGTTCGGTTTATGACGATGTGGCGAGGGAAGCCGGAGTCTACCTACGAGCGCGTTGCCGTTTACGGCTCTTCGATCATCGGGGCGCTCTCCCTAACCTTCAGCAAGACGTTCTGGTTTAACGCCGTGGAAGCAGAGGTCTATGGGTTGAGCATGTTCTTTGTGAGTGTCGTGCTCTGGCTTGCGTTGCGTTGGTACGAGCGGGCGGATTGGGAACGGAGCGATGTTTATCTGATTCTCATCGCGTATCTCATCGGGTTGTCGGTGGGCGTTCACCTGCTCGCGCTCCTGGCGCTCTTTTCTGTGATGTTGCTCTTTTACTTCCGGCATTATGAATTCACGGTAGAATCCTTTATCAAATTCGGGGTCGTCGCCGTAGCGGTGTTCGGCGTCATTTATCCCGGTGTGGTCAAGTGGTTTCCGTCGTTACTCGACGGCGAAATGGGCGGAAGCCGAAGCGAGATTTTCACGGTCATCCCGCTTGCCGCCATTGGTGGTGCATTGTACGGCATCTACCGGTCGGCGAAAACGCATCATCGTGTCGTCCATGTGGCGCTTCTCTCCTTTGTCTTGATCGTTCTCGGCTACTCTACCTATGCGGTTGTCTACATCCGTGCGAATGCCAAGCCGCCCATGAATGAGAATGATCCCAGCACTCTCGCACGACTTGTTTCCTATCTCAACCGGGAACAGTACGGCACGGCACCGTTCCTTCAACGGCGCTGGAGTACCGAGCCGGAACACCAGGCGAACCATCAGAAGTACACGAGCGACTTCGACTTTCTCTGGCGTTACCAGATGAATCATATGTATCTGCGCTACCTTGGCTGGAACTACATCGGAGCGGAAGGCGACTGGAAGGAGGCGGGAGTAAGTTTCAAAGACTTGTTTGCCATCCCCTTCTTTCTCGGCCTCCTCGGCGCTGTGCACCATTGGCGGAAGGATAAGAAGATGGCGTTCGTGGCGACAACGTTTTTCCTCCTCATGGGCGTCGTGCTTGTGCTGTATTTCAATATGCAAGAACCACAACCCCGCGAACGTGATTATTTCTACGTTGGGTCGTTCTTCATCTTTTCTTTGTGGGTGGGCATGGGTGTACTGGCTCTTCTCGACCTCGTCAAAGAAAAGTTAGGCGAAGGTTCGGCCACGCAGAAGGCAACGTATGCCGTGCTTGCCTTGGCTTTTGTCTTTGTCCCCGCGAACATGCTACGGACAAACTTCCACGAAGCCGACCGCACGGGAAACTTTGTCGCCTTTGATTATTCCTACAACACACTTCAAAGCTGTGAGCCCGACGCCATCCTCTTCACCAACGGGGATAACGACACCTTCCCCCTCTGGTACCTGCAGGATGTAGAGGGCATTCGGCGGGATATTCGCATCGTCAACCTGAGCCTGCTGAACACGAACTGGTATATCAACCAGCTGAAAAACGAAGAACCGCACGGCGCGAAGAAAGTCCCGATTAGCCTCCCGGACGCTGTCATTGAGACCATTCAACCGCTGATCCCGTTCGAGCCGCGCCAGTATCAAATTCCTGTTCCCAAAGAGGTGCTGCAGCGTTACGGCGTGACCGATACATCCATTACCAACCGTGGTGCCATTTCCTTCTTCTTCAACGCAACGCTTCAGTACGGCGAGTACAAAGGCATTCGCGTACAGGATATTTTGGTGTATGACATCATTCGTACGAACGAGTGGAAGCGGCCGATCTATTTTGCGATGACGGTCTCGGATGATGGGAAGATCGGTTTGCAGGATTATTTCCAGTGGGAAGGATTGGCATTCCGGCTGGTACCGAAGCGTGTGGGGAGCGGCTCGTGGTCAAGTTTGAATGCGGAGAGAATGGAGCAGATGCTGCTGTCAAAGAAAGACGCGCCCGTCAAAACGCCCGACCCGGGCTTCCTGTGGAGGAACTTAACGGACAGCACGGTGTATTTCGACGAAGATTCGCGACGGATGATGGTGAACTACCGCCAGACCTTCCTCTCACTGTGCGGCTACTATCTCAACGTGGCGAACCAACCTCAAAAAGTGGTCTCTGTATTGGACAAGATGGAAGAGTTGATCCCCAGCCGGATCCATCCGATGCCGCTCCGGATGAAACTCGTAATGGCGAATTACTATGACTTCGCCGGCAGACGGGATCGCTTCGAGGAACTCACCCAGCAGATTATCGACGAAGTGACACCACTCGTCGAACGCGGCACGACCGAGGAGTTGTCGATCGAACATCCTTATCTCGTGTTGCTGCAAACGTATGCATTGCGCGAGCAGTACAACGAAGCTCTCGCTCTACTGGATCGGATTAAGCAAGTGTATCCGCTCGTTCCCGGCATCGATGAGTTCGTCTCGCAGCAACGGCAGGAATTAGAAGTGCGGCGTACCGCCTCGCAACATCGCGATACGATCCCTCCGGCAAAAGGAAAGAAGTGAATGCGCGGAGAGTCGGGCGAGAAAGCATCGCACCGGTTCCATTGGGAGACGTTCTGGAGTGAGAAGCAGGACGTCGCTGATGTCTATTCCAACGCCGACCGCATTGTACGGAACCTCTCGGCGGTTCTCGACCTGAAAGGGAAGAGCGTCCTCGAAATCGGGGCCGGGACAGGTCGGGATAGTTTTCCGCTCGCCGAACGCGGCGCCTCGGTTGTGCAGCTCGATTACGCCGAGCAGTCGCTTCGCATCCTCAAGAACCTTGCGGACGAATCCGGCCTACCCGTCGCTATTGTCGGCGGCGATGCATTTCGGCTTCCGTTTCGCGATAATACCTTCGATGTCGTCTTTCATCAGGGCCTGCTCGAACACTTCCGCGCACCTCAGGCCGAAGCATTGCTGCGCGAACATATCCGCGTTCTGAAACCCGGCGGCCTGTTGCTCGTCGATGTTCCCCAGCGCTACCATCTCTATACCGTCGCAAAAAGAATTCTCATCGCTCTCGACAAGTGGTTTGCGGGCTGGGAACGGTCATTCTCCATCGGCGAATTATCTTCGCTTCTCCAACGGTTTGGCTTGACTCCGGTTGCCTTCTACGGCGAATGGATGTATCCGAGCTTCTTTTACCGGGCGATACGCGAAGCGTTAAAGCACGCGGGGATTCGTCTCCCGCTCAAACCGAAAACGATCAAGCCGTTCACAGACTTACGAGACCGTATTCGTCGCGCTCTTCTTAAGACCCGCTTACCGCTCTACACAGGTATCTCTATCGGTATTATCGCGAGGAAGTCGCCGTGAAGATTCTCGTCTTCAACTGGCAGGATATTCGGAATCCACTCGGCGGCGGGGCCGAGGTGCATCTTCACGAAATCTTCAAGCGCATCGCCGCGCGGGGACATCAGGTGACGCTCTTCTGTTCCTCGTTTCCCGGTGCTCCAGCAGAAGAGACCATCGATGGTATCCGCGTCATTCGCGCAGGCAAGAGAAATTTCTTCAATTTCAGTGTGCCGAAACAGTACTTCTCGCGCTTCCGTAACGAGAACTATGATGTCGTGGTGGACGACATCAACAAGATCCCATTCTACACACCCCTTTATGTGAAGAGGCCGCTCGTCGGGATTGTCCATCATCTTTTCTCGAAAAGCATCTTTCTCGAAGCCGCCTTGCCCGCCGCGCTCTATGTGTACGGAGCAGAGCAGCTTATTCCGCTCATCTACAAATCAATTCCGATGGCGGTTGTCTCCGAGAGCACGAGAGAAGAGCTTGTGCAGAAAGGATTTGACCGGTCGAAGATCGCGATTGTACCGAACGCGGTCGATACCGCGTTGTATCGCCCGGCCGAAGTGCGGCATCAGGCAGCGCCGCTCATCGGGCATCTCGGCAGACTGAAAAAATATAAAAGCGTTGATCATCTGCTCGAGGCGTTCAGGATTGTGCGAGTGGAGCTTCCTGAGGCACGACTAATGATTGTGGGAGAGGGGGATGTCCGACCCGCATTAGAGCGGAAGGCAAGGGAATTGGGGATTTCCGACGCCACTACATTCACGGGGCAAGTCAGCGACACAGAAAAAGTGAGATTGTTGAATCAGATGACACTTGCCGTCAACTGCTCGGCGAAAGAGGGGTGGGGTTT
>DATLYT010000024.1:0-8498 GCA_035574455.1 Bacteroidota bacterium
CCCTCTTCTTAACTCCTGATGGAGAACCGACTCCAGATCCTATCACTCCTCTTCGCAGGAATCGCCTTTGCGATCCTTGTCTCGCTCCGTATCGCTGAGATTATTCCTGTCCTCGACCTCCGTGACTACCAGACCTATTACTACGCGACGAAAGCATTTCTTGCCGGTGAAAATCCGTACGACCTCTCGGTACTGTCGGCATACGCGGGGAAGAAGATCGCCTATGCGTTCCTCTACCCGAAGCTCATTTTGATTCCATTCATCCCGCTGGTGCAGTTTTCCTACCAAACGAGCGCGCTCCTCTACATCGCGTTGAAGGGTCTCGCCCTCGGCATGCTCGTCGCTCTCTGGGTCAAATATTTTATCGCCGACTTTTTGTCAACATTCCTGCTCGGACTTTTTCTCCTGACAGCCTATCACGCAACGGTCATTCGGGATTACGTTGTGGGAAACGTTTCGATCTTCGAGCAGGTATTCCTTTGGTCTGGGTTCCTCTTTTTCTTGCAGAAACGGCTTACCCTGTTTTGTGTCATGATTGTTGTGGGGTCATTCTTTAAGATCACCTCTGTCGTATTTTTGTTTCTCCCGTTGCTATTTTCGAGGGAGAAAAAGACGGTTCTCCTCGTTGCCGCCAGTCTTGCTGCGCTCGGACTGTTCTATCTGGTTTCGTATTGGGATTTTCCGAATGGCTTTGAGGGATTACGCTTGCGATACGCTCAGCTTCAGTGGGAAGGCTCCTATCTGAACCCGTCCTCATATGCATTCATCCGACAGCTCGTCAAGGACTCCGGAGTTCCGATCCACGAAGTAACCGGAGAAACGTGGAAGATTTTCGCCGGATATGCTCTTGTGATGCTTACGGCGACATTCGTTGTTCTGCGAAAAACGAAGCTTTGGACGAATCCGAGCATCATTCTCCTCGTAAGCATTTTTCTGTACGCTCTTCTTCTTCCTCGATTTAAAGATTATTCGTATATTCTTCTTGTTCTCCCGTCGCTCGTAGTCTTGCGGGATATGGTTCCGTCGCGGGTGCTCCAAGCCGCCTTTGTACTGGCGGTCTGTTTGCATCTGACGGACTATCAATCGTTCTTCGCGGCCGTTCTGTTGTTGATTGTTATGTTGACACGTCTGTCGAATATCTCACCCTCGTACTCACTGCTCCAGAGGTCGTCATGAAAAAGCATCTCTCTCTTCTTCTTCTTTGTTTCCTCATCAGTGCCGTCGTTGCCCAGCCTAAACGCCCGATCACTTTTGATGATCTGATTGGCATGGGTCGCATCTCCGACCCGCAGGTTTCACCGGACGGCAAATGGATCGCGTTTGTTGTCACGTATCATAACAAGGTTGAGAACAACACCAATAGCAACATCTATCTTGTGCCCGCCAGTGGAGGAGAAGTCCGGCAACTGACTTCTGCTAAACGCGGAAACAACAATCCGCGCTGGTCGCCGGACGGGAAGCAGATTGCTTTTGTGTCGACGCGAGATGGCGAATCGCAAATCTGGACCATCTCGCTCGAAGGCGGAGAGGCAAAACGCGTCTCGTCGATCTCCACAGGAGTGTCCGGCATGCAGCTTTCACCGGATGGCAAATGGTTTGCCTTTGCTTCTGAAGTGTATCCTGACTGCCCGGACGACGACTGCAACAAATCCCGCGAAGAAGCAGCCGAAAAAAGTAAAGTGAAAGCCAAAATCTTCGACCGGCTGCCGTACCGAATCTGGAACACTTGGAAAGACGGTAAGCGCAGTCATCTCTTCGTTCTGCCCGTTTCCGGCGGCAAGGCGGTCGATTTGACGCCCGGAGATTATGACACACCACCCATTGACCTGGGTGGCGCGTGGGATTATGCCTTCTCCCCCGATAGCAAGGAGATGGTTTTTACACGGAATACGGATCCGATGATCGCCATTAGCACGAACAATGACCTCTTCATCGTTCCGGTAACGGGTGGGCCGGCAAAGAAGATCACGGAGAATCCGGGTAACGATAGCCAGCCGCTCTACTCGCCCGATGGCAAATACATTGCTTACCGAAGAATGGATCGTGCCGGTTTTGAAGCTGACCGGAGTCAACTCGTGCTGTACGAGCGTGCAACGGGCAAGCATATCAATCTGACCGAGAATGTCGATTACAGCGTTCATGATGTCGTTTGGTCGCCCGATTCGAAAATGCTCTTCTTCAACGCCGATGACAAAGGCAATGAGTCGATCTTCCGCGTCTCGGTACAAACCAAAAAGGTGGATGCCCTGCTCACCAACGGTTACAACACCCAACTGCGGATGAGTCCAGATGGAAAGAGCCTTGTGTTCCTCAGAGAATCCATCAACACTCCGGCAGAGTTATATCGGATGGACGTCGACGGCAAGAACCTGCGGCAGATCACGCGCACCAACGCCGAGCGTGTTGCTGCGCTCGATATGAATCCCAAGGAAGATTTCTGGTTTGACGGTGCGGGTGGAACGAAGATTCACGGCTGGATTGTGAAGCCTCCGGCCTTCGATGCAACGAAGAAGTATCCGCTTGTGTATCTGATTCACGGTGGACCGCAAGGGCAGTGGGGTGATCAGTTCCACTATCGCTGGAGTGCACAGATGTTTGCCAGTCGAGGGTACGTTGTGGCGATGGTGAACCCACGGGGCAGTACGGGTTATGGCCAGAAGTTCACCGATGAAATCTCGCGCGATTGGGGCGGCAAGGTGTACGAAGACTTGATGAAAGGCGTCGACTATATTCTGAAGACGTACAGCTTTGTCGATGGCAACCGAATGGCAGCGGCAGGAGCTTCGTACGGTGGGTACATGATTAACTGGATTGCCGGGCACACCGACCGTTTTAAATGTCTCATCAACCACGACGGTGTCTTTAACCCCTGGAGTATGTACGGCACGACGGAGGAATTATGGTTCGTCGAGTGGGAGTTCGGTGGAACGCCCTATAAGAATCCCGAGCTGTACAACAAATGGTCGCCGCTTTTGAACGCGCACAAGTTCAAAACGCCGATGTTGGTCGTCCACGGTCAGCAGGATTTTCGCGTGGATGTCAGCGAGGGATTTCAGGTCTTCACGGCGCTCCAGCGCCAGGGCATCAAATCCAAGATGCTGTATTTCCCTGATGAGGGACATTGGGTCATGAAACCGGCCAACTCCGAACTCTGGTATGCGACGCTGCTGGATTGGCTCGATGAGCATCTGATAACTGGGCAGGCAACGCAATGAAGGCGACGGTGCATCAATCGCTCTCCGACGTGCTCGCCCGAGAAGCGGCACAATTCGTCCAGGACGAATATTTTGACTGGACGGTGTACACGGCGCTGGCTGAAGTGGAAGAGGACGCCCAGCGAAAACAACTCCTCTCTTCTCTTGCAGAGAAAGAGCTGCAACATTATGAATTCTGGAAAGCGATCTCCGGTCAGGACGGAAAGAAAACCAACGGCATTGTCCTTCATCTCTTACTGCTCATGCGCAAGGTGGTTGGTCTCGTCTTCACGATGAAGTTTTTGGAGCTGCACGAGCGCGAGGTTGTGCAGCGGTATCGCGAATGGCTTCCCCGTTTGGAGGCAGAAGATCGCGAACGGCTCTCCGCCATTGTGCAGGATGAAGAGGAACATGAGCGCTACTTCGTCTCACAGGTTGATGAGCCTGTCCTTCGCTACATCGGCTTTATTGCCTTGGGGCTTTCCGATGCCATCATCGAAATTACCGGCGTTCACGCGGGCTTTCTCGGGGTCACAGGCTCAACCCTGATGGCCGGTATCGCGGGCCTTGTGGTCGGCTTTGCGGCGAGTATTTCGATGGGCGTTGCGGCTTATCTGAAAGCCAAAAGTGAGACACGAAGTAAACCGCTCACGTCGGCGGTCGTAACGGGTATATCGTACCTCCTCGCAGTAATTGTGCTTGCGCTTCCGTATTTTCTGACCCACAATATGCTAACGGCGTTTGTCGTTTCGGTCATTCTTGCAGTCTGCTTGAGTGTCGCGTTCACCTTCTACGTTTCCGTTGTGAACGAGACGAACTTCAAACGAGAAGTGCTGGAGAACACCTCTCTACTGCTTGGGACGGCCTTTGCAACCTACCTTTTCGGAGAGCTCCTTGGGGCAATCTTTGGAGTTCAACAACCTTTTTCCTAACGATGTGAACGGATGAGCACAATGCCATGAAACTCGTCAAAGTCAAAAACTTCCCCGACAGAATGAGTGCAGAACAGGCTCAGCTACGCCTTAAAGAGGAAGGAATTGAATCCTTGATTCAATCTCAAGCCGTTGGTGTGTTCGGCTCGTTTGGCATTGGAACTCCTGTTGGCGTTGATCTCTATGTCCGTGAAGAGCAGGAAAAGCAAGCTCGGAAAATTCTTGATGATTTGATTGGAGATGTATGATGAAAGCGATTGTCCTTCGAGAGATTGGCGGGCCCGAAAAACTTTTGCTCGAAAATGTACCGGATCCAGAGCCGGGTCCAGGTGAAGTCGTCGTTCGTCTGAAAGCGGCGGCGATGAACCATCGCGACGTCTGGATTCGCACCGGCCGCTATGCCGGCATCAAGCTGCCGATCATCCTCGGTTCGGATGGCGCGGGAATGGTGCATGCCGTTGGTGCTGGCGTAGACCAGTCGCTGGTTGGCAAGCCAGTTCTCATCAACCCGTGTCTCGATTGGGGCGACGATCCGGCAGTTCAACGGAGCGATTTTCGCATCCTCGGCCTGCCGGATAACGGCACGTATGCGGAGTACGTGAAGGTCCCCGCAAGCAATGTGCATCCCAAGCCCGAGGAACTTTCTTGGGAAGAAGCCGCCGCTGTTCCCCTTGCTGCGATGACTGCTTACCGGGCTGTCGTCACGCGCGGGCGGATTCAGCCTGGTGAAACAGTCGTGGTAACGGGGATTGGAGGAGGTGTCGCGGTTTTTGTTCTTCAGATAGCGAAGAAGATCGGATGCCGCGTGTTTGTGACGTCGGGCAGCGAAGATAAAATCGAGCGCGCTCGGTCTCTTGGCGCAGAGGGTGGGGTCAATTACCGAACGCAAGATTGGGTGAAAGAACTTCGCGAGATGACAGGCGGAAAGGGCCCCGATGTCATCGTTGATAGCGCGGGTGGGGAGGTATTCGATAAAGCGCTTGACCTTGTGCGACCCGGCGGCAAAGTCATTACGTTCGGTGCAACGCTGGGCCCTGCCAAAGAAGTGATGGTGCGGCGGATTTTTTGGAAGCAGCTTACTATCCTCGGCTCCACAATGGGGACACCGGAGGAGTTTCGGAAAGCTGTCGAGCTCTACAGTAGCGGAGGTCTTCGGCCCATTATTGACAAGGTATTTCCACTAACAGAAGTTCAAGCCGCTCACAAGCGAATGGAAGCAGGGGAGCAATTCGGCCGGATCGTTCTGACGATCCCTTAAAGAACTGCCATGGAAGATATCCTTTACACCGCCAACATGTCGTTCCTACGGGACGAAGAGAATCGCATACGACTCACGAGAATCTTGGCACTTCGTTGCCAGCCCGCTACACGTTCTGGCGGGCGTTCTGGCAGTTAAATATCAAGCACAAAGGACTAAACGAAAGAAAAAAAATCTTGGCGTTCTTGGCGGTTAGATATCAACCGCAAAGAGCGCGAAGAAACGCAAAGGGAAGGTTAAGTGCACGCCGTTCTGACGCGGAGCGTCGGAACGAGAAAGGAACCGCGAAGGCACGGTACTCTGCGCAACTCATAAAGGACACGCGAGGAAACAAGAACTCATCAAGGTACATATGTCGCCCCTATGGGGCTGGAATAATTTTTCAGTCTGCCCGAATCCATAATGTCGCCCCTGAAGAGGCTACCATGTACCTGCTCTACTACCACTATTTTGTCCCTGCGGAACTTAAAAATACAGGCGGGAGTGGTGAAATATTCTTCTTCACGTCATTCTGTGTAACAACAAGGAATAAAAATCTCTTACGCACGAAAAATCGAGGATGTAGCCATGGAACATTTCAAACAGAGTATCTACGACCTTATTGTTGAGACTTCAACGAACCTTCCTCCCGACGTTCGCCGAGCACTGGCAAATGCAATGGAGCGCGAGACGAAGGGGTCACAATCCGACCTTGCGTTGAATACGATCGCCCTGAACGTCGACATGGCAGTAACAAATTGCGGTCCCATTTGCCAGGATACCGGAATGCCGACGTTCGAAATCAAGACACCGATCGGTGCGAATCAGATTGCGATGAAGAAGCAGATTCTCGAGGCGATTGCCGAGGCGACCAAGAACGGCAAGTTACGGCCGAATGCCGTGGATTCGCTGACCGGCAAGAATAGCGGCAATAATCTCGGTGAGGGGGTTCCCGTTATACACTTCGAGCAGTGGGAGGAGAACGACATCGAAGTCCGGCTTCTCCTTAAAGGTGGAGGGTGTGAAAACAAAAACATCCAGTACTCCCTCCCCACCGACCTGCCGAACCTTGGCCGCGCCGATCGGACGATGGACGGTATTCGCAAGTGTATTCTCCACGCCGTCTGGCAAGCGCAGGGACAGGGTTGCAGTGTCGGTGCGATCGGTGTGGCGATTGGTGGAGACCGGACTTCCGGTTACTCGTTAGCCAAGCAACAGTTGTTCCGTCCGCTCGACGACATCAATCCGAACCCAGAGCTCGCCAAACTCGAAGCCTACATCATGGAGCAGGCAAACAAGCTTGGCATCGGGACGATGGGTTTCGGTGGTGCGGTAACGCTCATCGGCTGCAAAGTCGGTGTGTATCATCGGCTGCCGGCGAGTTTCTTTGTTTCCGTGGCGTATGACTGCTGGGCGTTTCGCAGACTTGGTGTGGTGCTCGACGCTTCAACAGGGAAAATCAAACGCTGGCTCTACAAAGACGATTCGCCGACGATGAAACTTGCGAAAGAAGAAGGCTTGAAATTGACCGGCCGTGAAGTACGACTCACTACACCCCTTTCAGAAGAGCAGGTACGGAGTCTCAAGGTCGGCGACGTTGTCCTCTTGAGCGGCGTCGTTCACATGGGGCGCGATGTGCTGCATCATCATCTTATGACGCATGACTCTCCGGTCGATTTGCGCGGCGGGGTTATCTATCATTGTGGGCCGGTTGCACTAAAACAACCAGATGGGAGATGGGTCATGAACGCTGCTGGGCCGACGACGAGCATTCGCGAAGAGCCGTATCAAGGCGAGATCATCAAGAAATTTGGAGTCCGTGCCGTGATTGGAAAGGGCGGCATGGGAGCGAAGACCCTCGCTGCTCTGAAGGAATACGGCGCTGTCTACCTCAATGCCATTGGGGGAGCGGCGCAATACTACGCGAAGTGTATTGAGGAGGTTGATGGAGTGGATTTTCTCGAGTTCGGCGTGCCGGAGGCAATGTGGCATGTGCGGATTAAGGATTTTCCCGCCATAGTCACCATGGACGCGCACGGCAATAGTCTCCACGCTGACATTGAGAAGGCCTCGGCAAAAGAACTTGCCCGCTTTGCAGAATCGGTGGCTCTGTAGAATACAATTGAGAAGCCAACCTTCATTGACGGTGGTATGCTCCATACGATGAAACGCAGCATGAGGCCGCTCTCGAGTTATCAACTCATCTGGAGTGTAGTCCGACTTATTCCCAAAGGTCGTGTGGCAACATACAGCGAAGTAGCAGAACAGGCGGGCTTGCCTGGTCAAGCCCGCCTCGTTGGTTACGCCCTCCACAACCTTCCTTCCGATTCGTCCGTCCCATGGCATCGCGTCATCAATGCACGCGGTGAAATCTCACTCCCGAAAGACGGCGGTCATTACCAACGTCAACTCCAACTGCTCAAGAAAGAAGGCGTCAAACTGCATCGCGGGAAGGTCGATCGATCGAAGTATGGCTGGTTGAAGCGGTCGAATAAAACAGGCCGGTCGGCAAGTTGAAAATCCCGTTTGTCTCCCTTACCTTGAGTCTCGTACGAGCAGTTAGTCGCAGACCCTTTTCCCTGTTCACGAAAGTGGAGGATGACCATGCAAACCCGAATCGAACGAGACTCGCTCGGCGATCGTCATATCCCCGTCAACGCGTACTATGGTGTCCAAACAGATCGAGCTTTGGAGAATTTTCCTATCAGCGGCTTGAAGCCGAAGCCGTCATATGTCGACGCGACCATCCACATCAAGCGGGCGGCAGCCATCGTCAACAAAGAGCTTGGCTTGCTGGATGCGAAGATTGCGGATGCCATCGTGCAGGCGGCGGATGAGATCCTCGGTGGTAATTTGCGCGAGTGGTTTGTGGTCGATGTCTATCAGGCAGGAGCCGGGACATCCCACAATATGAATTGCAACGAGGTGCTCGCCAACCGTGCGATCGAACTACTTGGCGGTCAGAAAGGTGACTACAAATTAGTGAGTCCGAACGACCATGTGAACATGGCGCAGTCGACGAACGATGTCTGTCCCACCGCCATTCGCATCGGTGCGCTGATGGAGGTGCGAAAGCTACTTCCCGTTTTGGAAAACCTCGAAAAGGTATTGTTACAGAAAGGCAAAGAGTTTGAT
>DATLYT010000025.1:0-11824 GCA_035574455.1 Bacteroidota bacterium
TTCGAAGCGCGAATGTGGTTCACGAGTCGACCGGCACACGCACATCGGTCAGGGGCGCATTGGGTTGGAGGGATTTCGATTGCTGATGAACGACCCGCGCTTTGTGAAAATCCCGAAGATTCTCGAAACGCCGAAGGGTCCCGATATGAAAGAGGATGTCGAGAATATGCGGGTGTTGAGGAGCTTCATCGAGAAGTAATCAGACGAGGACGGGCATTCTTGTCAGTGAGTGATGTTACGCAAATTGAGATGGAGAAGAATATTTCACCCCCGCCAGAACGGCCCGCCAGAACGCGTAGCGGGCTGGCCCGTCTTGAACGGCAGAGTCGAGCAGAGTTGGCGGGTCCCGTCATTTGGGGGTAGCGCACTGCGGGATTGGCTCTGGCGTAGAGGAAAGCCCCGTCAGGGGCGATATTATGGTAGATTCAAGTCCAAACAAAATTGTCATAGCCGCGATAGCGGCGAATTATGGGAGCTGTTTCAGTGCTTGATTCCGTCTCACCAACACCGTACTTTGTAGCAGAGGAGATTGTATGGCAGAGACGATGACGTTGAAGGATCTTCTGACGCAGCACACCAAAGAGGGCGAACTCTACCAGAGGATGCCGGACAATTGGGTGCGCTGCTATGCGTGCGGCCATCGGTGCAAGATACCGCCGGGCAAAGATGGCATCTGCCGCGTGCGATTCAATCACGAGGGGAAGCTTTACGTTCCCTTCGGCTATGTGGGCGGCATCGCGCTCGATCCCGTAGAAAAGAAACCGTTCTTCCACGCCTATCCCGGTGCAAAGGCTCTCAGCTTTGGCATGTTAGGCTGCGATTTCCGTTGCGGCTACTGCCAGAACTGGGTTACCTCGCAAGCCCTCCGCGATCCGGTTGCCGGTGCGCCGCCGGAGTTTATTACACCGGAGGAATTCGTCGACCTCGCACTCCGCTCCAAAGCGCGCATTGTTACGAGCACGTACAACGAACCGCTCATCACCAGCGAATGGGCGGTGGAGATCTTCAGACTCGCGAAGCAGGTTGGGCTCGTGACCTCGTACGTTTCCAACGGGAACGGCACACCGGAAGTGCTGGAGTACATTAAGCCGTACGTCGACCTCTACAAAGTTGACCTCAAGGGCTTCCGCCAGAAAGAATACTCCCAATTAGGCGGCGTGCTGCAGAATGTGCTCGATACGATCAAGATGCTGTACGAGCACGGGTTCTGGCTCGAGGTCGTGACACTCCTCGTGCCGGGCTTCAACGATTCGGATGAAGAATTGCGCGACATTGCGAACTTTCTCGTCTCGATCTCTCCCGATATTCCCTGGCATGTCACAGCGTTTCACAAGGATTACAAAATGACGGACCCCGAGAATACACCGGTGTCCACGTTGATTCGCGCTGCGGAAATCGGATACAACGCCGGATTGCGGTATGTCTATGCCGGCAATCGTCCGGGGGAAGTCGGGAAGTACGAGAACACCTTCTGCCCGTCATGCGGGGAGACGTTGATCGAGCGGTTCGGGTTTCGCGTGTCGAGTTACAAGTTGAAGAACGGCGCGTGCTTCAAGTGCGGAACGAAGATTCCGGGCCGGTGGGAATAGTTCGCAAGGTAACCCAAGAACCTTCATGTTGCGAGCGCCGCTAGGGTCTTGAGCAACTCGACGCAGAACTTGTTCCCCCCACTGTAACCGTCCCCCACTCAAAAAGCCGATCCGTTTTGCTGATCGGGTCTCTGGTTTGGCTGAGCATAGCGATCTCCCCATGGCACGGAAGAAAGCACCGATAGGACAACTCGAACAAAACAGGCAAACCATCTATGAAAATGAAAAAACTTCCGATGCTGCGCCAAAAGAAGATCGCCCTCGTTGCCCACGATAACAAGAAGCAAGACCTCATCGAGTGGGCACGGTATAACACGTTGACGCTCTCCCAGCACAAGTTGTTTGCGACGGGTACGACCGGTAAACTTCTTGAAAAGGAATTGGGTACGCCGGTGGTGAAACTCGAAAGCGGACCTCTTGGCGGCGACCAACAGATCGGCGCTCGGATCGCACAGGGCGAGATTGACTTCCTCATCTTTTTCTGGGATCCCCTCGAACCGTTACCGCACGACCCCGACATCAAGGCGCTGTTGCGAATCGCCGTAGTCTGGAATATCCCCGTCGCCTGCAATCGCGCCAGTGCAGATTACATGATCTCCTCACCGCTGATGTCCAGCGAGTACGAACGATTGCTGCCGGATTACGATGACTATCGTAGTCGTGCGCTATGACTCCGAAGCCGATTAAGATTGTGGTGACCATACCGGCGACGCCACGCAAGGTGTTTGTGGCCCTCACCGAGGCGAAGACAATCCGCTTGTGGAGTGAACAAGGGGGCAAAATCCAGCCTAAGGTTGGAGGAAAGTTTGAGATGTTCGACGGCTGGGTCAAGGGAACAGTACTGGAGTACAAGCCCGGCAAAGCGTTGGCATACACCTGGCATCCCGGCGATTGGGATGGTACGGTGAAATCAACGGTGCGATACACCTTCACAGCAACCAAGTCGGGAACAAAGGTAACCCTGACGCACTCGGGATTTCCCAACGAGCACGAGAGAAAGAATCACTACTACGGCTGGTATGAGTTTGTTTTCGAGCCGCTCAAGAGTTATTTTCGCCAACAACAAGAATCCTCAGGTTAACGCTCGGTATGGCAGATAACAGACCCCAAGAAGGCTATCTGGTGCTCGCCGATATTTCGGGGTACACTTCTTTTTTGACCCAGGCCGAGTTAGACCACGCGCGGGAAATCATTTCCGAGCTCCTGGAACTCATCACCGGTCAATTTGCTCCACTGCTGACGATCTCCAAGCTGGAGGGTGATGCGGTGTTTGCGTACGCTTCTATGCAGCGGGTAAGTCGCGGTGAAACGCTCTTAGATGCGCTCGAGTCAACCTATGTGGCATTTCGTAATCGCATTCAGACGTCGAAACGACTCACCACCTGTACCTGCCGCGGCTGCAAGGCAATGCCAACGCTCGACCTGAAATTCATCGTACACTTTGGTCAGTATGCCTTTCAAGAAATTGCGGGTCATCGAGACCTCGTCGGGCACGATGTCATTGTCGCGCACCGACTGCTCAAGAATCGTGTCTCGGAGGCCGCTGGCTGGAGAGCATATGTCCTCTTCACCCGCCGCGCACTCGAGCAGATGCAACTGAGTTCCGATGACATGGTTTGTCTCCAAGAATCATACGAACATATCGGCCCGGTGGAAACCTTTTCAACGGACCTGCGGAAACGGTATGACGAGCTGGTAGCCGCTCGACGGGTGTATTTGCGGCCCGAGGATGCCCACATGGTCGTTCGGGTTGATCTTCCTGCGCCGCCCGTTGTCGTCTGGGATTGGTTGAATGACCCGCAGAAGAAACTTCAGTGGTCGGGTCTTGAGATCCGTCCAACGCTCAGGCCCGGCGGCAGGATGAAGGAGGGAGCGCAAAATCATTGCATTCATGGGAAGGACGTCATTGTTGAAGATATCGTGGACTGGCGGCCCTTCGACTATTTCACGGTCAGTCAAGCAGGCTCATTGGGGAAGTTCATCAGCACCCTGGTTCTGATACCGAACGGAGAGACAACGCACTTGGTCGAATGCACACGCTTCGAGCCAAAATCAAGCTTGCTGAAACCCTTTGGGAAGCTTATCGCAAAGCTGATGTATAAGTTCTTCAAGATCGAGGACCAATACCGACTGTTGCGAGAAAAGATTACAGCCGCGCACAGCAATGGCGGACAAACGTGACGTGGCACGAAAAAATAGTCTCGATGTGTATTCTGTGTATCCAATGACTCGAATCATCTTTTTGTCCTTGGCGGTAAGCTCCAGTTTGTTTTTGCTTTCGTGCGACGAACTGCGCATCACGGCCATTGAAGCGAGACAGGGTGAAGAACTTCAGCTCCGGATGAAGGAAGGAGAGAACGTTTTTCTGGTGCCGGACAATGTGACTGTAACATTTACCCGCATGATGAACGACTCCCGTTGTCCTGCCGAGGTCATGTGTGTCTGGCCTGGACTGGCGATCATTCGAGTGGATGTCAGCACACACAGTCAGAATACTCCTCTGCTTCTCCCCATTCCAGGCCAGGTACGGACTCCGTATCGTTGGAATCGATTGGAGGCAGCAGGGTTCTACATTACCCTGCTACAGTTAGACCCCTATCCGACCCGGCACGACCAAAGCCGGCCACCAGCATACGAGGCGTTGCTGGCGATTGAGAAGAAGTAACTCAGAAATCTCTCGCAACACCGCAGAGAACGCGCAGAGGCCAACGAGGCGATATCTTTGCGCCCGCAGCGTTATCGCGGGAAGCCGCGTTTCCAAGATCTGCCTCAGAACTTCGCTCGCGTAATCCCCTCACAATGCTGTCGCTTCGTCCCTAAGCGCTCGACCCGGTAGATATTCTCGTATCCCTCGATCACAAGCCAGCTGCTGGACATGGATTGCTGAATGCCCATCTTGTCGAAGCACTCACGCGCAAGGCCCGCATGCATCAGCAGGTAGGGAATAATGTTGGAGTGCGTGACGAGGAGGATGGATTGATCGGCGGTAAATTTCTTGGAAAGCTCCGCGTAGAATGCAGCGATGGCGGATGTATCTCTAAGGGCAAGAGCGGTATCGATGGGAAGTCCAAGCTTCTGTGCAAGCGGGAACGCAGTGTGGAGTGAACGTGTGGTGGAGCTGCTGTAGATTGCCGCGAACTTCATCGTCTCAAAATGTTTGGCAAGTCGATGGGCAGTCGCAACCCCCTCCTCGCTCAGAGGTTGAAAATTCCCAAGCTCCTTCTCGGGCCAGTTGGCAAGCTTCTCCGCGTGCCGGACGATGTAGAGCGTGGGTTGGGCGAAGATGCCAGGTGATACCATGAGGAGGGAAACTAAAGCAACGCAAGTAAGGTACGTTCGTGGGTTCACGCGGATTCCCATTCTTGTTCTGAAATGTTCGCCTGGCGAAGAATGCGTTTGAGGAGACTCACATCGATGTCTCCTCTATGGGGATTCGGGATGCGTATTTTCAAGGCACCTTTTCTCATGAATTGGTGCCTACCACCGGGAAATGGACCATCGAATCCTAAGGAACGGAATTTTGTAATAAGCTCGCGAAGGGAAATACTACGGAGCATTGGCAGGAAGTTTTGCGTTGAGGTCAATTCCCTCGATGACGGGAATTGGATCTCCGTCGTGAAGCTTGAGGAAGAGCCATCCTTCAATCACTTCGATAAGCTCATTCCGGCACTCTTCGACGGTTCTTCCTTCAGCCCACACTCCTTGAAGTTCGGGGATTTCTGCATAGACGCTCCCATTCTCCAACGATTCGTATCGTGCTTTCTTCAACGCTGCGGCAATGTAAGAACTCAGCATACCGACTCCTGTAAGGTGTACAACGAATCTATGAAATCAGCATCGCAAATTCAACCGTGGGGACACGTCATGACACGTCCCTCAATCATCGTTTATAAACAACCTTCCCATCTACAATCGTATACAGCACCTGCGTTTTCAAAATATCGGCCGGAGGGATCTCTAACAGATTTCTGGATAACACCACAAGGTCGGCGAGTTTGCCAACCGTGATCGAGCCTTTGATGTCGTCCTCAAAATTTGCGTACGCCGTGTTCAGCGTGTATGCTCGGATCGCGTCTTTGATATCAATCCGTTGCTCAGGAAACCATCCTTCCTTCGGCTCGCCTTTGATGGTCTGGCGAGTCACAGCGGCGTAAAGTCCTAACATCGGATTGATCGGGTATTCCGATGCCGACGTGCCCGGCCAATCAGTGCCAAAGCAGAGTGTCGCGCCGCTCTCCATGATGCTCTTGAACGCATACGCGCCCTTGCATCGCTCGCGACCGATCCGCTCTTCCATCCAACGCATGTCGTCGCTCAGGTGAAACGGCTGAACTTCCGCGATAACGCCAAGCTCACCCAATCGCTTGAAGTCGTTCGGCGCAATGACCTGCGCGTGCACGAGGCGGAACCGACGGTCCTTCTTGCCGTTGACGCGATTGAGCTCTTCTAAATAGTTGAGCAATACATTGTTTGCCTCGTCGCCGATGGCATGGACGGTCAGTTGCAGCCCCGCCCGGTCTGCGCCTATCATGTAGCTCAGGAATTTTCCTTCGACGAAGTTCCCTGCGCTATCCACCATAAGTGGGCGCCAGCGGCCTCGGTTGGCGGGATTGTTCGAATACGGCTCGAAGAACCGTGCGGTGCTCGTGCCCATGATGCCGTCGATGTGGCCTTTGAGTGAGCCAAGGCGAATCCAGGCGTCACCCGAGCCGATCGTAATACCTTTCTCCGCTACCTCCTGCCACCGGTCTAACCCGTATCGGAAATGAATCCGGCAGGTCAGCTCGCCCTTTGCGTGAAGCTCGCGGTAAATCTCCAATTGCTCGTCGTCCGACATGTCGCTCACGTTGGTCACACCATGCTTGCGAATCTCCTCCAGTGCACGTTTCGTCTGCTCCACGCGCCGCTCGTGCGAAAACGTGCGGGGAATAACCTTGCGAAACAGCGGCAACACTCCTTTGCCGCGGAGGATGCCGGTGAGATTGCCTTTTGTATCCCGCACAAACTCCACATCGTCTGCTTTCGGATCGGTCGGGTTGAGGCCGGCGGCTTTCAACGCCGCGGTGTTGGCAGCAAATTCGGTATCGTCAAATTTCCGGATGAACATTGGGTAGTCTTTGGTCAGGGCTTCGAGGCGCTTCATGTCGGGCACAAACGGCTCGCGTTTTTTACCGCCGGCTGTTCCCGCCGCCCACTGATCATACGCGCCCCAGAACCCGCCGAGCACCCACTCGCCTTTTGCTAGTGTGGCCGTGACCTGCTTGACGCGCTGCACGAACTCCTCCTGCGTCCCCACAGCCATGATGTTGAATTCCAGAAACTGCGCCGCCGATGCGAAGTGCACATGGTTGTCGTTGAACCCCGGCATCACGAATCGCTGCCGCAGGTCGATCACCTGCGTCTCTTTGCCACGCAGCTTCAGGATGTCCGTGGTTTTCCCGACGGCGATGAACTTGCCGTCTTTGATGGCAACGGCTTGCGCGGTGGGATTCTTGTCATCCACAGTCCAGATCACGCCGTTGACAAGGATGAGGTCGGCTTTCGGTTGAGCGAAGCCGAACTGGAAAAGCGTACAGAAAAGTAACGAAAGAAATAGTATAGGCTGTTTCATAACAGCTCCAAGGTTCAGAGGAGAGGGAGAAATCCTGTGGCGCTGGAAGCTAACCAGACGTTGAGGGAAAAGCAAGAGTTAGTTATTGAGGAGCAGATGGACACCACCTCAACCTGTGTCAATACGCAGGTGGCGTCCATCTCAACGTGGCAGTCTTGAGTTCGGTGCCCGCCCGAACGACGTAGGCGGGGACTCCATCGCGTCTCTCTAATACATCCTCGTCAAATCCATATCCTCCAGCGGAAGAATCGGCATCGGTATGCCGTTGTTCTTCAGCCGGAATTTCAGATGCTCGACCAGCGGGTCGGGCTGCGCAATCTCGAAGCCCAAGAGCTTCGGCATTAAGATACTGAAATCCAACAGCCCCGCTTTCGGCATCTCCACAATCGTTACGTCCTTGTCTTTCAGTCCAGCCCGCTCTTTGGCAATCTCGATTGCTGTTTCCAGGCCGCCTAAGACATCCACCAACCCATTCTTCTTTCCGTCAGAGCCGGACCAGACACGGCCCTGCGCGAGTGCTTCGATTTCTTCTGCCTTCATCTCGCGCCCGCTGGCAACCTTCCCCACAAAATCGGTGTAGAGCGTTTTGATAAACGTCTCCATCCGGCTTCGTTCCTCGGCGGTAAGGTTGCGGTCGGGGATTCCCACGCCGATGAACGGCAGCGCGAAGCCGAAGCCGAGGTCCGCATGTTCACCCGCCTTCACATGGTCGGTGGTGATGCCGAGTTTCTCTTTCAAGCCCTTGTCGTACATCCATCCGCCGATGACGCCGATAGAACCGGTGATGGTATTCGGCGCAGCCACGATCGTGTCGGCATACATCGAGAGCCAGTAGCCGCCGGATGCTGCCACCGCGCCCTGCGAAACGATGACCGGCTTTTTCCCTTTTGCCTTCTTGAGCGCCTCGGCAATGTAGTCGGACGCCATCGGGTCGCCGCCGGGAGAATCCACGCGCAGCACGATGGCCTTCACCATCCGGTCGTTCACTGCAGCCTCAACATCCTTCACGAGAGTGCGTGCTTTGATTCCCTCGTCCATCGCGCAGGCACCGAGAGCATAAATGACGGCAATCTTGGGCTTCTCACCCCAGCGGTTGTCCTTGGGGAGATTGAACTCCGCAAGAGCATTTCGTTCTACGTAACGTTTCTCTTTACCTTCGAGCTGTTTGATTACCTCTTTCACGGTTTCCCATCGACCCAGTGTATCCACTAACTTACGCTCGAGAGCGTGCTGGGGGAGGAAGACCATTTCGGTATTGACCATGGCATCGAATTGGTCGGGAGAGAAACCGCGGGCGGCGGAGATTTCTTCTTTCGCCAGCCGGTAGTAGGCATTCACAAGCTCCTGCCGCTGCTCGCGATCGGCATCGGACATTGTTTCGCGCGAAAAGCTCTCGTACGCCGATTTGTATTTGAAGAAGCGCCACTCGTCGTACCCGATGCCGACTTTTTCCAATGTGCCTTTCAAAAATGTTCGGCCGGCAATGTAGCCTTCGAGTTGAATCATCCCCTGGGTATCCATCACGATCTTGTCCGCGACGGATGCGAAGTGGTACACCGTGATGTTCGGCCGGTCGATGAAAACAACCACGTGCTTGCCGGTGGATTGAAAGTCCCGCAGCTTCTCGCGCAGCTCCCACGCAATCTCACGGTCGACATTCATCCCCGATGTGTTGATGGCGATTCCCGCAACGGAGGGGTCTTCTTTTGCCGCGTCGATGGTAGCGAGGAGGTCGGCGAGTGTCTTGGAGTTGTCGAAGTACATGAAGCGGCGGTACTTCACGGGGCCGAACATGTTGAGCTCAAGGTATTTCGATTTTTTGCCGAACTTGGCGAGCACCGTCCGGTCATACGCGCCGAGGCGAATGGCGTGCGTGCTGTACGCATAGTTGGAGTTCTTGTCATAGTGCATCTGTGTCCCCACGCCGGCATTGCCGAGGCTGAGCTGGAAACCGATGGTGAATGCTTTCGTGTCGAAGTACCGGCCGGTCACTCGCACACCCGGCAACAGTTCCGTTGCAGCGCCGACGCTCCACCCGCCATCACTGAACGTCTGGCCGCTCTGGATCGCGTAGTCTGCAAAGAAAGCCACTTTTTCATTTCCGAACGGCCGCACGGCTGCGTCAACCACGCCTTCACTTCCGCCATGGCCCAGGTTGGTCGTTCCCACAAGGCCAAGGGAAAAGTAGGCATTCGGTCGTCCCAGAACGCCGAAGGAGACATGCGTTGATCGATTCACAAGTCGCGTCTCGCCGCGCGACCATCCGATAGAAAAGCCTGTGCTGAGTTGTGGCGTTCCCCTTGCAAAGGAGAGACGGTAGTCGGTCACATAGCCGTCGGGCAGTTTCTGGTGAATGAAGCCGAAGCCGGCATTTGGAGTTGCGAAGAACACACCCCAGCGGTTGAAGTCTTTCCACCGCCCTTTTGCCTCAGACACTGTCAAGTAGAGGTCAGGTTGATGGAGGTAGTTGATCGCGGCCGGGTTGTCAAAACCGTACAGCCCGAACTTCATCGCGCCGGGTGAGGTAAGTTGAAAGTCGTTGGAGTAGTACGAGGGAAAGCTGATCTGCGCTATCGTCGTACTCTCAATAAACATGAAGAAAGAGAGTAGCAGAAGAGAACGTTTCATAATACCTCCGCAGGTTGTCATCGGTTTGAGGAACCGCAAAGTTCGCTAAGGAGCATAAAGAATACCTGTTTGAGATTTCTGAAAGATTCTAAGTCTCTTGTCATTCTGAGTCCGCCTCTGGCGGACGAAGAATCCCATCGACGTATTTTTAGAATCAAAAAGTAGATTTCCCTCCTGCCTGAACAATGTTCCAGTGGAGGCGGGGAGGTTCGTCGCGGTTACACATGATTGATACGCTCGAAGAACGCGGCAAGTTTCGATTCATCCAGTAAACCGTTGGTGCGAACACCCGTGCAGACATCGAGAGCGTAGGGCTGGACGCGTTCGATGGCTTCGTGGACATTCTCCGGTTTCAGTCCACCGGCGAGAAACAGCGGAACGCCCGCGCGTTCGCGAATTTCCTTGCTGATGCTCCAATCGTGCACCCGCCCTGTCCCGCCAAGCACTTTGACGGCGAGAGAAGGGTTGCCGGAATCCAGCAGGATCGCGTCGACGTAGGGTGCAACCGCCAGCGCTTTGTCGATAGCCTCGCGACCATTCACGTGAATTACCTGCACGAGTGCGACACCGGGAAGTTTGTTGCGCAAGGTCTTGAGAGTTTCGACAGAAACGGCATCCACCAGCTGGAGCGTGTTGACACCCGTGCGGCGCTGTTGGTCAACAATCGAATCGGTGTCTTGTTTGCTCGTGAGCAAGAACGATGATACGCCCGGCGGAATGGTGCGCGCAATCTCGGCAATCAGCTCCTCATCGATCGGACCTGGCCCGCTGGGCATCGCAGAGACGAAGCCGACTGCCGATGCTCCGTACCGGATCGCCAGCTGTGCCTCACTCACAGATTGAATGCAGCAGATTTTTACACGGGGTCGGTACATGCGGAAATGAATTCTACCCTCATTATACGGAAAAGGATTCCTTCCTGCAAAAAAAAGCCCCACGCCGTTTCCGACGCGGGGCTTCTTGGAGAAACACTGAAGGGCTATAAGCCAAACATCAGCGTTACAGTGAGGTGAACCGTGCTGATGCTGCGGCTGTTGGCGATGAAGTGCTTGTCGTCCCCTGCTCGGAAGAGGGGATCGCGATCATCATTGACACTGCGGTACGAATCGAGTCGTGCATCGTCCAGTGGATTGGGATCGTTCCAGGATTTGCCGAGGAGATTGACGGCGTCATAACGGGCAGCGACGTCGAGGTTCATCCCTGGGCCCAGGCTGAAGATCATCCCAACCGATCCGCCTAATCCGATGCGCGTCTCGGATGGAATGTCGTACGTGCCGCTGGAAAGTTTTGAGACTCCCTGGAAGGTCGACTCCCCACCGATGACATTAATCCCAACTTGTCCACCCAGATACACACTAAAAGGCGCGAACGGAAGGGAGAAGCTATACTCGGGTCCGACTTTGGCGGAAAGGATTGTGTGCTTCACTTCAACTTTCCCCTGTCCGGGTTCCGCTTCACCGCTGTTGCTGAGACGAGAGTATCCGACTTCACCCATCAGTCGCATGCCGAGCGCACCGACACGCGCCTTCGCGTGGACGTTAATTCCACTGGATAAGCCGTACTTTGTTCCTTGGTAGTACTCGATCGTTGAACCGCCGTAATCGCCGGAGGGCATCGCGAGCCCCAGGCCGACGCCGCCTTGTAGCGTAATCTGTGCCGTTGCGGGTATCGCACTCAGCACACCAAGGATCGTTATGATGATCAGGAATCTAGTAAGTCTCATGCTGCAGCCTCCTCTGTTGGATAAATGTTCTTGAACAAGATGTTCTGTGTGTGAAGAAACGTACAATACTTCAGCTGAACGATATGTGACGCGGCTCAGCTAAAAAACTCTCGATTTAACCGAAGAGAATCTGCACAAGGCCAAATCCGACGACAAATACAATCGGCGGTGCAGCCTGGGAAAACCATTTCCATGGTTTATCGAGCTTCATGCCGAGCGCTGCGGCAGTGAACAACGCAGCTACTGCTCCCCACAGGATCGCCATGCTGATGG
>DATLYT010000026.1:0-8892 GCA_035574455.1 Bacteroidota bacterium
TGCCTCCGCGCTCCGGTAGACGGACGCGCGCCACTTCACGCGGAAGAGAAACAGAATGGCGGAAATCAGCGTGCCGGAGTGTGCAATACCGACCCAGAAGACAAACGTGGTAATGTAGAGATACCAGCCGACGGGATTGTTCTTCCCGGATACTCCAATGCCTGTCAGGATTTGCTGTAACCACGACCAGGCTCCCCACAAGACGCCAAGCCCCAACAGCGTTACCGCCACGTACCACCACTTCTTCGGCTTGTTTAGCGTCTGAGTAAGGTCGAGGTCGGTCTTGGCATATGACAATTCAAAAGACATCGCGCGCACTTATGCTTTTTTCTTCTTAATCACAGTCTTGTAGTACTGGCAGACGTCGATCATTACACAGTCCCCACACTTCGGGTTTGTTGGCCGACAAATCTCTCGTCCCAGAAATGAGCAGGCCATGCCAGCGTCGTTCCAATAGCGCTTCGGAAGGACCTCCATCATCTGCTTTTCAATCTTTTCCGGTTTGTCGCTGGTTGCTATTCCAATCCGCGGTGCTACTCGTCTCACATGAAGGTCGACGATAATCCCTTCTGCCGGACCGCCCGACTCGCGAATAATCACATTCGCCGACTTTCTTCCGATTCCGGGGAGCTTCGTCAGCTCTTCCAGCGTCGCCGGGATATTCTTGTCGTCCTCGAGCGTTGTTGCAATCTGTGTAAGCCATCGCGCCTTGGTTGCGAAGTTCCGTACATGTTTGATGTAGCGGTACAGGTCTTCCGGTTTTGCCGTCGCCAACGCTTTCATCGAGGGGTACCGCTCAAAGAGAGCCGGGGCAAGCATGTTGATATTCCGGTCGGAATCCTGAGCGGACAGCAATACCATGACGAGCAGCTGGTATCGATTCTGATAATTGAGCGGATGTTTTCTCCCTTTATACTGTTTGATCAGTGGCTCAAACGCCTTCACCCAGTCGACCGTTGTCACGCTTTAATCTCCTTCAAGTACGTCACCGCGGGCTGGGTATTCAGTTCTTCCAACACACGATATCCCCGCGACCTGTTGCTCACGCGTAGCCGGTTTGCCGCGCTTTCGGGATTCTTCAGATCGCCAAACACAATGGCTTGTGTCGGGCACGCTTGTTGGCAGGCAGTCATGATCTCCCCATCCTGCACTGTTCTTCCTTCCTGTTTGGCAGTATTCTTCGCTTCGACGATGCGCTGCACGCAGAAGGTGCATTTCTCCATCACGCCTTTCGTGCGGACGGTCACGTCGGGATTCAGTTGCCAGTTGAGAGGCTCCGGCCACTCATAGTCGAACCAGTTGAAGCGGCGGACTTTGTACGGACAGTTATTGGAACAGTAACGCGTTCCGACGCAGCGGTTGTACACCTGCGCGTTGAGCCCTTCCGGTGTGTGATACGCGGCGTACACCGGGCAGACCGGCTCGCACGGGGCGTTGTCGCACTGCTGACAGAGCATCGGCATGAACTCGGCATTCGGCGAGTATGGTACCGACGGGTCGCTTGGCGGGTCGTTGAAATACCGTTCGATGCGAATCCATGAGAGCTCTCTCCCAAGTTGCACCTCCCGCTTCCCGACGACCGGAATGTTGTTCTCCGCATAGCACGCCGTGACGCACGCGCTGCATCCGGTACACTTGTCCAGGTCGATTGTCATTCCCCAGCGATAGTCCGGGTGTTCGTGCTCGGGATAGAGCGATGGTTGTTTGCGTTCCGGCTTTCCTGTTTCAAGGTTTGAGTTGGCAAGTAGCTCTTCAACCGTGACAACCTGCACGATGTTGCGTCCGTGGAGATAATCACTTCCAGCAACGTCGGCGAAATCGATTCTTGGGCCTTTCTTCACCACGCGCACCTCAACCCCGGACCACTGCATGCCGCCCGATGAAGGGAGCGGCAGTTCCGGCAAAATCGAGCAGATGTTTGCCCCGTTTCCCTTCGCGTATCGTCCGTATTCCGTGTGTCCCTGCCCTATCGGAACGGCAACCGTTCCCGGTCGCACCCCCGCGTACACATAGGCAGGCAGCTCAACGACGCCGTATCGCGTGGTGAGCTGAACGATATCCCCTCGTTCAATGTCGAGCTTCTTTGCATCGTCCGGATGAATCTCTACCCAGTTTTCCCAGGTGATCTGCGTGATAGGATCGGGCAGTTCCTGCAACCAGGGCCGGTTTGCCCCCCTGCCATCGTAGTGCGCGAGGGACGGATAGGTCACAAGCTGAAACTCACGTCGTTCTCGAGTCTGTCGTAGTTCCTCCATCACCTGGCTAATTGCAGCGGCCGAGCTTGCCCAGCGAAGTTGTCGAGGAGATCGCTGTTGCTGTGGAGCGTTGAACACTCCTCCGTTGGCAAGTGCCTCCGTCCACCATTCGTCAAAACCTGTTCGCACGCCGAGACGTTGATGCAGTGCTCGCCACCGCCTTTTGACGTACTCGTAGAAGGGTTGCTCGGATGCCGACGTTTTCTTCGAGAGTTGGTTCGAGAGGTTAAGGAGAAGATCGCCGAGCATTTTCGTCGTCTTGAACACGGGCTGCATGGCCGGTTGCATAAGTCCGTAAACACCTTCGCTCGGCTCATAATCGCCCCAGCTTTCAAGCGGCGTGTGAATTGGTAGCACCAGCGATGCCAGCGCGGTCGTTTCATCCATGAAGCTGGAGAATGCAACGGTGAGCGGAACTTTTTGCATTGCCTTGATGAAGTTCGCCGCGGGCGGTGTGGAGAATGCCGGGTTGACTTCTGTGAAGAACAGAGCGGAAATCTGCCCTTGCGTCATTGCCTGGATGAAGCGCGTGAGGTCAGCATAATGATGAAGCTTGCCAAGCGTTGATGGCAGGTCGAATCGCACGGTTCGCCCGATGTTGCCACAGACGAAATTCAGGAGGTTGACCGCGACGAGCGTTGCAACTTCCTGCTCGTTGCCGATTACGGGGCTGCCGCCGATTGCAAGGCCGGGTTTTGCCGCAACGAACTCGTGCGCAAGATGCCGGATGCGTTCAGCGTCGACACCAGTGATCTCGGCGGCCTGACGCGGGGCAAAACCTCGCGTCATTGCCAACACTTCATTCGACTCCGCGAGAGAAATCCCTTCAGCCAGACCGGAGGTCAGGATCACGTTCACCATCCCAAGCACCAGCGCGCCCTCCGTTCCGGGCTTCGGCGCAATCCACTCATCAGCATTGGCTGCCGTCATCGACTGACGCGGGCCGACGTAAACATAGCGGTTCACGCTCTTGCCATCGAACTCGCGCATAGCGGCAAAGTCTTTGGCATGCCCGACCGGTGAAAGCCAGGTCTCAAGGAAGTCTCCGCCCACCGAGAGAATCATCTTCGCCGAAGCGAAATCATATGTAGGAATGTCGGACGTGCCGAAGGAGATGTGGTTGGCACTTTTCAGAGCTTCATAGGCAATCGGCTCATAGCGCAATCGCCGACGGGAACCGACAATGGAGAGAAATTCATCGACCAGCGCGTCGAGTGAACCGGTAAGATGGGGCGTCAACCAGGCGATGTTGGAACCTTTGCCCTGTTTGATAAGCGCGTTCAGTTCGTTCAGCAGATATTCTTCCGCCTGCTGCCAGGAGAGTTGTTCCCATGTGCCGTCGGGTTTTTTCCTCAGGGGGTGCTGGAGACGGTCGGGGTTATACAGACCATGCAATGCGGCTTGACCGCGAGCGCAGAGAGCGCCGCGGTTGACCGGGTGGAGCGGGTTACCTTCAATCTTCACAGCCCGACCTTCTCGCACACGCACGTGAATACCGCATCCTGCGGGGCATTCGCGACAAACACTCGCATACCAGACCGCCTTGCCCGGGATGATCTCCTCGTGCGGAATGACGTACGGGATCAGCGACTGCGGTTTCTTCTCCACGCACGCGGGAAGCGCCGTCGCGACTGTTGCGCTACCAACAAGTTTCAGAAAGTCTCGCCGTTTGAGGTCCATTGTCATCTCGTGGCGTTATCTTCCAGTCTTCAGGATAAGCTCAATCTGCCGCAGGTGATTCACGTCGTGTCCCGCAAACATTTCGACCATACGGCGCACTGTTTCTTTACCGCGTTCTTCATGCATGCCGTACTGGTCCCACTGCTCTCTGGAGATGGATTTCAGGAGAGCTATATTGCTTCCTCGTAGTGTTTCAAACAGGTGGAACGCTTTCGTGGGGTTACTGTTCAAATAGCCCGCATTCCGCTGCCATGCATTTTGGTCGAAGGCCTGGATCGTTATCCCGCTCGACATCAACACCATCCGCAAGCGGTACCCAAACACCAGCTCGCTTTCCGCCAAGTGCGCGAGGATCTCGGCAACCGACCACTTGTCCGGTGCAGGCCGCTTCTTCATCTTCGCTGCGGTTCCTTTCCTGAGCAGGCTTTTCAGCGCCCTCACCGTCGATTGCAGAACCGTAAGATGATCCTTGCCACGCACGTAGCCGGTAATGCGGTCAATGTATTGCTGCGGAGTCTCATTCATCGTCATACTCTTTCGTACTGTTCTACCGCGCCAACCGTAGACTTACCGGTGGCATGTGTAGCAATCGATGCTTGCTTTGTTCTGCCGATGGCAATCGACACAGAACGTCATATTGTTCAGTTCAAACGGCGGCTTCAGCTCGGTCATTGCGGCAACATCGCCATGGCAGACCTTACAATCGACTCCCTTGGCGATATGAGGGTAGTGGTTGAAGTAGACAAAATCCGCAACGCGGTTCACTTTCATCCACGGAATCGACTGCTTGTTCTCCCAAGCCTGCCGCACTTTGATAATTTCCGGTTTCGTTGCAGCGACGAGCTGATGACACCCCATGCACGTTTGCACCGACGGAATGTACGCGTGCGGTCCACGTCGTACCCCGCTATGGCAGTACTGACACGCGATCTGAAACTCGCCCGCATGCTTTGCATGGCTGAATGCAATCGGCTGGCGCGGACCCGTCTCCTGTCGCTCGCACGCCGCAAACGCGAGACTGAGGACCGCGGAAATCGAAATGATCGCGTAGAATGTCTTGATCGACTGCGGCACTATTTTGATGCTACTCTGAGTGATGAAAGTTCTGTCGCGCTCCAGGGACCGCGGGAGCCAATCTTCGTCCGGATCGCTTCTACCTCTTCCGGCTTCACGGGCGGAGCGTTGTTTCCCCACGACGAACGCACATGCGTGAGGACGGCAGCAATTTCTTCGTTCGACAGCTTATCGTGGAACTGCGGCATCTTGTTGTTGTACGTTGCCCCTTTGACGGTGATCGGCCCCTCTAAACCATAGAGCACGATGCGAATCGGCGTCTCGGCATCGCGCACCAGCCACTCCGAACCGACCAGCGGAGGATACTGCCCGGCAACCCCCATCCCGTTCGCTTGATGGCATGTTTGACACACACCGATATACACCTGGTCTCCTTTCACAACTTTTGTCACAGCCCCAACCGCTGCAACAGTGGGCTGCTCGGCTTCGTGCGCTATCGTGGACCAAGAACCGCTATAGCGTCCCAGGTAAAATCCCATTACGAACAGAAACAGAGCGCTCACCGTCCAGACCCACCACGGTGTCGGCTCGAATCCCTCCTCAGGCTCCGTCTTTTCACGTGCCACAATCCGCTGGTGGATGGTATTCACGTGAAAGTCATCAGTGTCCCTGAATTGGGGTTCGCCCTGGCCAGAACCGGATGTCGGTTTAACTTTTGCCATACTATTTCTTTGTCGTGTCTCGTTTCCCCTGAGTAACAGGGTACGAGCGGTCAAGACTGAGCAGATATGCCGTCAGCGCACGGGCATCGCGACCTGCGACGACGACTTTGCCTTTCGGAGCCAGCGAATCGGGAAGTGTCAGTACCTTATCGTTAGGCCCTGCGCTCAATTTTTCCTCGAATAACCACGGGAACGGCGGCATCAGCGATCCCGGAACAACAATGCGGGGATTGTAGAGATGGATCAGATGCCAATCCTCGCTTGGCTGACGTACGGCGATATTCATCAAATCCGGACCCGTGCGCATGGTGCCTAACAGATGCGGCTTATCGAACACATAATCCGCGGGCACCGACGGCCTGCCCCAAAAGCGCCCCTGGTCCGCACCAAAACCCTCGGGCCGCACCTGTTGGCTATGGCAGTAGAGACAGCCTTCGCGAATGTAGACCGAGCGGCCGTAGAGTTGTTCTTCTGTGTAGCGTTGCAGTCCTTCGGGCGGTTGGATTTCCGAAATCATAAAGTCCGGTACGCCAACGAGCGCCGCCCAGCCGAGCAACACCGTTGCCAGCACACCGGAAAAGAAGAGGAATGAACGGATGAACATCACGGCGTCGCTTCTCCCGACAGTGGCGAGGGCTCACGGAAGAGCGCGGGCGCAAACCGACGCGGCCCTGCTCGTTTAATGATCATGAAAAATTGAAATGCAAAGATGAAGTGCGCAAGAAGCATCATCGCGCCGCCGACACTTCGTGCCCAGAGATACGGTTTGGTGAATTCCACCACCTCCATGAACGGGATGGCGGGGTCATTCATCTTCATTCCCTGGAACCATCCGCCGATGGTGAGCGCCATGACGTAGATGACAATACCGATTGCGCTCAGCCAAAAGTGCGCTTTGATGAGATTCGGATAGGGCCACTCCCACCGCGCAAGCCGCGGCATGATATAATAGATGGCTCCAAAGAGAATCATCGAGAGGAATGCATACACGCCGAGATGCGCATGGCCGATGGTGTAATGCGTGAAGTGCGCAACTTCCTGGAACGAGCGAATGGATTCGAGGGAGCCCTGAAAACTCACCGCCGTATAACACATCGAGCCGAACACGACAAAACGCAGTGTCGGACTGTAGCGCAACATCTGGAAGTGGTTTGCCGTTGTGAGGTGATGATTCACCGCAACCGCCATCACCGGCACGACCATCATGACGCTTGCAACAATGGAGACGGTCACCAGCCATGTCGGAAGAGGACCGCCGACAAGATGGTGGATGCCGTTCCAGTTGTAGAAGAGCGCGAACGCCCAGAAGCCGAGGAGTCCAAGATAGTAACTGTAAATTGGCCGACCGATCACTTTGGGGATAAAGTAATACGCGCCCGCTAAGCCGATGGGGGTAAACCACGTTGCCAGCGCGTTGTGGCCGTACCACCAATTCATAGCCGCCTCGACGACTCCCTGGTAGATTCCCAGGTTTGCAACGACATAGAGAAAGGGAAACCAGAGCATGGAGGCAAGAATGTACCAAAGGCTGACGTAAAGGTGGTCAACCTTTCGTCGACGAAACGTTTGAATGATGGAAACCGCAAAGAGTAGGAATCCCACCGCAATCGTGGCCCCGGCGAGTCGTGGAAATTCCAGCCACTCAAGTCCCTGGTTATAGCCTGCCATGATCGCGATGCTACCCGCAAGAACACCGATATTCCAGAGCAGAGCCGCAATATAGTGGAGGCCGGGAAGTTGTAGCGGGACGCGACACAGCCGCGCCGTGAGCCAGACAATCATGCCGGCCCCTGCCAGGGACGCCCAGCCGTACATCACGGTATTCAGGTGAACAGGGCGTACGCGTCCAAAGGTGAGCGCGGCGGTGCTGCCAAGCCAATCGGGAAGGTTGAACTTCAGCGAGGCAATGAGGCCAAAGAGCGAACCAACAAGGAGCCAGAAGATCGCGGAAATAAAATAGAAAACGGCGGGTGTGCGGGCAGAATCGTCGATGACGATCCGCTGTTCCTGGTCGGTTGCCGTGCGCTCTCCCCGAAACTCACTGTTCGGGTCGCGTTGTCGTTCGGTTTGCGTCTTTGCCATGCTGGGGGCCATGCTTGAGGAAGATCATATCTTGTGGAGTCCCTACCGGCTCATCGTCATCGAATACCATATACGCGCCTTCGTTCAGCTGTTGAATAGAGAATTGCTTTGTGCGAATCGCCCAGACAAAGGCAGAGAGCGCCAATGCACCGGCAACAAGCGCGATGAGAATGACAACGATGACAGCAAGCGGTAGGCCCATGGTCGGATGTTTGAAGTATTCCGCAGAGGTACGGAAGAATTGCCGCGCTCAACCAGCGACGGCGGAAAAATAACGTCGTCAAGATACAAACAGAAAACCTCTTGCGCAAGACGAATCGAGATTGCTTCCTATGGAACGAATCGCTAAGTTTTTCTTGCTATGCTTCCTTAAGTTCCTGTTCCCGATTCACGACTAAACGAATTAGTCGCTTGGACTATTGGCTCTCATTCCTTGCCGGATTTTTCGGCAGTATGCACTGCGTCGGCATGTGCGGCCCGATTGTGTTGAGCTATTCTACGCGAGGGCTTGAAGACTCTGCATCGTTTTCCGCGTCGCTCTCTGCTCACCTCTTGTACAATGGCGGCCGTGTTCTTTCCTACACGCTCGTTGGCGGAATTCTTGGCGGAATTGGCGCCGGTATCCTGTTCCTGAAAGACCTTAGCTTCTGGTTTTCTCTCGTCTCCGGCATTTTTTTGGTAATCATGGGTCTTTCGCTCCTCCGTGTTGTGCCGGTTATTTCTCTCCCTCCAACAATTTCGTTCGACCGAATCACAAAAAATTTCCTCTTCCGGGCTTACCGTACCGTGTACACGACACTCATCACCCAAAAAGGTGTCGAGTCGAAATTCTACCTCGGCATGCTGACGCCACTACTGCCATGCGGCTTGCTCTACGCGATGTTTATCAAGGCCGCAAGTGCTGCGTCGGTCGCGGCGGGGGCATTCACCATGCTGAGCTTCGGGCTAGGAATTGTTCCGGCGCTGGTGGTAACGGGGTTTGCTAGCACCTACTTTGGAAATCGACTACGGTTCCTCGGTGACAAAGTCGGTGCGGCAATGGTGCTTGTCATGGGAATTGTGCTCGTTGCGCGGGCTCTCGGTGTACCTTTTCCGGGCGGGGAAATGCACCACCATTAAGAGGTTTCTTCTTCCACCTC
>DATLYT010000027.1:0-10341 GCA_035574455.1 Bacteroidota bacterium
GCGCGATTTTCAAAACCTACTGTCAGGGATGTCACGGCGTCGCGGGAGCTGGCGCGCCGCCGACAAAGCTCATTCTCGCCGACCTCGCACAAACCATCGACGACGCAACGCTGAAGAAGTTCATCCAAGAAGGCCAGCTCAGCCTCCGGATGCCAGCCTTCAACAAGACGTTGTCCGATGAACAGGTTAACGATATCATTGCGTACATCCGGACGCTGAAGCACTGACGAAGAGAGCACTTCAACCATGATGGCCGATGTTCGTCTATCGATCGTCGGCGCGGGTGTCGTTGGGCTGGCCATTGCCGAACGACTCTCGCGCCGATGGAAAAACATTGTCGTCATAGAAAAGAACGCAAAGTACGGCCTTGAAACCTCCAGCCGCAACAGTGAAGTGATCCACGCGGGAATCTACTATACTCCCGGCTCACTCAAAGCGCAACTCTGTCTTGAGGGGAGGGATGAGCTCTATCGCCTTTGCGCAAGGCACAATATTGCGCATCGTCAGATCACGAAGTTGATCGTTGCAACGGGTCCGGAAGAGCAGAACAAGCTTGAGGAGATTTTTCAGAACGGCAGGAAGAACGGCGTTCCTCTTGAGCTTCTGGATGCCTCAGCGACCCGTGCCCTCGAACCCCACGTGCAAGCGATTGCCGCAATCTATTCTCCACTCAGCGGAATCCTCAGCGTTCACGAGCTGATGAACTACTTCTACCACACGGCTCTCAACAACGGAGTGACGGTTCAGATGCATGCTGAGGTGATGGAAATTCAGAAAACGGCAGACGGTTACTTGCTTACGATCAATGAAAACGGAAATCGGTCAACGTTCACCAGCGAAGCGGTGGTCAACGCGGCAGGGCTTCATGCCGATGAGGTTGCTGCGATGGTTGGAATCGATCTCGACCGCGCGGGCTACCGGCAGGTCTATGCCAAGGGCTCGTATTTCTCTGTGACACCGGCAAAGGCCAAGCTCGTTTCCCGGCTCGTTTATCCCGTGCCCGCAAAAGAAAGTCTCGGCGTTCACGCGCTAATCGACTGGGGTGGTCGGCTGAAGTTCGGTCCCGACATCGAGTATCTGCCGAATCGCATCCTCGACTACACTGTCGACGAGACGAAACGTGCCGCGTTTGCCGCTTCCATCCGCCGCATGATTCCCCAGATTGACGAAGGCGATCTTACGCCGGACATGGCTGGAATACGCCCCAAACTTCAACGGCCCGGTGAAGCGCCGAAGGACTTTGTGATTGTGCACGAGAAAGAGAGAGGACTGGAGGGATTTGTGAATCTGATCGGCATCGAATCGCCGGGCCTGACTGCCTCGCCGGCAATTGCACGGTATGTAGAAGGTTTGCTCAGCTAATTCCCACCAACCGCTCGCTCAGTTCCCAGAGTGCCTTTCGCAGGCTCCTGTCGTGCGATGCGAGGGAGGAGTCTGCGACCTCTTTGTTGACAAAATATTTTCCTGTGACCGTCGCTCCCTTCGGGGAAGTGGCAAGAAATACGATCGTCTCTGCGCCTTTCTTCACACCCGACCCGCCGAAACCGCCAAACCCTGCTCGCAGCAGTTTCGTCGCAATGACACCTGGGTGCAGACAATTGACGGTGACCCCCGTACCCTCTAATCGTTCTGCCAGCTCATACGTAAACAGGATATTCTCCAGCTTCGAGCACGCATACGCGCCGTAGCCTCCATACCTTTTCTCTCCCTGAAGATTGTCAAAGCTGAGTTTTGCATTGTTGTGCGCCATCGAACTGACGTTGATGATGCGTGAAGGAGCGCTCTGTTTGAGGAGGTCGAGAAGAAGATGAGTCAGGAGAAAATGGGCGAGATGGTTCACCTGAAAGGTTGTCTCGTAACCGTCCTCGGTTAGCGTTCGCTCCTTCATATATACCCCGGCGTTGTTGATGAGGACATCGAGCCGTGGAAATCTCTTGATGACATCCGCTGCCATCGCTCGAACCTGGCGCAGTGAGGTAAAGTCGGCAACAACCGTTTCGATGGTAGCATTTCCGGATTTTTTCCTGATGTCGTTGGCAGCGTCTTCAGCCCGTTGGCTGCTTCTCCCGTGAACGATCACCTTGTGACCCATCGCCGCAAGTTCAAGGGCGGTTTCTTTTCCGATGCCGTCTGTCGATCCTGTGATAAGAATGGTTTTGGAGGTACTGGTCATAAGAGAAATCTACTCAAAGATGGATCTACTTAGCGTATGTTCTACGCTAAGCTGATTTCCTCGTAAAGTATGAAAAAATGTAACCACAGATTTCACAAATGAATTTTTCAGAAATGAAGTTTGTGAAAATCAGTGTAATCCCCGCCCGCCTGACTGCTAGACGGTTGGGCGGGTGTGGTTTTTATTTTGCACTGAGTGGTAACTCAAAGATAAGAAAAAAAGAGTAAGCAAAGTGTCTGTCTGGGGGAATCCAGGCGGGCTCGAAACTTTTGAGAAAGATACAGCAAAGGCCGGTTCTGTTACCGGCCTTCTGATGAACAGCTCTATTTTTTCTTTGCCGTCGTATCGGGCTCGTCGGGCGGATTCATCATCTCTTCACGCACGACATCTACCCAATTGATGAGTGAATCTTTTTCTGCTTCGGAGAGCTTTGCGGATGGATGCATGAGGAGGTAAGCGGGCAACGGCATTTTTCCGTCATACACTTCCTGCGCCATCTGGTCAAGCCGTCCCACGGAGCGGAACAGATTGTAGTTCCAGTTGGAGAAGTTCAGTAGACTGCGGCCCTCCTTTACATCGCTTGCCACGAGCCAGGATGCAGGCGCAACGTACGCATACCAGGGCCACCTGGTCTCGTGTGAGTGGCAATCGTAGCAGGAACGACGGATAATCGTGTCGATGTATGGCGGCACATTTACTTTTGCCTGAAACGTCATGCCCGGATCGACCGGAGGATTGGTGCGTTCGACCGGTACAAACTGGATGCCGATGAATAGTACTCCCAGAATGATAGCTCCCCACTTCAAGATTTTGCGCATGGAAGTTCGCTCCGCCTTGGTACGTGGATGATGACGAAAAGAAAGTTACTTCTGAATGAACGACATCAACGGTTCGTGAGTTCCTTCTAAAAACGAAAAATTCTCCTACTTCCGATGATGGGGGCTGGTCTCATAATGCCGTTTCAGCAGGTCCTCTCCGAAGTCGTTTTCAAAGTCACGCCAGACGGAGTGGATATGGTTCGCCCGGTCCTGCGTGTTATCCAGTTCGATGAGAAACGTTGGGCCGTGAATCCGGTAGTAATGCGGTAACCCCGGTTCCGTCATGCCGGCCCATGCAAAGTGGATTCGCTCAAATCCCGCTCCATTGATCCGTGCAAGCTGCTTTTGCGCAATGTCTTCCCGCATGTTGTTGATGTATTCTCCGATCAGTTGAAGGAGCAGTCCTTGCTGCAAGGCGTTCATCGCCGAATAGGGAAGACCTTCGAGTCGCTCCATCCGCGCTTTGCGGTCGTTACCGGTGATGATATCCCGCGGCGCTGTGGTGGCAATGATGGCTTGTGTACGTTGCTCACGACTGAAACTATTCAACAGCTTGAATGCAAGGTCTTCTTCTTGCGCAAGAATACGTTTGCCCTGGTCTTTTCCGAAGGGAATCGCCGCTGGGTTCGTTCCGAGAAACGCCGGCGTTGTCGCGACCAACTCGCTTGTGATTGCCGAAAAATTCAGCGAGAGATGATGACCCTCCAACCGCCATCCCCACGGCTGTTTCATCGAAGGCGAACCGAAAATCGTGAAGAAGTACAGCTCAGGATCACGGGACCGGCTGCGCTCAATCTCTCCCAGGATTGTTTCCAGGGCGATGATCGCTGTCGTTTTCTCGTATCCCTTTGCGCTCAACGCACTTCGCAGGAGCCCGTGCGCGGCGGTCCGTTGTTCTGATGTCATTTCTTTGAAGCTGACGCCTTTGCGCGAGCGGGGAATGTAATGCCAGTTGAATCGCTCATCGTCCTCGAAGGGAATAACGGCTTTCGTTCGCAGAGTTGGCGGAAGCGCGTTGAGAAATTGCGTGGCAGCATCGGCCATCTCCAACTGTTCCCGTTCAGACTGCGTGGGGAGCGAGGAGGTCACGAACAATGCAAATAACGCTAGCGGCATTATGGAATGAAGGGCAAATCGCTTGATCATGCTTGTCATGCTTGGAATGTAGGGGAGAATGTGAACGCTGTCAACGCTGAAATGAGTACTGGAGATACGTTCGGGACCAGGGATCTGTGATCGTTAGTCGTTCGGCGTAGCGTCGTGCGGGATTGAAAAACAGCGCGCCGAGATCCGGCTGGCTGAAGGAGAAATCGAGCGCAAACGGCGAGATCCCACGGTCAGGTCCAAACGGCCCGCTGAAGCGATTTGCATCGTAGTATCGCGGAACACCGATGCTTACCAGCTCATCGCCGTAGCGTACGGGACCATCGAGCAGCTTGCCATCACCAGTCAGCTGTCCGTCGCGAAGAAGCGGCCAGAGTTTCATGGTGATCGAGTCGAGTTGATATGGCACATCGCCGCTCGTCCATTGCTTCGGCTCCGCGATGTTCTCGCCTCTGTGCGCGGGGCGAAAGAGCAATCCCGAACCATCCTCGAAAGAAAACCTCCCATCTGTGTTGATCTCGACTTCGCTGCTGGAGTCTAACGAGCCGTAGATGCCATGCCCCTGTGCCTCCACAAAAACGGCGACGTGCCTTCCCGTGTCGCTGGGAATGCCTCGATCGTCCACCAGTTGAAACCTCCCGCTGAGCTTCGTTTTGCCGGACTGAATTCCTGAGCCGGGATTCGCATAAACATCGCCGAGGTAATGCGCCTGTGTCCAGAGCAGCACCACGCGACTGTCGGACTTCCGCACCACGACCTGAAAATTCTCCCCGTCGTTCTCGTGGGTATCATGCAGCCAGATGGTAAAGTGGTTCCAGTCGCGAGGGTGAAAAAGATGGAACGAGATGAAGTAGTGGGTCTCCGTTTCGAGCACAGCGTAATAGACTGTCGGCTTTAGCTCATACCGCTCGAAGTTTTCCCAGTTGTTATTTCCCACTAGGTCGCCATCAAAATCGATGTTCGAGATGATGTCCTGTCGTCCGCCTTTCGCGTCAGTGGTGTGGTAGATGAACGGCGCATAGCGCTCGGCAATGTGATGCAACCGTTCGGGAGTTGGTGTCGCGCCTGCGTTGGGCAAGAGCTGTTGGGGGGAAACAGGTGGTTCGGATGAAAAAAAGAATGTGAAGCTCAGAAGAACAACGAACATCGTGGAGCGTTCTTGCATCCAGCACCTTCTCTGAAAATGAAAGAGGATTCAGAATGGAGTTGGTGTTACAATCAAAGATAGTTCTGTTATTCCCGAACACTTCTATCGGGAATTTGACAACCAGATGTCCGCTGATCTCGATGAACACGATTCATCGAGACGGCCGTGACTTGATGTTATTGAGGGTCGCATTTACTAAACGGTACTTTTTCCATCTTTGAAACTTCTGAAACATTCTAAGTCTCATGTCATTCTGAGCGAAGCGAAGAATCTCATATTTACTGGGGTGTCACGCTCCACACCGTGACACCGCTGCGGTAATTCTTGAATAACCACTGCTGGGTTATTTTATCTTCCCGTACTTTTTCAACAACTCTTTGAGTTTGTCGACGGGCAACGCTTCTACCTCCCGACCTTGTATTCCTTTCACCGTTGTAGCTTTCAACAGAGAGTTGTAGATCGCTTCTTCGGTCGCCTCTACTACGGCTTGAAAGAGGGGAGAGAGGTCGTCTTCCTTCAGTCGCGGCACCTGCTCGATGCGTGGTGAATTCGGTTTGATGCGGAGCTCTTTCGCGGTCGAAAACGCGATCACATAATCCCCGCTGCCGTGACTCATCGCAGAACCGGTTCGGCCCAGCGCGAGTGGTGCGCGTTTGGCGAGCCGCTTGAGTTGTGCGCTGTTCAACGGTGCGTCGGTGGCAATCACGATGACGCACGAACCGTCTCCATCATATTTTAGCTGGTCTCGAAATGCGTACCGCCCCAGTTCTTTTCCTACCGGGACGCCGGCAATCTCCAATACGCCGCCGTAGTTCGTCTGCACGAGCGCCCCGACGGTAAAACCGCCCAATGCCGGTGGCAGAATCCGCGAACTCGTCCCGATGCCGCCCTTCCATCCGAAGCATACCGTCCCCGTTCCTGCACCCACAGCTCCCTCTGCCACGGGTCCTGTTTGAGCCGCGCGAATCGCTTCCACCGCGTGCTCGCGCTTGACATGGCGGCCTCGGATGTCGTTCAAACTGCCATCATTCGTTTCGCCGACAATCGGGTTGATCGAGCGGACGTTCTCATTCCCCGGCAGGCTCAACATATAGTCCACGATGCCGTTAGCGACATCCCAGACACTCAGGGTGTTGGTAAGCAGAATCGGCGTTTCGATCTGTCCGAGTTCTTCGACCTGCGTCGAGCCGATGAATTTGCCAAAGCCATTGCCGACGAAAAATGCCGCCGGTACTTTTTCTTGAAACAGATTTTCGCCATGCGGCAGAATAGCCGTAACGCCCGTGCGGACACTTTCACCCTGCCAGAGCGTCACATGGCCGACTTTCACACCGGGGACGTCTGTGATGGCATTCACCGCTCCCGGCTTGAAGACACCTACGTCAACGCCGAGATCTCGCAATCTGGGTCGTTGTTCCTGTGCTAGTGCAGGCATGAGAAGTCCGAACAGGAAGGTGAGGAGGGCAATGGTTGTTCCCCTGGTTGTTCCCATAGTGTGCTCCAGATGTGTTGTGTCATGGTCGTATGGAGATCGTACTTGCAACTCTCGTGGCCTTGCGTTATCATGCAGGAAGAAGATCCATGAGATGGCGAACATTCATACTGCTGTGCGTGAGTTTCTTCATCGTTGCTTTCTCCGCGGGCTGTCGTTCGTCGGGCGAGCCGGATGACTCGTTCGTTGCGGAAGATCGGCTTCATATTCGTTCCGCCTGGTCGCCCGATGGTCGCACGATTGTGTTTTACCATGCGGGAGCGACAGGCCGTGGACTCTACTTGATCGAGTCGGACGGTACCAATATGCGGATGCTCTATCCGGGCGACGGCATCGGGGCCACCTGGTCGCCCGATAACCAGTGGCTCGCCTTCTCGTTGACGGGCAATCTATACAAAATTCGTGTGAATGGCGATAGTGTAACAAGAATTTCAACCTCTCCGGGAGCCGTGCGTCCTGCCTGGTCGCGTGACGGGCGTCGAATCGCTTTTGTGCGAGGGGGAACGTACGTCCTCGACCTCCAGGCAAACATGGAAACAGACCTGTTCTTCATGGGCGATTATCCATCGTGGCATCCGAACTTTATCGATCTGGTCGTGCAGGAAACCATTCGCGACCCTGTAGGCATCGGTGGGACGTATCGTTTCCGTGCCATCAATCCCAACACGCTTTCCCTCCGCACGCTCCACACATTTTCCTCGCCGGATGATTGTGCATTCTCCTCCATCAGTCCACAGGGCGATGCCATCATCTATGGCTTGAAGCCGTACAACAGTCTCACACAAGTCTGGAAAATCAATCTTTCCACCGGTCAACACATCCGCCTGACCGACGACGGCGGCGACTACCCGGCCTGGAGTCCCGACGGCCGGCAGATCGTCTACACGCGCACGGAACAGGGTGACGGCGGATTGTGGATCATGAATGCCGATGGGACGGGAAAACGCCGGTTGACAAGACCGTAGTGTGGATGGATACCACTTCACAACGATTTTCTTGAGGGCTGGCTATTTTTAGATGGAGCCCACCTGCATGGAAATAAAACGCTATGGTGGTTAGGTGGACTCCATCAGCTCGGATGGACACCACCTCACGACGGTTTTTCTTCAGAAGGTGGCGTCCATCTCGAAAGGGCTATCTGTTTTTAGATGGAGCCCCCTCCATCAGCGCAATCAAGGCTCCAACTCCAGATTATAGGTTGAAATGAATAGCATAAAATCTGCTACATCGAGCATGTCGGCACCAACGTAGCGGATCGAGTGCGCATCCGTCCGCTGCACGCCCTTCAGATACGCGAGTACCTCGGCTACGCGATAGTGCTTGAAGCTCACATCCAGAGTAACCGGTGTGGAGAGCTTAAACGGCTTGAAATCCCTCAATCTCCCCAACGCGGCTTTTACTTTCTTCCCGATCAGTTCAAACGAGGCCTCTGGAGTGAGTGTGTTGGCGGAGTGGAAGCTCAAGCTCTTCTTTGTCTCGGCAGCTTCAAGCGTGCCTACGAGAGCCTGCACCTCCGCGATTGCAGCGTCATCGCCGGAGATCATCACGACCGGGACGCCGAAATGGCCTGCGATTGCCGCATTCCATGCTCCTTCGGTAACCTCCTTGCCGTTTAGTGCCACGCGCGTCAGTCGTGCGCTGGAGAAGGTGTGTGCCCGTACGCCTTTCGGGTTGTTGGTTGATGCATGGTAGCCGATGAAGATGGCGGCGTCGAATGTCGCATCGATGCCGGCCATCATCCCGAGGCGGCGTGGCCAGGAGCGGATGATGCGGACGTCTTTTGGGAACTGATCGATGAGCAAATTCTCCCCGTTGCCGTGGGAATCACTCACGAGAATTTCCGTCGCTCCAGCTTCCTTTGCGGCATGGACGGCTGCCAGCGCCTCGCGTGTCATGTATTCACGAAACTTCTGGTACTCGAATCCGCCCGGTCCGAGCTGATCGCCCGTTACGACGCCCACCACACCTTCCATGTCGACGGAGATGTAGACTTTGAGTTTCTTGGATTGTGACAGCGTGATGGTGCAGAAGAGAAGAATGAGCGCGGTGATCGAAATGCAGTATTTCATAGTTCCTCCAGGATGTTCCGGTGCACATTGCCACCTGTGGTTTTTTCAGAAGGTGGCGTCCATCTCGAAAGGGCTGGCTGGTTTTAGATGGAGCTCACCTGCTGGACGATGAAGCGCTATGGTTAGGTGGACTCCATCGATCTATTTTTTTGATTGTAACTCCTTTGCTACCTGCTCTACCCTCGACCAGACGCGCAGCAGGTTTCCACCGCAAATCTTTTCGATATCTCGGTCGGAGTACCCGCGCTTCAGCAGCTCGTAGATGATGTTCGGGTATTGTGAGACGTCGCGGAGGTCGGAGGGAAGCGAGCCGCCGACACCGTCGAAGTCCGAGCCGAACCCGACGTAGTCCACACCGGCGAGTTTCACAATATGGTCGATGTGGTTCACGACATCAACGACGGTGATCGCGGGTGGGGGATTTGCCTGCCAGTAATTCTTGATCCATTCCTGCGCCTTGGGGTCGTCGAATGTCAATTTGTTTGCGGTAAGGTACTCCCAGACCTTAGCCTCTTTCTGCCGGAACTCTCCGCTTAAGAAGGACCGGCCGAACGCGACCATCACCACGCCGCCGTTGTTGGCTACCTGCTTAATGAGGTCGTCAGAGATATTTCGCTCCCAGCCCGGCGTAAACGCACGGCAGGAGGAGTGTGAGGCGATCACCGGTGCTTTTGTGATGGCGAGTGTTTGTTTCGCCGCGTCGTCGGAAACGTGCGAAATGTCCACCATAATGCCGAGGCGGTTCATTTCTGCTACGACCTGCTTGCCGAAAGGGCTTAGACCGTTCCAGGTGTGCGTGGTGTCGTACGACGAATCACAGATGTGGTTATCCTTGCCGTGCGTGAGCGTGATGTAGCGAATGCCGCGTCGGTAAAAGTGTCGCAGATTGTCCAGACTGCCTTCGATAGGTGAGCCATTTTCCATGCCCATCGGGAGAGAAATCGTACCCTGCTTGAAGTGCACGGTCACATCCGAAGCGGAGTAGGCGATGGCAAATTTATCCGGCCATTTTTTGACGAAACCTTCGACCATGTCGATGAGCGAATCGGCAAGGGATTTCGCGCCGTAGAATTTCCCTTCGCGCTCGCGGTCGGAGGGGACGTAGATGGACATGAACGGCGCGTTGAGTCCGCCCTCTCTGGCGCGGACGTAATCGAACTCGCCGCCCTCCGTTCGTTGCGAGATATCCTCCCATTTTGCGCTCAAGCGGTACGGGATATCGACGTGCGTGTCAACGATGATGAAGCGCTGAGCAAGCTCGCGGGCTTTCGCACGGAGCTGCTCATCGGTCGATTGAGAAACCAGTGTGCCGCAGATGCACAGGGTGAAAAAGAGCAGGCCTTTGATATGAGTCATGTCGTCAATGCTGTTGAAAGTTTATGTTAGGATGTCCTTGTGATAAAAAACGCCGATGATCTCCCTCATCATCGGCGCTTAGCTTTAACTCGCTTCTTCTGACTTCCTACTTCAGGTCAATCCTGTTAAGTTGTTATTTTTAGGAACGGCCCGAAGTGCTTCCTTCCGCCAGAAAGATGGCG
>DATLYT010000028.1:0-2663 GCA_035574455.1 Bacteroidota bacterium
AGTCGCGACAACCTGCGCCCGCACGATTGGATTTGCATTAACCTCGATTCGTTCAACGACCAGCAGTCGCTCTACGGCTTCTACGTGAACCCCTTGGGCATCCAAGAGGACAGCCGGTTTGCCGCAGGCGCCGAAGACAAGAGCTTTGACATGGTCTGGTACAGCGCCGGACAGATCGACGAGCAGGGCTACACGATTGAGGTTCAGATTCCACTCAAGAGCATCCGGTACGCGGACACCAATCCGGTCACCATGGGTGTCATTTTTGAGCGGCGTGTCAGCCGAAGCTCGGAGCAAGGAACTTACCCTCCCCTCGATCCGAAAAAGGGCTACCAGTTTCTGATCCAGATGATGCCGATGGAGTTTTACGACATCGAGCAGTACACGCTCTTTGAACTCCTCCCCGCCTGGACGTACAGTCAACGCTTCACCGCACCGCAGGGAGAGTTGGTGCGCGATCAGAACAAAGGCGAGCTGAGCCTGACGACGAAATATGGCATTACCTCCAATTTGATTCTTGACGGAACATACAACCCAGACTTCAGTCAGGTCGAGGCAGATGCTGGACAGGTGGATGTGAATCTCCGGTACGGGCTGTTCTTTCCTGAAAAGCGGCCGTTCTTTCTGGAGGGAAGTGAAATCTTCAATCTCGCTGCGACCGGCAACGCACGGGTCGTCCACACACGAACGATCGTCAACCCGCTCGTCGGTTTGAAGCTCTCGGGGAAGCTCAGCTCGAAAGGAACGATTGCGGCAATCTATGCGGTGGACGAGCTTCTTTCGCCCACCGGACCCACGGGAGAAAAGGCGCACTTCCCCATTGTGCGCTACAAGCACGCTTTCGATGATGATAGTTACGTGGGAGCGATCTACACCGGCCGCGAGATCAACAGTCAATACAACCGCGTGGCCGGCATGGATGGTTTCCTGAGGATCGATAGGTCGAGCTTCGTGGAGTATCAGGGTCTCTACTCGCAATCGAAACGTCCCGTGACCGGAAACAAAGAGGATGGGCACTCGCTGTCGCTCTTCTATCGTTATCAGACTCGCGACCTCGACTATGAGTTAGGCTCAATGAAGCTCTCCGAACATTTTTCAGCCGACGCCGGCTACGTGACGCGCACCGGGATTTTAGCCTTTGCCGGAATGCTGCGGCCGAAGATTTACCCGAACTCCGCAACCTTTCGGCGGATCAACCTGACACTTTCTACCATCCAGACGCGCGACGACCTGAGCAACCAGTGGGAAACGTTCAATTCGTTTTCGGTCAATAGCGTGTTGGCGGGCGCGTTGAGTGCCTCGGCGAGTTACTCGTATGCCACGGAGATTTTCCTTGGGCAGCGATTTATGACGGGCGGGTTTACAATTTCCGGAGGCGGGCAATTTACGAAGCACCTCAACGTCTCGCTGAGTTACCGACGGAACAAGGCGATTTTCTTCTCGGCTTCACCGTATCAGGGACGCTCCAGCCGCTTCACGGCAAATGTCGTCTTCCAGCCGTGGAATCAACTCGACGCCTCATTCAATCTGACCTACGTCGACTTCTACCGCGAATCCGACGGGGCGAAGATATATGAATATCCGATTGCGCGAGGGAAGCTGACCTACCAGTTGAACCAGTACCTCTTCTTCCGCGGCATTCTGGAGTATAACAGGTTCCGTCGCACGTTGTTGAGCGATTTCCTCGTGTCGTTTACGTACATTCCGGGCACGGTTCTCCATGCCGGGTATGGCTCACTCTACCAACGCGTCAAATGGGAGAACACCGCGTATGTCAACGCGGAGGATTTTTTAGAAACGCGGCGGGGATTCTTTTTCAAGATGTCATATTTGTGGAGGTCATGACGGTAACCAAGCGGTTGACCATTCAGTAAACATTCAAGTAAGGAGAAGGCCATGCACACCATGAACAATGCCCTTAACTGGTTCGAGATACCCGCGAGCGACATCAAGCGGGCGAAGGCGTTTTATGAGGCGATCTTTAACGTGAAGTTCGGTGAAATGGTGCTCGCCAATAATTTGAAGATGGCTCTTTTCCCAACTGAGACCGGTACCGTTGGCGGCGCGCTATGCGAACATCCTGACTTCTATCGTCCGGGCTACCAGGGTCCGTTGGTGTACCTCAACGGCAATCCCGACCTCCAAACAGTCCTCGATAGAATTCCGAAGTTTGGCGGCAAGGTGCTCGTCCCGAAAACCCAGATCAGCGACCAGTACGGCTATATGGCCGTGTTCGAGGATTGTGAAGGGAACCGTCTAGCCCTTCACTCGAATGCATGACCGAGATTTTGTCCCTTGCTCACTAGAACCGGTCTCAAAAATACCCTGTCATGCCGCATGGTTCTTCACCGGACATTGTAGCACCGTTCGGTAGAATCCGTAACGTTTTCTTTGCAACGTAGTCTCACCAGCATACTCCGATCTTAAAGAAGGAGATCGTGATGTTCCTTGGACATTTCGCTGTTGCTCTTGCCGCGAAACGCGTCGCTCCTAAAACTTCGCTCGGTACGCTCATCGCCTCGACGCAGTTTGTCGACCTCCTCTGGCCGCTCTTCCTTCTCCTGAACCTCGAGCACGTCCTCATCGAAGTCGGCAACACCGCCGTCACACCCCTGAATTTTTATGATTACCCGATTACACATAGTCTGGTCGGCGCCCTTGCC
>DATLYT010000029.1:0-14920 GCA_035574455.1 Bacteroidota bacterium
ATCAGCTTCATGTTCAGGGCGTTGAGAACCTCCGGCCGATTGAACTGGACGATAGCATAACCGGATTCTTTGGTGACGAGAATGTTGGTATAGGTCATGAGCGAAAGGGATTTGGTGATTGATTCATTGAGTCATCGTTTCATGGGAAATGGATCGATGAGTCAATGGATAAATGGATAAATGGATAAATGGATAAATGGTTAAATGGTTAAATGGTTAAATGGTTAAATGGTTAAGTGGTTAAGTGGTTAACGGACTATTTTTTCCTGCCGAGTGTTTTCTTTGCCGGCTTCTTACCGATTGACTTCCGACTTCTGACATCTGACTTCTGTTTTCTGGCTTCTGCAAGCTGCAATCTAATCTTCTCATAATCGATCGGCCGTTTTTCTGAGAAGGCCGTAATTCCTTCCACAATCTCCGGCGCGCTGGAGTGGACGGTGAGCCAATCCCGCACGTGGCCGATGGTCATTGCCCAGGAAAAATCCCGCCAGAAGTTGAGTTGCTGCTTCGTATAGCGTGTGCACTCGGGAAGTTTGCGGATGAGGTTCGCTGCCATTTTCTCCACGGCAGCGTCGAGTTGATTCCGAGGCACGACTTCGTTGATGAGTCCCCATTCCAATGCCTTCTGTGCCGAAATCTTCTCGCAAAGGAAGAGAATTTCCCGCGCTCGTCGATCGCCCACAATCAACGGCAGCCACTGTGTGGCGCCTGCCGCGGGAACACTCCCGTGCTCTGTTCCCACGTGCCGGATGTAAACATCCGAGGCCGCAATGGCAAGGTCGCACGACATCTGGAGCTCATTGCCTCCACCGACCGCCATACCGTTCAGCCGCGCAATCGTTGGTTTACCGATGTTGCGGAGCCGGTCGAAGGTCTCAATGAACACGCCCATCCATTTGTAGAAATCCTGCGGTCGGTCGAGAAAATCTTCCTTCCACTCTTTCAAATCGGCGCCTGTGCAGAATGCCTCTTCACCGGCGCCAGTAATGACCACGACCGCAATCCGATCGTCCCACGCCGCGTCCTGCAGCACGCCGCCAAGCTCTTGCAGCGTTTCGAGGTTGAGGCAGTTATGAACTTCAGGACGGTTGATCGTGATGGTGGCGACCCAATTCTTCTTTTCGTAGAGAAGATTCTTGAGGCGAAAGTTTTTGTGTGAGATGCCGGAGTATTTGGACATAGGGAGAAGGCTTGGTCGTGAATGTTCAGTGTTATTGACTCATTGAATTATTGGCTCATTGTGCCATTGAACAATGAGTCAATGACCCAATGAAGAAATGGATCAATCTCCTTTCACTTCTGCAAAAAGCATTGTAACGATATTGCCCGCAAAGCTCATCAGATCGCGGGCAGCGGCTTTGCCTTCCGGCGATGCCATCGAAGCATTGAGCGCATCTTGCGAATCGAAGTACATCTCGGCAATCAGGTAATGCTTCGGCTCGCCGATGGGGGCGCCGGTAATCCTTGCGACTTCGAGTTTGCGCAGGCCCGGCATCTTCTTCACGAGCGGCGTGTGAACGGTGTTGTAGTGATTGTCAAATTCTGCTGGATTATCCGGCGTTTTGTAGAGCGCAATAAGCTTGACCATGAGTCACCTTGTATTGAGTGGGTTGAAAAGCGGTGGGGAAATATAGAGGATGCTGGTAAGAGAAGCAAGCCATCAGCAGTGAACGGTCAAGCGTGTATCGTGAACCGAGGTGAGATCGTCAGGAAAAAGTGCATCATTTTTGCTACCTTCTTCTACTTCTATGAATAGTCTTTTGGTGTCGCGCAAGTCTCTTGCCGAGTCGTCTGTCCTGAAATCCATTGAGCAGATGGTCGTTGAAGTCGGTCTTTCTCCAAGAGAATATCTTCGCTGTTTGCGCGCTGACCTCTTGAAATCGCCCGACCCGCGGCGTTCTCTCAACAATTTCCATCGATTCCTCTGTGCTGGCTTCACGGCATCGCTCCTGCACGATTTCCATCAGCATCGAGCGTTGCAGCAATTGGCCTTGCAGCTCTTCGGTCAGTCCCAGTACCTCGCGGATATCCTCGTGCGCGATCCGGAACTCTTCCGCTGGCTCACAACGACGGATGCATTGCACCAACTGAAGACAGCACAAGACTACCGACAGGAGGTGGAAAAAGCGATTGCCCTGTTTACTCGAACAGAAAAAAAACTCGATGCCCTGAAGCGCCTGCAGCGAAGAGAGCTTCTTCGGATTGGAGCACGGGAAATACTTCAGGAAGCGGATGTCTCGGTCACATCGGCTGAACTCGCAGCGCTTGCGGAATCGATCGTCTCGGCGGTCGTGAGGCTTGCGGAGAAACATCTTTTGGAAGGATATGAGGGTTCGCTCGAGAGTACGTTTGCAGTGATTGGATTGGGCAAATTAGGAGGTGAGGAGCTGAACTTCAGTTCAGACATCGACCTCATGTTTGTCTACGGAGACGACGGAGAAATCGAATTGCCCCGTTTACGGGTCCGAACACTGCACGAGTTCTATACGAAGATGGCGGAGCTGACTGTGCAATTTCTCACAGAACACACTGCAGAAGGGCATCTGTATCGAGTCGATTTGCGGCTTCGACCAGAGGGAGGAGCTGGTCCACTCGTGCTTTCCCGTGCAGGATACATGCTTTACTATGAGACACGAGGCGAACTGTGGGAGCGGCAGATGCTCACGAAGGCAAGAGTCATTGCAGGAAATTTTGAGGTGGGGGAGAAGCTGTTGAACGACCTTCGGCCATTTGTTTATCCGCGAACACATGCGACAAGTCCGCTACAGGAAATCGCAGCTATCAAACGGAAAATTGAAGAAAAGACGGATCGTGAGACGAACATCAAGCTGGGGAGTGGAGGAATTCGAGATATTGAATTTATCGTTCAAGCGCTTCAACTCTTGAACGGAGGAATAGATCAGCGATTGCGCGAAAGGAACACGTTGCGGGCCATCGGTCGGCTTGTCGAAACGTCGTTCCTTAAGAACCGGGAGGGGGAAAAGCTCAAGAAAGCCTACACGTTCTTTCGTCTGGTTGAGCATCGACTGCAGTTGTTGTATGGGATGCAGACGCATTCGTTGCCGGAATCGAAAGAAGACGCGGAGTTGTTGGCGCGAAGACTCGGATTTCGGTCATCAGAGTCGTTCTCGGCAGAATTAAAGAAACGGCGGCAAGTGGTGAAAAGAATCTTTGCATCGGTTTTTGGCACCGGGAAAAAACATACCGCATCCACACAATGGGCACACTCCCAACAGCTTCGTCGATTCTTGAATCCGAAAGCAGCCATAACCTTGTTTGAACAGATTCAGCGTGCGATTCCCGAGTTGCAGGAAGGTACTCTCTTTCATTCCTTTGCCGCTACACTCCACAAGTTCAAGGTGCCCGATTGGGCTTTGCAGAACTTTCAATTGCTGGCGAATGCGTCTTCGCTTCGAAGGACGCTCGTACAAATTCTTTCTCATCGATCCTTGTTGGATTTGCTCGTTCTCATCTGTGCGCGAAGCCGTAGAATGACGGAACTGCTGGCGGGCGAACCATTGCTGTTTGAGATCTTTGCAGGTCGGCCGGAAGAGATGATGAGCGAGAAGTTTGAATGGCACTTCTTGAGGCAGCAGGATACGCGGCGATACAAGCAGTTCAACGAATTCAAGATCCTCCTCCGATGGCTCGCAGGGGAGTCAACGATCGAGCAGACGACGCAAACGCTTTCGAAGTTGGCGGATGCGATCGTTACGCTCCATTTTGAAGAAGCGACTCGAGAGCTTCACCGCCAGATTCCTGTTGCACTTGTTGCGTTGGGGAAATACGGCGGCGGCGAGGTGACCTTCGGTTCGGACCTTGACATGTTCGTGGTTTACCGAAAACACGATGAAACTTCGGCGGCGCTCATTGAGGATTTCGTCAGAAGATTGAACGGGATGTTCGCGGCGGAAGGCGGATCGGTGTACGACATCGACATGCGACTTCGTCCGGAAGGGAACAGTGCGCCTCTTGGCGTTGAGATTGACTACTTTCAGACGTATCTTCAGCGGCGTGCATCTCTATGGGAACGACAGTCGCTCGTGAAAGCGCGTATCGTTTGTGGTGACGAGAAGCTTGCACGCGAGATCAACGGTGTTCTTGAGAAAGCAACCTACGGATTGACACTGCCGGACAAGTGGGTGCGAGAGCTTGCTCGGATGCGGAGAAAGATCGAGCTCGAGCGGTCCAGGAGCAAGGGCGTCGATTTGAAAGTCGGGAAGGGCGGGTTGGTTGATCTGGAGTTCGCTGTTCAGGCTCTTCAATTGAGATTTGGAAGAGAAGATGAGTCTCTTCGCCGCCAGAACACTTTTGAGTGTGTGCGGGCACTCGAGGAGAAAAAGATCCTTACGCCAAGGGAGGGCCGCCAACTTCGAACCAATCTTGAATTTCTGCGAGAATTGGAAACGGCGGTGCGGTTAAATTCTGAAAGCGCCAATTTCATCTTGCCGAAGAATAATCTTCTCCTCCAAGCCCTTGCTGCGGCGGCTGGTGAAAAATCGATAGCAGGATTGACCAAGAGAATTCGGAAAGTTCGAAAAGAAAATCGAGGCATCATGCGACACTCGTTTCATTGCTGCGAGCATTCATGAACATTCAATCCACCTTCAGAAACGAAAACATTGTCGCAGTTTCTCTCAGCGTCTTGAGCTTTGCCGTCTACTCGTTCACGGTGTGCCCTGTTGTTTCCTTTATCGATGCCGGGGAGCTGGCAGCCGTTGCTACGACGCTGGGGATTGCGCACCCGACAGGCTATCCACTCTTCACGCTGTTAGCACGTCTCGCAGCGATGGTTCCTTTGGGCACGGAGGAAGTGTATCGATTGAATCTTTTTTCAGCACTGCTCACGGCGTGCGCGGTCGGCTGGATTTTTAAGACGGTGATGCTCTTCAACCGTGCGAACATCTTCGGCGGACAACGAGCCCGCGCATGGAATCCCTTTCCAGTAGCTGTCGGAACGCTCACACTTGCTTTTTCCACAACGTGGTGGACCCAAGCCGTCGCCATCGAGGTGTACTCACTTCATCTTCTCTTCCTCGCTCTTCTGCTGTATACATTCGTGAAGGGGGTCAATGACCAGGCAATCAACGCTCAAACGATCTCACCGTATCTTTTGCTGTTTGCGTTCCTGTTAGGCTTGAGCTTCGCGAACCATCTCACAACGATGCTCCTCGCACCGGCGTTTCTCTATTTGTATCTTCGCACCTTTGGATTCAAACGGGAATCACTGCTTCGGCTGTTGAAACTCGTCCCGTTTTTTGTCTTGGGTCTCTCGGTCTATCTCTACCTTCCCATTCGGGCGAGTGCTCAGCCGCCGCTCAACTGGGGGAACCCTGTTGACCTCGAGCGCTTCGTCTGGCACCTCTCCGGAAAGCAGTATCGCTCGTGGATGTTTACCGGCTTCGACACCGCGACGAAACAGTTCAATTATTTTCTCGAATCGTTCTCGACGGAGTTTCACTTTATTACCTTCATTCCATTGTTGGCGGGAATCTTTGCCGCTCTCCGTCGCAGCGGTCGGCTGTTCATCTTCCTGTTGCTTCTCTTCTTTGGTTGTCTCCTCTACGCGATCAACTACGAGATTCATGACATTGACTCATACTTCCTTCTCGCCTACGTCACCGCGGGTCTTGTTGTGACGTTCGGCGTGCAGTCCATCTGGAGTTGGCTTTCTGAGCAGCTCTCAGCAAAATGGCAGCCGCTTGTCTGGGTTCTCGTTTTTTCATTTCCGGTTGCACAATGGTGGAGTAACAGGGATTTCGTAGATCAGTCGGATAATTTTCTTGTTCATGATTACACGCAAAACATCCTCAATCACGTCGAGCCGAATGCGTTTATTCTGACCTACCAGTGGGATTATTTCGTCGCCTCTTCCTACTATGCGCAGTTCGTCAAGAAACAACGGCAAGATGTTATGGTAATCGACAAGGAACTGTTGAGACGTTCCTGGTATTTTGCTATGCTGGAGCGCAAGTACCCGCAACTGATCGAACGGTCCCGTGAGAAGGTCAATCTATTTTTGGCCGAGCTTTACAAGTTTGAGCATGACATTCCGTACGACCCCGCGGTGATTGAGGCACGGTTTAATGAGATGATCAACGACTTCATTGACAGGGCAATGGAGGAAAGACCGGTGTACGTTGGAGGTGAGATCGAGCCGCAGTTTGCGTATAAGTATCAGCGAGTGCCGGAAGGGTTGCTTTTCCGACTTTTGAGAGAGGGCGAGACGCCGAAATCGAAACCGATTGACATGGTGTTTCGTCCTACCTCGTTCGAGAACGACTACACTCGTGGTATCAAGTTCTTATATGCGAGAATGTTGACATTCAACGCCGCGTTGTTTCAAGAACAAACGTTGACGAACGAGGCGCTTCGTCTTGTTCAGCAAGCGTTGAGCATCGACTCCACGTTCCGTCCTGCGGTAACTCTTCACGAACAACTGTTGAAAGCAACAGCTCCGACTGAATAGCGTATCCGTTTTCACACCTTTTTTGTTTGAACCTCAACTTTCCGTTTGGTATATTAAGCGCAGTTTTTTCCAACATTTTCGACTCATTTGCATGCCTCGGAACCACACCTACGTTGAAGACCTCAAACACCACGAGGGGCAAGAGGTAACCCTCAAGGGCTGGCTCTACAACAAGCGATCGAGCGGGAAGATTCGCTTTCTCCTGTTGCGCGATGGAAGCGGCATTGTTCAGTGTGTCATGGTGAAGGGACATATTCCCGACGAGACGTTTGCGAAATTCGATCTGCTGACACAGGAATCGTCTTTCTCCGTGCGTGGAAAAGTACGCAAAGATGACCGCGCGCCGGGCGGCTACGAGCTGGAGCTGAGCGACGTTCAGATCATCCAGATTGCACAAGAGTACCCGATCACCCCAAAAGAGCATGGAGTCGAGTTTCTTGCCGACCGCAGGCATCTCTGGCTCCGTTCATCTCGCCAGCACGCGATCATGCGCGTGCGCCACCGGATCATCAAAGCCATCCGGGATTTCTTCGACGGGAGGGGGTTCACGTTGATCGATGCACCCATCCTAACGCCCAATGCCGTCGAAGGGACCACAACACTCTTCGAGACAGAATATTTTGATTTAGGGAAGGCGTATCTCACACAATCCGGTCAGCTGTATGCCGAGGCGGGGGCGATGGCCTTTGGAAAAGTGTACTGCTTCGGCCCGACGTTCCGGGCAGAGAAATCGAAAACGCGTCGCCATCTCTCCGAGTTCTGGATGGTCGAGCCGGAGGTGGCGTTCAACGACCTGAACGACAATATGGATTTAGCCGAAGAGTTTTTGGAGTACATCGTTCAAACGGTTTTGCGAGAGCGGGCTGATGAGTTGAAGGTGCTTGAGCGAAATACAACGCTTCTCGAAAACGTGAAGCGGCCACTCCCAAGAATCAGCTACGATGAGGCCGTGGAAATTCTGCACAAGAAGGGGGTGCCATTCGAGTGGGGGAACGATTTCGGCGCGCCGGACGAGACGGCCATTTCCGAGCAATTTGACCGGCCTGTGATGGTGCATCGGTATCCGGCGAAGGTCAAAGCCTTCTATATGAAACGCGATCCGGAGAATCCTGAGCTTGCATTAGCAGTAGATGTTCTCGCTCCGGAAGGGTATGGCGAAATTATCGGTGGCAGCCAGCGTGAGGATGACCTGGAGGTTCTCTTGCAGAGGATTAAAGAGCATCATCTGCCGCAGGAGGCGTTTGAGTGGTATCTCGACCTTCGGCGGTACGGGAGCGTGCCGCATGCCGGCTTCGGTTTAGGCATCGAACGCACGGTCGCCTGGCTCTGCGGTTTGGACCATGTGCGCGAGACGATTCCGTTCCCAAGGATGATCTACCGGTTGACACCCTAAGACCGAAGCGCCAAAGTCGCAGTGAGGCTGTAACGTGCACCAAGAGTATAAGCAGGATGCTGAAAAAGTTTTTTCTGTCATTCTGAAGGATCTGCCGGAGGCAGAGACTGAAGAATCTTCTTAGAAAAACGGCTCTTCGCTTTGTGTCTCTTTAGCGTCCTTTGCAGTTCGTGTTTCCTATGTTGAAAGTCCAAAACCTCCGAAAATCTTTTGCAACGGTTGTTGCGGTTGATGATGTTTCTCTTGAAGCCCGACGCGGCGAAATTTTCGGCTTGCTCGGCCCGAACGGCGCAGGAAAGACAACGACCATCCGCACCGTGCTCAACATCATTCAGCCTGACTCCGGAACCATCACGTTCGATGGGAAACCGTTCAATGAAGAGACCTGGAACATTGTGGGTTTCCTGCCGGAGGAACGGGGACTGTATCGCAAGAGCAAGATCATCAACACGATTCTCTATTTTGCCACACTCAAAGGCTTGACCGAGCGCGAGGCAAAGCCGCTGGCGATGCACTGGTTGGAGCGATTCGGTCTGGCAAACAGTGCGCATCGCAAAGTTGAAGAACTATCCAAGGGCAACCAGCAGAAAGTACAGTTCATCATCTCTGTACTGCATCGTCCGCAGTTTCTCATCCTCGACGAGCCATTCTCAGGGCTTGATCCCGTCAATCAAATTCTTCTGAAAGACATTCTTCTCGAACTTCGCCAGCAAAATACCGCAATCATCTTTTCCACACACCAGATGGAGCAAGCGGAAAAGCTGTGCGATACAATCTGTCTGATCAATAAAGGCAAAGTCGTTGTGGAGGGGTCGATTGCTGAGGTGAAGCAACGCTATGGGAAAAATTCGGTACACCTGGAGTACGAAGGCGACGGCTCGTTCTTGAAATCATTGCCGTATGTTCGTCGTGCCGATGTCTATCAGAATTACGCTGAGCTCGAATTAGCCGATATGAAGCACACTAAGGATCTTCTGGCCAGTCTGGACGATAGGCTCTCACTAAGGAAGTTTGAGATTGTCGAGCCGTCCCTCAATTCCATTTTCATTGATGTGGTAGGTTCTCCCTACGCATCGGCACAAGCGGCATGAAGAAAAAGCTTGCCATAGCGAAGTGGGAATTTGTGGAAAAGGTCAAAACAAGAGCCTTTCTCATTTCGCTCATTCTCACTCCGGTGATCATGGTGGTGTTCGGAGTCGTCCCGGGTTTGTTCGCGTCGAAACCGGATGATCGACCCGTCATCATTGGCATCATTGATGAAACCAACAGCATCGTCGAGCCACTGTCCAAGCGATTGGAGGAGAAGTACAAACTTCCCAGCGGTGAGCCGAATTATATCGTGCGGAATTTGACAGCAGAAGGCTTGCCAGAGCAGATTCGTGCGATAGCGAATAAAATGATTGCGGACGATGTGATTGAAGGCTATTTTTACATTCCGTCCACGGTGTTCGATAGCGGCAAGGTGGAATACCGGGCGGAGAACGTGGGGAACTTCCGGGTTCAGGAACGCTTTTCTCGGACCATCGAGGAAGTGGTTGTGGAGAAACGCGCCCTCAGTCAAGGCTACGACCCTGCCGTGTTGAGGAGGCTGATGGCCGACATCGATGTGAAGTCGATTAAAGTAACAGGAGAAGGAGAAGAAAAGGAGTCGAGCTTTTTAGAAACATTCTTTAGTTCGTACATCATCATCATGATGCTGATGTTTCTGGTGTTGACCTCCGGGCAGCTCTTGATTCGCAGCGTTGTCGAAGAGAAATCGAACCGTCTCATCGAAATTCTCATGTCATCGTGCTCGGCAAACGACTTGATGGTCGGGAAGATTATTGGACTCAGCGGCTTAGGGATTGTTCAAGTCCTGCTCTGGGCGGGAATGGCATTTGCCATCTCGGCAAAGTTTGGTACGAGCCTTTTTCAGGTGGAGACATTTTTCATCGCATTAATCTATTTTATCCTTGGCTATCTCTTGTATGCTGCTATTTTTGTGGCAGCCGGATCGCCAGTGACGACCGAGCAGGAAGCGCAGCAAATTACCAGTTATGTGAGTCTCGCGCTTGTCTTCCCGATCGTGCTCGCGATTCCGATCATGCAGAACCCGGATTCGACGTTGGTGAAGGTGCTGTCGTTTATACCGATCTTTACGCCGTCGTTTATGGTGATGAGACTGCCGATTCAGATGCCTGCGCTCTGGGAAATCGTGGGCACGATTGCCGTCTTGATTCTCTCTGTGTGGGGTATGATGTGGGTCGCGGGGAAGATTTTTCGGACGGCGATTCTCGTCTACGGAAAACGACCGACGTTGTCCGAATTGTACCGCTGGCTTCGGGCTGCATGATCCGCCTACTCTGAAAGAATACGCACCGTGACTTTCGAAACCATACTCTTCTCTCTACTTGCAGTTGTCTTCGTCGGCTCGGCGCTCTTGACCATCACGCGCCGGAATCCCGTCATCGCCGCTCTGTATTTGATTCTCAATTTCTTCTGTCTCGGCGGATTGTACCTGACACTCAACGCGCAGTTCATTGCGGTGATTCAAATTCTGGTCTATGCCGGGGCAATCATGGTGTTGTTCGTTTTCGTGATCATGCTGCTGAACCTCGGCGATGAGCAGCGATTGGCAGAAAAGATATCCCTGCGCAAGATCTTCGCTGCCGGGCTAAGTGCCGCTCTCTTGATGGAAGTGATTTACATCGTTGGCTTTGTCGACCTTGGAATGCCCCCGGGAGACTTGCATCGTGGGGTAGAAATCGGAACCGTTGAGAACATCGGTAAAGAGCTGTTTACGACGTATCTCTTTCCGTTTGAGGTGACCTCAATTTTGTTGCTCGCGGCAATTGTTGGCGCCGTAGTGCTTGCGAAAAAGAAACTCGATTAATATGACTATTCAATCATACCTCATTCTCAGTGCGATCACGTTTATCATCGGCGTTGTCGGTGTGCTCACCCGACGGAACGCGATTATCGTCTTTATGTCCATCGAACTGATGCTGAATTCGGTGAATCTCTCGTTAGTCGCCTTTTCGGCGTACTTGGGTGATGCACGGGGACAGATGCTCGTCTTTTTTGTTATGACCGTTGCTGCCGCAGAAGCAGCCGTTGGGCTTGCCATTATTATTGCCCTGTTCCGGAACAAACAGACAGTCAATATTGATGAGATCAATATTCTGAAATGGTGATGAGTATTGAAGCAGGGGTTCATAGAACCCTGGATCAATGAGCCGATGACGCAATGAACTGATAACTCAATCCCAACTATGTTTTCCTTAGCGCCATATATCGTCCTCTTTCCGCTCCTTGGCTTTATCGTGCTGGGACTGTTCGGTTCTCGGTTGAAGAACGAAACCCTCATTGGCACGATCGGCAGTGGTGTCGTCGGCCTCTCGTTCCTGACGGCGGTTGCCATCTTCATCCATATGCTGGGACTTCCACCCGACCAGCGTAAGGAAGTCGTGGAGCTGTTCACCTGGATTTCCACCTTCACCGGCACGGCAACGTCGTTCAGCGTTTCTCTCGCGTATCAAGTTGACCAGCTTTCCATCCTGATGGTGCTCATTGTGACCGGTGTCGGGTTTCTGATTCATGTCTACTCGATCGGCTACATGCATGGCGACCCGGGCTTCTGGCGATTCTTTACGTACCTCAACCTTTTCATTTTCATGATGCTGAACCTCGTTCTCGCCAGCAATTTCCTTGTGATGTTTCTTGGTTGGGAGGGGGTCGGTCTCTGTTCGTATTTGTTGATCGGCTTCTGGCATGACAGGAAATTCGAGACGGGAGGATACAAGCCGGGTACGGCGTTCACGAGCGATGCGGCGAAGAAGGCGTTCATTGTGAATCGAGTTGGCGATTTCGGATTCTTGATCGGGATGTTCTTGATCTTCACAAAGTTTGGCAGCTTGGATTTTGATGTTGTGTTCAATCGAGCCTCCGTCTTGAGTATCGGCGGGAGCGTGATGTTCTGGATTACCCTGCTGCTCTTCGTTGGAGCAACGGGGAAGTCGGCACAGATTCCGTTGTATGTCTGGTTGCCTGATGCGATGGCAGGCCCAACACCAGTCAGCGCGCTCATCCATGCCGCGACCATGGTCACTGCCGGTGTTTATATGGTTGCTCGATGCTCGGTGTTGTATGCTCTCTCTCCGGCAACGTTGCAAATCGTTGCCGTCATTGGGGCGTTGACGGCTATCTTTGCCGCAACGATCGGACTCGTTCAAAACGACATCAAGAAAGTTCTGGCCTACTCTACCGTCAGTCAGTTAGGGTACATGTTCCTGGCCATGGGTGTTGCTGCCTTCACGGCGGGAATTTTCCATCTCCTGACCCATGCGTTCTTCAAAGCACTGCTCTTCCTCGGCTCCGGAGCAGTGATTCACGCCATGCACGAGGAACAGGATATTCAGAAGATGGGCGGATTGAGAAAGTACATGCCGACGACCTACAAGACATTTCTCGTCGGAGCCATTGCCATCGCCGGAATCGCTCCGTTCTCGGGCTTCTTCAGCAAGGACGAAATTCTCTGGAAAGCGTTTAGCAGTGACTATGGCTCGGTCATTCTGTGGGCGCTTGGAGTCATGGGCGCTGCGTTGACGGCGTTCTACATGTTCCGACTCGTCTCGCTGACGTTTGAAGGGGAAGAACGCTTCTCGACCAAGAGCCATCATCCCCATGAAGCGCCGAAGACGATGACGGTGGTGCTGGTCATTCTTGCGTTCCTCTCGGCTGTTGGCGGTGTCGTGGGTATTCCCGCAAGCTTGGGCGGAGGGAATGCCATTGAGCATTGGCTGGAACCCGTGTTCCGTCAGGCAAACGACCGGCTAGGGCTCGGCTACCATGAGCCATCTGCGATGGAGTATGTGTTGATGGCAGTTTCGCTTGGAATTGCGTTGGCTGGAATTTACGCTGCGCGCACGGTCTATTTGAAACGCACGGAGCTGGCAGAGGAGTGGAAAAACAGGTTTGCCGGCTTCTATAAGGTTCTCTGGAATAAATATTTTGTCGATGAGGCGTACGACAAGGTAGTCGTCACGCCGACGGTCAAACTCTCCGAATCGCTGCTCTGGAAAGGCGTTGATGTTTCTCTTATCGATGGGGCAGTCAACGGCACCGCCAAGCTCATCGATTGGATTGCAGGTTCGGTGAGAAAAATTCAGACCGGGGTTGCGCAGATGTACGCCGTGGTGTTCGTCGGCGGCATTCTGTTCGTCGTGGCGTGGATTGTGTTTCGATAGAAAATATCTCATAGGGGCGCGTCATGACGTGTCCCTACCATGAACAATGAACATTCTTACCCTTACCATATTTCTTCCTCTTGTTGGCGTTCTTGCCCTTCTTGCGATTGACAAGGCAAGGACAGAGCTGATCAAGTGGGTTGCATTTGCAACGACTTTGCTGACGTTCGCAGCGTCGCTTGTGCTCTGGTTTCAGTTTGATCCTGCGGTGTCGGGGTTCCAGTTCCAGGAGCAATACGTTTGGATCGCCGGCTTGAATATTAGCTACTTTGTCGGCATCGATGGAATGTCGTTACTGTTGATTGTGCTAACGACCTTTCTCACCCCGCTGGCACTGCTCGGCACGTGGAATTCCATCACCCATCGTCTGAAAGAGTACGCGGCGATGGTTCTTCTGCTCGAAGTCGGAATGCTCGGCGTCTTTGCAGCGCTCGACCTCTTTCTCTTCTACGTTTTTTGGGAAGCAATGCTGATCCCGATGTATTTCATCATCGGCATCTGGGGCGGGCAGGAGAGAATTTACGCTGCGATCAAATTTTTCCTCTTCACGCTCTTCGGCAGTCTGTTAATGCTTGTTGCCATCCTGGCGCTTGCCTTTTATGCGTCGATCCTGCCGGATGGGAAGTTCACCACAAATCTCGTTGAGCTGTATTCCCTTGCCCCCCGATTAAGCTCTGCGCTTCAGCTCTTGATGTTCCTGGCGTTTGCGTTGAGCTTTGCCATTAAGGTCCCCGTTTTTCCGCTGCACACCTGGTTGCCTGACGCGCACGTCCAAGCCCCAACCGCAGGGAGCGTCATTCTTGCCGGGGTCTTGCTGAAGATGGGCACGTATGGTTTCATCCGTTTCTGTTTGCCGCTCTTTCCGGACGCGGCGCTGAAAGCCATGCCCTACATGTCGACGCTGGCGGTTATCGGTATCGTCTACGGTGCGCTGGTCTCGATGGTGCAGACTGATATTAAAAAGCTGGTTGCGTATTCCTCTGTTTCTCACCTTGGCTTCGTTGTGCTTGGCATCTTTGCCATCAATGAAGAGGGCATGCAGGGAGCAATCATTCAGATGATCAATCATGGTCTCTCGACGGGAGCACTCTTTTTGATTGTGGGAATGATTTATGACCGCACCCATACGAGGACGATTTCAGATTTCGGCGGGGTTGCGAAGGTGATGCCGGTTTTTGCCACGATATTTTTTATCGTTGGACTTTCATCGCTCGGACTTCCCGGATTAAATGGATTCATTGGAGAATTCCTGATTCTGATCGGAGCGTTCAAGTCGGTGTTTCTCGCAAGCCAGTGGTACGCGATCATCGGTGCATTGGGAGTGATTTTCGCGGCGGTCTACATTCTGTGGATGTATCAACGGGTGATGTTAGGACCGTTGCGGGAAGGCGGGCTGTATGGCGGCCACACCCTGAAGGACATCAACGCGCGGGAGATTGCATCGCTTGTTCCCATACTGGTGTTCATGGTTTGGATTGGTGTCTATCCCTCCACGTTCCTTTCGAAGTCCGCGGTGGTTGCGAAAGAAGTTGTGCAGAAGGTCGAGCTTGTCGGCAAGGGCGGTCAGTTGAAAACCGCCGAAGCAATTCCGAACACTTACACAAAGGAGACTAAATGACCCTCACGCGACGTCAGGTTATTCTAGGAACCGCTCTTCTCGCCGCGGCGAGTTTATATTTTTTCAATGCATATCATCACCTGTTCGAAAACGTCCAGATTAAGCCTGTTCAGCTTTGGCTTGTGGCGCCATTTGTGCTGCTGCTCGGAGCCATTGCCGTAGCGCCCTTCATCAACCGACATTGGTGGGAACATCATTACCCAAAAGTTTCCTAC